>NZ_JBJGZI010000034.1:0-51986 GCF_054050455.1 Geodermatophilus sp. SYSU D00684 | reverse complement strand
TGGTTGTGTTGCTGGGGGGTGGGGGGGGTCGCGGGGGGGGTTGGGGGGGCGGGGGGGGGGGGGCGCGGGGGGGGGCCGGCGGGGGGGCTCGTCGTCGTTGAGCGAGCAGTGAGCAGGTAGAGCAGACATGGCCGCGTTCGTCGACCGCGTCGTCGTGCACGTCGCCGCGGGCAACGGCGGTCACGGCGTCGCGTCCGTGCACCGCGAGAAGTACAAGCCCCTCGGTGGCCCCGACGGCGGCAACGGAGGGGACGGCGGCGACGTCGTCCTCGAGGTGGACCCCCAGGTCCACACGCTCCTCGACTTCCACCACCGCCCCCACCAGAAGGCGGGCAACGGCCGACCCGGCGCCGGCAGCCACCGGAACGGCGCGCGCGGCGAGGACCGCGTGCTGCGCGTCCCCGAGGGCACCGTCGTCAGCGTCGGCGGCGAGGTGGTCGCCGACCTCATGGGCGCCGGCACCCGCGTCGTGCTCGCGCACGGCGGCAAGGGCGGGCTGGGCAACGCCGCGCTGGCCAACCCCCGGCGCAAGGCCCCCGGCTTCGCGCTGCTCGGGGAGCCGGGGGAGGGCCTCGACGCCGTCCTCGAGCTCAAGAGCGTCGCCGACGTCGGGCTGGTCGGGTTCCCCTCGGCGGGCAAGTCCTCGCTGATCGCGGCGATGTCCGCGGCCCGGCCCAAGATCGCCGACTACCCGTTCACCACGCTGGTGCCCAACCTCGGCGTCGTCCGCGCCGGCGACACGGTGTTCACGATGGCCGACGTGCCCGGACTGATCCCGGGCGCGGCCACCGGCAAGGGCCTGGGCCTGCAGTTCCTCCGCCACGTCGAGCGCTGCGCGGTGCTCGTGCACGTGATCGACATGGCGACGCTCGAGCCCGGCCGCGACCCGGAGAGCGACATCGACGCGCTCGAGCACGAGCTGGCCGAGTACGGGGGCGACGAGCTGGACCTGGTGGGCCGGCTGCGCTTCGCCGTCCTCAACAAGATCGACGTGCCGGACGGCCGCGAGCTGGTCGACCTCGTCCGCCCGGCGCTGGAGGAGCGCGGGTTGCGGGTGTTCCCGGTCAGCGCCGCGACGGGGGAGGGGCTGGCCGAGCTCGGCTACGCGCTGGGCGCCGCCGTCGAGCAGTACCGCGCGTCGCTGCCGGCGCCCGAGCCGGTCCGCATCACCCTGACGCCGCGCGCCGTCGACGACTCCGGCTTCACCGTCGCCTTCGACGCCGACGACGAGGCCTACGTCGTCCGCGGCGTGAAGCCCGAGCGCTGGGTGCGGCAGACCGACTTCACCAACGACGAGGCGGTCGGCTACCTCGCCGACCGGCTCAACCGGCTCGGCGTCGAGGACGAGTTGATGAAGCTCGGCGCGCAGGAGGGCGACACCGTCGTCATCGGCGACGTCGCGTTCGACTTCGCGCCCAGCCTGCCCGCCGGCACGCCGCTGGCCGAGGAGACCGCGGGCCTCGGCGGCCGCGGCACCGACAACCGCATCGACGCGCCGCACCGCGTGCGCGCGGCCGAGCGGCTGGCGGCGAAGAAAGCCCGCCGGGTCCCGTACGAGCTCACCGAGACCTGGACCGACGACGACCTGCCCGACGGCGACCTGCCCGACGGCGAGCTGCCGGAGGACGGCGAGTGACCGCCCGCCCGCAGGTCGCCGGCGCACCCCGGGTCGTCGTCAAGGTCGGGTCCTCGTCGCTGACCACGCTGCCGGGCGGGCTGGACGCCGACCGGCTCGCCGCGCTGGTCGACGTCCTCGCCGCGGTGCGGGCGCAGGGCCGCGAGGTGGTGCTGGTGTCCTCCGGCGCGATCGCCGCGGGCCTGGCGCCGCTCGGCGTCGAGGGCCGGCCGCGGGACCTCGCGACGGCGCAGGCGGCGGCCAGCGTCGGCCAGCTGCGGCTGGTGCAGACCTACGCCGACGCCTTCGACCGGCACGGCGTCACCGTCGGGCAGGTGCTGCTGACCGCCGACGACCTCACCCGCCGCGGGCACTACCGCAACGCCCGGCAGACGCTGGAGCGGCTGCTCACCCTCGGCGTGATCCCGATCGTCAACGAGAACGACACCGTCGCCACCGACGAGATCCGCTTCGGCGACAACGACCGGCTCGCCGCCCTCGTGGCGCATGTGGCCGCCGCCGACGCGCTGGTGCTGCTGTCCGACGTCGACGGCGTCTACGACGGCGACCCGCGCACCGGCCCCGCGCAGCTGCTCGACACCGTCCGCGGCCCCGGCGACCTCGCCGCGGTCACCCTCGGCACCGCCCGGCGCAACGGCGTCGGCACCGGCGGCATGGCCACCAAGGTCGAGGCGGCGCTCATCGCCTCGGGCGCGGGGGTGCCGGTCGTGGTCACCTCCACGCCCCAGGCCGCGGCCGCGCTGGCCGGCGAGCGGGTCGGCACGCTGTTCGAGCCCTCGGGCCGCCGTCCCTCGGGCCGGCAGTTCTGGCTGCGCTACGCCAGCCGGCCGCGCGGGCGGCTGGTGCTCGACGACGGCGCGGTGCGCGCGGTCCGCGAGCGGCACGCCTCGCTGCTGGCCGCCGGCGTCACCGGCGTCGACGGCGACTTCCTGGCCGACGACCCGGTCGAGCTCGTGGGGCCCGACGGCACCGTCGTCGCCCGCGGGCTGGTCGCCTACGACGCCCGCGAGATGCCCGCGCTGCTCGGCCGCCGCACCACCGACCTCGACCCGGAGTACCGGCGCGAGGTGGTGCACCGCGACGAGATGGTGCTGGTCGGGCGGCCGCGGACGGCTGCGAGACTGCCCGGGTGACGATCCGCCCCATCCGCGAGCTCGGTGACCCCGTGCTCCGCACGCCCGCCGACGAGGTGCGGGCCTTCGACAAGGAACTGGCCGCCCTGGTCCGCGACCTCGAGGAGACCGTCGACCACCCCGGCCGCGCCGGGCTGGCCGCCCCGCAGATCGGGGTGAGCGCCCGGGTGTTCAGCTACAACGTCGACGGCGAGATCGGCCACCTGGTCAACCCGCGGGTCGTGGAGCTGTCGGAGGAGACCCAGGACGGCGACGAGGGCTGCCTGTCCATCCCGGGGCTCTGGGCGCCCACGGTGCGGGCGATGTCCGCCGTCGTCGAGGGCTTCGACGTGCACGGGGAGCCGCTGCGGCTGTCGGGCACCGGGCTCATGGCCCGCTGCCTGCAGCACGAGGTGGACCACCTCGACGGGAAGGTGTTCCTCGACCGGCTCGCCGGCGAGGCCCGCAAGGCCGCCCTGCGGGCGCTGCGCGACCGCTAGCCGGGCCGTACGGTCGGGTCCCGTGACCGACCTCGCCACCCGCGCCCGGACCCTCCTCGACCTGCACACCGCCCCGGAGATCCTCGTCCTCACCAACGTGTGGGACGTCGTCTCCGCGCAGGTGGTGGCCGCCACCGAGGGCGTGCGCGCCCTCGCCACCGCCAGCCACGGCATCGCCGCCACCTTCGGCTACGAGGACGGCGAGAACATCCCGCTCGACCTGCACCTGGACATGGTCGGCCGGATCGCCGCCGCGGTGGACCTGCCGGTCAGCATGGACATGGAGGCCGGTTACGGCGACGCCGGCGAGACCGCCCGCCGGGCCATCGAGAAGGGCGTCGTCGGCGGCAACCTCGAGGACCAGATGAAGCCGCTCGACGAGGCCGTGGCCGCCGTCGAGGCGGTGGTGCGGGCCGGCCGGGACGCCGGCATCGAGTTCGTGCTCAACGCCCGCACCGACACCTTCGTCCGCGCCGCCAAGGTTGCCGACCGCGGCGAGCTCGTCGCCGAGGCGATCCGCCGCGGGAAGGCCTACCTCGAGGCCGGCGCCCCGGTCGTGTTCGTGCCCGGGCTGATCAGGCGCGAGGAGATCGAGACGGTCGTCGAGGGTCTGGGCCGCAACAGGCTGACGCTGATCAGCGTGCCCGGCCGGTCGCTGCCGGCCCGCGAGATGCAGGAGCTCGGCGTCGCCCGCGTCTCCACTGGCCCGTTCACCCAGCGGGTCGCGCTCACCGCGCTGCAGGACGCCGTCGTCGAGATGGTCGGCGGCGGCGTCCTGCCGCCCGGCACCCGCGCGCTCAACTGACCCGGCGGGTCACCGGGCCGCCACGCCGGCGGGGACGACCGCCCCGCCGGCCGGGACCACCAGGCTGCGGACGGCGAACCGGGTCACGAGCTCGGGCGGGTGCGGCCGCCCCGCCAGGACCTCGTCGACCAGCGGTCCGATGACCTCGCGGCCGTAGCGGTCGTACTGCTCGCGGGAGTCCCACACCTCGATCACCCGCAACCCGTCGGCGGTCGGCCAGGTGAGGTGCACCAGCCGTCCGTCGAACTCCCCACCGGTGCGCTCCAGCAGGAGCCGGTGCACGGTGTCGTACAGCTCCACCAGGTCGTACGACTCCGCCGGTGCGGTCACGTCCTCGATCACCGCCCAGACCATCTCGTCCCCCTCGACGAACTGAGCCCCGCGGTCAGATGGCGACGCCGGCGCGGGGGAGCACCAGGCCGCGGACCTCGAACTCGGTGGACACCGAGGCCGGGGGCTCCTGTCCCCGCAGCACCTCGGCGAACGCCGGCTCGATGACCTCTCGGTTCGCGCGCTCCAGGTCCTCCCGCGACTCCCACACGTCGATCGCCTGGAACCCGTCCGCGGTGGGCCGGACCAGGTGCAGCAGTAGGCCGTCGAAGGCCGGGCCGTTCCGCTCCAGCATCGCCGCGTGCACCGCGTCGTAGAGCTCGACCGGTGCGGACACGTCCGTGATCACGCCCAGGGTCATGACGTCCTCCTCACTCCCTCCCGGCGGCCGTCCGCCGCCGGCAGCCGTCGCGCGCCCTCGCCGGATAGCCGGTGCACCGTCGCGGTGCGCCCGGTGACCAGCAGCAGGAGGTCACCCGTCGTGCCCTCGACCGGGGCGCCCCCGCCCAGCACGAGGTCGCTGTCGGTGGCCCGCAGCTGCAGTCCGGCCAGCCGCTTCCGCGCCCGGAACGGGAAGCCCATGTCCCAGCCCCGCCGCGCCGCCACGGCCGCGGGGGCCGGCGGGACCGGCCGCTCCCGGCCCAGCGGGACGGCGATGTCCTGCCCGTGCACGAGGACGTCGAGGAGCGGCTCGATCGGGGAGATGAACGGCGCCCGACGCCGTGATCCGACCATCGCCCGGATCCGCCGGCCGTACTCGTCGTCGGGCAGCGGGCCGACGCGCAGCGCCGTGTCCCGGATGATCCGGTTGAAGCTGCCGCCCGCCCGGATCGCCGGGACGACCAGGTCCCGGAGTCCCGTCTGCGCCAGCGTCAGGTGCGCCGCGACGTCGCGCACCCGCCAGGCCTCGCACAGGGACGGGGTCTCCCACTCGGCCGGCGACAGGTCGTCGAGCAGATCGGCCAGGCTCGCCCGCTGGGAGTCGGTCCAGCGCCACACGTCGTCGAGGTCCACGACGGCCCCCTCGGTGTTGGTAAGATGATCTGACCATTCAGTCAGATCGTCTGACCAACGTCAAGGGGGATCGTGAGCGTCCGAGACGAGGTCCGGCAGGACGGGGACCGCCCGGGCCGGGAGCAGGAGCAGCAGAACCTGGCCCTGCTCTGCTTCTACCCGCACCGCGCGATGGAGGCCCGGCTGCTCGCGACGATGGCGGCCGAGGGCTTCGACGACCTCACGCTCGCCCAGGGCCGCATCGCCGCCCGGATCGGCCCGGCCGGCACCCGGCTGACCGACCTCGCCGCGCAGGCGCTGGTGACCAAGCAGACCGCCGGCCACCTCGTCGACCAGCTCGAGCGGGCGGGCTACGTGCGCCGCGTGCCCGACCCCACCGACGCCCGCGCCCGGCTGGTGCAGATCGCCGAGCGGGGCCAGGAGCTGGTGGCGCTCGCCCGCCGGGTGGAGGCCGAGGTCGAGGCCGAGTGGACGGCGTACCTGGGGGAGGAGACCACGGCCCAGCTGCGGGCGGCGCTCACCCGGCTGCGCGAGGTGACCGACCCCTACCGCTGAGCGGCGGTGCAGCTGCCGCAGGTCCCGAAGACCTCCAGCTGGTGCTGCACGTCGGCGAAGCCGTGCTCGGCGGCGACCCTCGCGGCCCAGCGCTCCACCGGCGGGTCGGCGACCTCCACGGTGGTCCCGCACGAGCGGCAGACCAGGTGGTGGTGGTGCACCGGCGAGCAGCGCCGGTAGGCCGCCTCGCCGTCCTCGCCGCGCAGCACGTCGACCAGGCCGTCGTCGACCAGCGCCTGCAGGGACCGGTAGACGGTCGCCAGGCCGACCGCGTCGCCGCGCTCGCGCAGCAGGGCGTGCAGGTCCTGAGCGGTGCGGAACCCGTCGAGCTCCTCGAGCAGGGCCATGACCGCGGTCCGCTGGCGCGTCTGGCGGCGGACCGGGACCTCCGGCGCGCTCACGGCCGCTCCGTCCCGACCGGCGGCGGGGCCACGTGCTCGGTGTGCTCGTCGTAGTGCACGCCCGTGCCGGTGCGGTGCGGCGCGTGCAGGTGCCCGTCGTGGTCGTAGTCGACGTGGTCGCCGTGCGGCACGGGGCGGTGGCCGCAGCCGTCGCCGTGCTCGTGCGGGTGCGCGGCGTGCACCTGCACCCGCCGCCCGTGCCGGCGCCGCGCCGTCGCCTCGCGCAGCGCCACGACCACCGTGACCAGCAGGAACAGGGCGATGGCCAGGAGCACGATCGTGCCGCCGGAGGGGGTGCCCGTGTAGTACGACGCCGCCGTCCCCGCGACGCTGACCACGACGCCGATCGCGCAGGCCAGGTACAGGGTGGCGCGGAAGCTGCGCCCGACCAGCTGGGCGACCGCGCTCGGCAGGATCATCAGCGCGCTGATCAGCAGCAGGCCGACCACGCGCATCGACAGCACGACGGTCGAGGCGACCAGCGCGGCCAGCACCACGTTGAGCGGCAGCACCGGCAGGCCGACCGCGCGGGCGTACTCCTCGTCGTCGCTGACCGCGTACAGTCGCTGGCCGAGCAGCCACACGACCGCGAGCACGACGACGGTGATGACGGCGAAGACGGCGACGTCGGCGGTGGTCGTCGTGGTGATCGCGCCGAACAGGTAGGCGTCGAGGTTGGTGGCCTGCCCGCGCGGCGCCAACGACAGCAGCACCACGCCGCCGGCGATGCCGCCGTAGAACAGCACCGCGAGGGCGACGTCGCCGCTGGTCCGCCCGCGCGCGCGGACCAGCTCGATGAGCACCGCGCCCAGCACGGCGGCGACCAGCGCCGTCCCCACCGGCGCGGTGGAGGTGAGCACCCCGATGCCGACGCCGGTCAGCGCGACGTGCCCGAGGCCGTCACCGAGCAGCGACAGCCGGCGCTGCACCAGGAAGACGCCGACGGCGGGCGCGACCAGGCCGACCATCAGCGAGGCCAGCAGCGCCCGCTGCATGAACCCGTACTCGAGCAGCTCCACGTCAGCGGCTCCCGTGGCGCACGCGGACGGCGTCCGGCGCCGGCCGCGGCTGGTCCAGGCGGTAGCCGCGGGCCGCCGGCTCGGCGGCCTCCTCGGGGTGGTGGCAGTCCGGGCCGGCGGGCCCGGCGCCGGCCAGCGGCCCGTCGTAGGTGAGCCGGCCGGAGTCGACGACGACCGCGCGCGAGAGCACGCCCGCGAGCGGGCCGGTCTCGTGGGTCACGACGACGAGTGTCGTCCCGGCGGCCGCGACCCGGGCCAGCACCGCGGCCAGCGCGGCCTGGCTGGCGGCGTCGACGCCGGCGGTCGGCTCGTCCATGACCAGCAGCTCCGGCTCGGCGGCCAGCGCCCGGGCCACCAGCACCCGGCGCTGCTGCCCGCCGGAGAGGGAGGCGACCGGGTCCTCGAGCCGGTCGGCGAGGCCCACGGCGTCGACCGCCTCGGCGACGGCGTCCCGGTCGCGCGGGCCGAGCCGGCGGAACAGGCCCAGCCGCGGCAGCCGGCCGACGCCGACCACCTCGCGCACGGTGGCCGGCATCGCGCCGCTGACGGTGTGCCGCTGCGGGACGTAGCCCACGCGCCCGCGCTCGCGCAGCCGGCCGACGGGGGCGCCGAGCACCTCGACGGTCCCGCCGAGCACGGTGGCCAGGCCCAGCACGCCCCGCATGAGGGTGGTCTTGCCCGAGCCGTTGGAGCCGAGGACCGCCACGGCCTCGCCGCGCCGGACGGTCAGGCCGGCGTCGCGGACGATGGCCACGTCGCCGTAGCCGATCGTGGCGCCGGCCAGCCGGAGCGCGGCGTCGTTCATGCGCAGCCCTGTCCCTCCTGCAGCGTGGCGAGGTCCGCGCGCATGACCGCGAGGTAGTCGTCCCCGGCCGACTCGTCGGTGAGGCCCTCGATCGGGTCGAGGACGGCGGTTCGCACACCGGCCTCCTCGGCGACGGTCTCGGCCACGGCGGGGTCGACGAGGGTCTCGGTGTAGACGGTCGTCACCCCGCGCTCCCGGACCAGCGTAGAGATCTCGGCCAGCTGTGCCGGGCTGGGCTCGGTCGAGGGGCTCAGCCCGCTGACGCCGACCACGTCGAGGCCGTACCGCTCGCCGAGGTAGCCGAACGCGTCGTGTGCGGTGACCAGCGTGGTCACCGCGCAGTCCGCCAGGCCCTGCTCCATCTCGGCGTCGAGGGTCTCCAGGTCGGTGCGCAGCGCCGCGGCGTTCTCGCGGTAGGTGTCCGCGCCGTCGGGGTCCACCTCGGCCAGCCGGTCGGCCAGGGCGTCGCCGACGTCGGCCAGCCGGGTGGGGTCGAGCCAGAAGTGCGGGTCGACGGCCTCGCCGTCCTCGCCGGCGTGCTCGGCGTGCTCCTCCTCGCTCTCGCCCTCGTGACCGTGCTCCTCGGCGGCCGGCGACAGGTCGGCGGCCTCGCCGGCGTCCCAGGCGGCGTCCCCCGCCTCGTCGACGGCCTCGTCGAGGCCGGGCTGGAACCCGGCGAGGTAGACGACGAGGTCGGCCTCCGTCAGTGACGCGACGTCCTGCGGGGTCAGCTCCAGGTCGTGCGGCTCGGCGCCCGGCGGGGTGAGCGACTGGACGTCGACGCGGTCGCCGCCGACCCGCTCGGCCGCCCACTGCAGGGGGTAGAAGGCGGCCTCGACCGAGACGCCGTCCGCGGCCGCGGCCTCGTCCTCCCCGGCGGAGCCGCACGCGGCCAGCAGCAGGGCGGTGGCGGCCGCGGTGGTCGCGGCGAGGACGCGCGTCGTCGTGGTCATGAGAACCATTCTCACACAGCGGCGGAGGTGCCTGGCCGGAGGGGGCGGCGCGTACCCTGCGGGGCGTGTCCGACGCCGCCGACCTGCCGCTGATCGGGGCCGCCGCGCTGCGCGCCCGCGCCGCGTCCCGCGTCCTGCGCACCCTCCCGACCGACGTCAAGGACGCCGCGCTCACCGCGATGGCCGAGGCGCTGGTCGAGCGGACCGACGAGGTGCTGGCCGCCAACGCCCGGGACGTCGCGGCCGCCGAGGCCGACGGCACGCCGGCGTCGGTGCTCGACCGGCTGCGGCTGGACGCCGGGCGGGTGGCCGGCGTGGCCGCCGCCCTGCGCGAGCTGGTCGCCCTGCCCGACCCGGTCGGCGACGTCGTCCGCGGCTCGCGGCTGCCCAACGGGCTGGAGCTGCGGCAGGTCCGGGTGCCCTTCGGCGTGGTCGGGATCGTCTACGAGGCCCGTCCGAACGTGACCGTCGACGCCGCCGGCCTGTGCCTCAAGAGCGGCAACGCGGCGCTGCTGCGCGGTTCGGCCTCGGCGTACCGCACCAACCTCGCGCTGGTCGCCGTGCTCATGGAGGCCGGCCAGAAGGCGGGGCTGCCCGAGGGCTCGGTCGAGCTTCTGCCGGCCGACCGCGCCTCGGTGGGCGAGCTGCTGTCCGCGCGCGGGCACGTCGACCTCGTCATCCCGCGCGGCGGTGCCTCGCTCATCCAGCGGGTGGTCCGCGAGGCGCAGGTGCCGGTGATCGAGACCGGCGTCGGCAACTGCCACGTCTACGTCGACGCCTCCGCCGACCCGGCGATGGCCGAGGCGATCGTGCTCAACTCCAAGACCCACCGGGTGAGCGTCTGCAACTCCGCGGAGACGCTGCTCGTGCACCGCGACGCGCCGTTCCTGCCGCGGCTGCTCACCGCCCTGGCCGACGCCGGTGTGACCCTGCACGGCGACGACGCCGCCCGCGCGGCGCACGAGGCCGTCGTCCCGGCCACCGACGAGGACTGGGCCACCGAGTACCTGTCGATGGACATGGCGGTGCGCGTCGTCGACGACCTGCCGGCCGCGCTGGAGCACATCGCGCGGTGGGGGAGCGGGCACAGCGAGGCGATCGTCGCCGACTCCGCGTCGGCCATCGCCGCGTTCACCGCCGGGGTCGACGCCGCGGCCGTCCTGGTCAACGCCTCCACCCGGTTCACCGACGGCGGCGAGTTCGGCTTCGGCGCCGAGATCGGCATCTCCACGCAGAAGCTGCACGCGCGCGGGCCGCTGGGCCTGCCCGAGCTGACCAGCACCACCTACGTCGTCACCGGGAACGGCCACACCCGCTGATCCCGGCCGCCGAGCGGTCACCCACCCCACCGCCCCAGCCGAGGAGCGCGCATGCCCCGCCCGCCGACCCAGTCGCCGCAGTTCTCCTCGGTGGCCGACGTGAGCAAGCGGCTGTCGACCGCCGGGTACCTGCCCGACGCGCAGATCGCGACGACGGTCTTCCTCGCCGACCGGCTGGGCAAGCCGCTGCTGGTCGAGGGCCCGGCGGGCACCGGCAAGACCGAGCTGGCCAAGGCACTGGCCGCGGCCACGGGCTCGGAGCTGATCCGGCTGCAGTGCTACGAGGGCCTGGACGAGGCGCGGGCGCTGTACGAGTGGAACTACAAGAAGCAGCTGCTGCGGATCCAGGCCGCGCAGGGCGGGGACGGCGCGGACTGGGACACCGTCCACGACGACATCTTCGGCGAGGAGTTCCTGCTCTCCCGGCCGCTGCTCACCGCGATCCGGCGCACCGAGCCGACCGTGCTGCTCATCGACGAGACCGACAAGGCCGACGTCGAGGTCGAGGGCCTGCTGCTGGAGGTGCTCAGCGACTTCCAGGTGACGATCCCCGAGCTCGGCACGGTGACCGCGACCCGCCGGCCGACCGTCGTCCTCACCTCCAACGCCACCCGCGAGCTGTCCGAGGCGCTCAAGCGGCGCTGCCTGTACCTGTCGCTGGACTACCCCTCCGCCGAGCGGGAGCGGGAGATCGTGCTCTCGCGGGTGCCGGACCTCGCGCCGGGGCTGGCCGAGCAGCTGGTGCGCACCATCCGGGCGCTGCGGGCGATGGAGCTGAAGAAGTCGCCGTCGATCTCCGAGACACTCGACTGGGCGCAGACGCTGCTCGAGCTCGGCCTGGACACCCTCGACGAGACGGCGGTGCGCTCGACGCTCGGCGTGGTGCTCAAGCACGCCAGCGACCAGGACCGCGCCGCCGCCGAGCTCCGGCTCAACTGATGTCCGCGCCGTCGGTGTCCCCCGGGGGGCTGGCCGGTCACCTCGACGGCTTCGTGCGGGCGGTGCGGGAGGCCGGCATCCCGGTCGGGATCAGCCAGGCCGTCGACGCCGCGGAGATCCTCACCGTCGTCGACCTGCTCGACCGCGAGCAGCTGCGGCACGGGCTGGCGGCGGTGCTGCTGCAGCGCGCCTCGCAGCGCCCGGCCTACGACGTGCTGTTCGACCTGTGGTGGCCGCTGTCGGACCGGCCCGCTCCCGGCCCCACCGACGACGGCGCGGACCCCGCCGACGGCGAGCCGGACGCCGATGACGGCTCGACCCTCGACCTGCCCGACGGGCACGGCGACGGCGACGAGCGCGACCTGGCCCAGCGGATGCGCGAGCAGCTGGCCCGGCTGCTGCTCGAGGGCGACGACGAGGCGCTGCGCCGGTTCGCCCGCCAGGCGGTCGAGCAGCTCGGGCGGGCGCCGGCGTCGCCGTCGGGGCAGTCCTACTTCGGTTACCGGGTGATGCGGGCGCTGTCGCCGGACACCCTGGTCGCGCAGCTGCTGGCCGGTCTGCTCGGCGACGGCGGCCGCGGCGGGCTGGCCGAGCAGGTGGCCCGGCAGACCGTCCGCGAGCGGCTGACCGCCTTCCGCACCGCCGTCGACGCCGAGGTGCGCCGCCGGGCCGCGGCCGACCGCGGGCGCGACCGGGTGGCGAAGAGCGCGGTGCGGCCGCTGGCCGAGCAGGTCGACTTCCTGCGCGCCCAGCAGTCCGACCTCGCCGAGCTGCGGCGCGCGGTGGCGCCGCTGGCCCGCCGGCTCGCGGTGCGGCTGTCCGCGCGGCGGCGGATGGGCCGCCAGGGCCGGCTGGACTTCCGCAAGACGGTGCGCGCCTCCCTCGGGACCGGCGGGGTGCCCGTGGTCACCCACCACCGGCCGCGCAAGGTGCACAAGCCCGAGCTGGTCGTGCTCTGCGACGTCAGCGGATCGGTGGCCGGGTTCAGCCACTTCACCCTGATGCTCACCCAGGCGCTGCGCGAGCACTTCTCCGGCGTCCGCGCGTTCGCCTTCGTCGACTCCACCGACGAGGTGACCCGGTTCTTCCGGCCCGGCGCCGACGTGGCCGGCGCCGTCGCGCGGATCGGCCGCGAGGCCGACGTCGTCGCCTTCGACGGGCACAGCGACTACGGCAACGCCCTGGAGGTGTTCGCCGACCGCTGGCCCACCGCCGTCGGGCCGAAGACCTCGCTGCTGGTGCTCGGCGACGGGCGGACCAACTACCGCCAGCCCGGCCTGCCGGTGCTCGCCGACCTGGTCCGCCGCGCTCGCTCGGCGCACTGGCTCAATCCCGAGCCGCGGCGGCTGTGGGGGAGCGGCGACTCCGCCGCGGACCGCTACGGCGAGGTCGTCGACATGGTCGAGTGCCGCAACGCCACCCAGCTGGCGGAGTTCGTCACCACGCTCTGACCCCACTCGGTCACGGCGACACGCCCGGGGGACCCGTTTGCGAGACCTCTCGTAACCGGTGGCCGGGTGGGCCGTTGGTCAGCGCGGGCACCGAGGCGCGACGCGGTGCCCCGCCGGTGCTCCCGTCGTCGCGGTCGGGAGTGCAGGCGGCGCGACCGACGGCACGGGGGTGCCGGTCGCGACCGGGACGGTCCCGTCCCGACGGCCGGGGGCGGAGGCGCCCCGCGCCCGGCCGTCCGGGACCGGGTCCGCTGGGTGCAGCCGGGCCGCCCGTGCGGCGCCCGGATAGGCTCGATCGGTGGCGGGAACCCGGATCGGCGTGATGGGTGGGACGTTCGACCCCATCCACCACGGGCACCTGGTCGCCGCCAGCGAGGTGGCCGGGCTGTTCGGTCTGGACGAGGTGGTCTTCGTCCCCACCGGCCAGCCCTGGCAGAAGACCGAGCGCGAGGTCAGCCCCGCCGAGGACCGCTACCTCATGACCGTCATCGCCACCGCCTCCAACCCCCGGTTCTCCGTCAGCCGCGTCGACATCGACCGCGAGGGCCCGACGTACACGATCGACACGCTCACCGACCTGCACGCCCAGCGTCCCGACGCCGAGCTGTTCTTCATCACCGGCGCCGACGCGCTGGCGCAGATCCTCAGCTGGCGCGACAGCGACCGGTTCCTCCGGCTGGCCCACTTCATCGGGGTCACCCGCCCCGGGTTCGCCCTCGCCGACGGGCACCTGCCCGAGGGCGCGGTCAGCCTGGTCGAGGTCCCGGCCCTGGCGATCAGCTCCACCGACTGCCGCGACCGCGTGGCCCGCGGCATGCCGGTCTGGTACCTCGTGCCCGACGGCGTGGTGCAGTACATCGAGAAGCGCGGCCTGTACCGCGCCGGCGGCCGGCGCGCGCCGGGCCCACGCGGCGACCGGCCCACCTACGACCGCCCCCCGGCCACCCCCGCGCACGCGGACCCGGCCGACCCCGACCCCGCCGACCCACCGTCTGCCCACCTCCGGGAGGTGCCCCGATGACCGCCTCCGCCGAGGCCCGGGAGACCGCGCTGCTCGCCGCCCAGGCCGCCGCGGACAAGCTCGCCACCGACGTCTCGATCGTCGACGTCAGCGACCGCCTGGCCATCACCGACGCGTTCGTGCTCGCCGCGGCGCCCAACGAGCGCCAGGTGCAGGCCATCGTCGACGAGGTCGAGGAGCGCCTGCGCCGGCACGGCGTGAAGCCGGTCCGCCGCGAGGGCGTCGCCGAGGCCCGCTGGGTGCTGCTGGACTTCGTCGACGTCGTGGTGCACGTCCAGCACGCCGAGGAGCGCGCCTACTACGCCCTCGAGCGGCTGTGGAAGGACTGCCCGACCATCCCGTTCGTCGACCGCGCCGCCCCGCCGGCCGCCGACGGCGCACCCACCGCGACGGGCACGCTGTCCACCGACGACGTCGACCCCGGCAGCTCCGACCCGGTCCCGCTGGCGCCCGACCCGACGGAGGACCTCACCGAGGACGACCTCACCGACGACGAGCTCGCCGACGAGGACGCCCTCGAGGGCGACCCGCTCCAGGAGGACGCCCGCGGCGGCGGCGTCGACGGGGACGCGGGGACGACCGGCCGGTGACGGCTCCCGCCGCCCTCGACCTGCCGGTGCCCCGGCTGGTCGTCTGGCGGCACGGGCGGACCGAGTGGAACGCCACCGGGCGCTTCCAGGGCCAGATGGACCCGCCGCTGGACGCGGAGGGCCGCGCCCAGGCCGCCCGCACCGCGCCGCACCTGGTGGCCGCCGGGCTGGCGGCGGGCACGACCATCGTCGTCGCCAGCGACCTGGTCCGCGCCGCCGACACGGCCACCGCGCTGACCGGCCTGCTCGGCGTGCCGCTGCGGCTGGACGAGCGGCTGCGCGAGCACGGGCTGGGCTGCTGGGAGGGGCTCACCCGCGCCGAGGTCGCCGAGCGTCACCCCGAGCAGTACGCCGACTGGCTCGCGGGCCGGCCGGTGCAGGGCCGGGGCGGCGAGGAGGCCGCCGACGTCGCCCGCCGCGCGCTGGCCGCCCTGCGCGACCTGCCGCCGGCCGAGGTGGCCGTCGTCGTCACCCACGGCGGGACCGCCGGCCGGCTCGTCGAGGCCCTGCTCGAGCTCGGCCCGCAGCACCGGCGGGTGTTCGGGTCGCTGGCCAACTGCGGCTGGAGCGAGCTGGCCCGCCAGGGGGACCGGTGGCGGCTGATGCGGCACAACGCCGTCGTGGCCGCCCTGCCCGGCCGGGTCGAGGGACCGGCCCCCGGCGTCCCGGCCGACGCCGCGGCCACCCCGGAGGGTGCCGCGCCCCCGCCGACGGCCCAGGACGCCGACGCGGTCGCCTGAGGACACCTGCGCGACACCGGCCGTCCGCCTGCACGTCGGCCGCCGGTCGGCGTCGGGCTAGCCTCCCCTGGTGTCCGTCGCCGTGGTCACCGACTCCACGGCCTACCTGCCGCCCGACCTCGTCGCGCGATACGGCATCGAGGTGGTCCCGCTCTACGTCGTCCTCGCCGGGCACTCCGGCCGGGAGGGCGCCGAGATCACCCCGGAGGACGTCGCCCGGGCGCTGACCTCCCGCGGCCAGCACGTCTCGACCTCGCGGCCCACCCCGGGCGACTTCGTCGCCGCCTACCGCCGCCGGCTCGCCGAGGGCGCCGACCGGGTGGTGTCGGTCCACCTGTCCGCCGAGCTGTCGAGCACCTGGGACGCCGCCCGGATGGCCGCCGCCCAGGTGGGGGAGCACCTCGTCACCGTCATCGACTCGCGGTCGACGGCGATGGGCACCGGCTTCCCCGTCCTCGCCGCCGCCCGTGCCGCCGCCGAGGGTGCCTCCGCGGCCGAGGTCGCCGCCGTGGCCGCCCGGACCGCCGCGCGGACCCGCACGCTGTTCGTCGTCGACACCCTCGAGCACCTGCGCCGCGGCGGCCGCATCGGCTCGGCCGCCTCGCTGCTGGGAACCGCGCTGGCGGTCAAGCCGGTCCTGCACGTGGCCGAGGGGCGGGTCGTGCCGCTGGAGCGGGTGCGCACCTCCGCGCGCGCCCTCGCCCGGCTGGTGAAGCGCGCGGAGGAGGCCGCCGGCGGCCCCGGTGCCTCCCTCGCCGTCCACCACCTCGCCGCACCCGAGCGTGCGCAGCGCCTGGCCGCCGAGCTGCAGCGCGCCGTGCCCGGGGTCCGGGAGCTGCACGTCAGCGAGCTGGGGGCGGCGGTCGGCGCGCACGTCGGGCCGGGTGCGGTCGGCGTCGTGGTGACCCCGGCGGACGGGGACTGAGCGAGGGGCGGACACGGCGGGCAGCGTGCACCCGGCCGCCGCCGGACGGCCCGTGCCCGTCCACAGCCCGCACCGCCGTCCACAGCTCCCGCGGACCGGTCCTCCCGGGCGGACGGGCTGCCTAGCGTCCGCCGCGTGCGCCTGACCTCCCGCCGCGACCCCGCCGCCGACGTCATCCGTGCCCGCCTCCGGGTGCTGCTCGACGAGGGCCGGCGCTCGGGCTGGCTGCCCGACGACGACCCGCTCGAGTCCCCACCGCGCACCGGCGTCGCCCTCCTCCGCCGCCCGGAGCCCCGCGGGGACCGGGCCGACGACGACCTCGACGACCTCGACGACCTCGATGGCGACCGCGACGACGACCCGGGCGGCGACGCGGCGGACGGGCGGCTGCCGGGCGGGCTCGGCCGGCACCGGGCGCCCGGGCGCGCGGTGCGGGTGGACCCCGGCCGGCGCGGCAGCACGGCGCTGTGGCTCACCGGCCTGGTGGCGGCGCTGCTGCTCGCCGGGTGGACCTGGCTGCAGCGGCCGGAGGTGGAGCCGGCGCCCGAGCCGGCCCCGGCCATCGACACGGAGCCCGCGCCCGCGGAGGCGGCGGAGGCGCGCACGACGGTCGTCGTCTCGGTGGTGGGCCTCGTCGTCACGCCCGGCCTGGTGACACTGCCGGAGGGCGCCCGCGTCGCCGACGCGGTGGCCGCGGCCGGCGGTCTCCTCCCCGAGGCCGACCCCGCCTCGGTCAACCTGGCCGCGGTCGTCAGCGACGGGCAGCAGGTCGCCGTCGGTGTCCCCGGCGTGGCCGCCGCGCCGGTCGGCGGGGGAGCCGCCCCCGCCGGGCCGCTGGACCTCAACGTCGCCACGGTCGCCGACCTCGACGCCCTGCCCGGCATCGGCCCGGTGCTCGCCCAGCGCATCGTCGACCACCGTGGGCAGCACGGCCGGTTCACCAGCGTCGAGCAGCTCGACGACGTCCCGGGCATCGGCCCGGCCGTCTACGGCGAGCTGGCCGACCTGGTCCGGGTGTGAGCGCCTCCCCGGACCGGCGGTGGTCGTGGCTGGACCTGCGCCTGGTCCCGGCTGCCGCCGCGGCCTGGGCGGTCACCCTCGCCGCCGGCCTGCTGTCGCCTCCGGTCCTGCTCGTCCTGGCCGGCGCGGCGTCGCTCGGGGCGGTGCTGCTCGTCCGGCACCGGGGACGGGCCGGCGTCCTCGTGCTCCTCGTCGTGCTCGCCGCGGTGGCCACCACCGCGACCGTCGCCGCCGTCCGCGGCGCCGCCCGCGCCGCCTCCCCGCTCGCCGACGTCGCGGCCGGCCGCACGGTCGACGTGGTCCTGGAGGTCGGCGGCGACCCGCGGCGCGTCGCCGGCGTCGGCCCGCCCCGGCTGGTCCTCGACGTCACGGTCACCGCGGCGACCGACCGGGCGGCCACGGTGTCGCTGACCGCCGGCGCCGTGCTGTTCGCGCCGGCCGAGGACTGGACCGGCGTGCTGCCCGGGCAGGTGGTGCGCACCCGGGTGGCGGTGGCGACCGCGCCGGCCACCGACGGCGTCGTCGCGCGGCTGTCGGCCCGCGGCCCGCCGGAGCCAGTGCAGGGGCCCTCCCGGCTGCAGCGCGCCGCGGGTGCCGTCCGCGACGGGTTGGCCGCCTCCGCCGGGCGCGTGCTGCCCGGACCCGCGGACGGGCTGCTGCCCGGCCTGGTCGTCGGCGACACCCGCGGTCTGGACCCGGTGCTGGAGGAGGACTTCCGCCGCGCCGGCCTGTCCCACCTCACCGCGGTCTCCGGCGCCAACGTGGCGATCGTCCTCACCGGCGTGCTCGCGCCGCTGCGCCGGCGGGCGGTCGACCGCCGGGTGCAGGCGGTCGTGGCCCTCGTGGTCCTCGCCGGCTTCGTGGTGCTGGTCCGGCCCGACGCCAGCGTCCTCCGGGCGGCGGCCATGGGTGCGGTCACCCTCCTGGCGCTGGCCTCCGGCCGGGCGCGGGCGGCGGTCCCCGCGCTGGCCGCGTCGGTGGTGGTGCTCCTGCTGCTCGACCCGCGGCTGGCCCGCGACGCCGGCTTCGCCCTGTCGGTCGCGGCGACGGCGGCGATCGTGCTGCTGGCGCCCCGCTGGTCGCGCCGGCTGCAGCGGCGGGGCTGGCCGCGTACGCCCGCCGACGCGGTGGCGGTCGCCGCGGCCGCCGGGCTGGCCACCGCGCCGCTCGTGGCGGGCCTGTCCGGGCTGGTCAGCCCGGTGTCGCTGCCGGCCAACCTGCTCGCCGCGCCCGCCGTGGCCCCGGCGACGGTGCTCGGCCTGCTGGCCGCCGTCGTGGGGCCGGTCGTGCCGGTCGCCGGGGACGGCCTGGTGTGGCTGGCGGGCTGGCCGGTGCGGTGGCTGGTCACCGTGGCGCGCACCGCGGCCGCCCTCCCCGACGGCGCGACCGGCTGGCCGGCCGGCACCGGCGGCGCGCTGCTGCTGACCGTCCTGCTGCTCGCCGCCGGGCTGGCGCTGTGGCGGTACCGGCGGCTGCGCCCGCTGGGACTGGCCGCGCTGCTCGGGCTGGTGCTGCTCGGCTGGCCGCTGCGCCAGGTCGCCGACGGCTGGCCGCCGCCGGAGACCGTGCTGGTGGCCTGCGACGTCGGGCAGGGCGACGCGCTGGTCCTGCCGACCGGCCCGGGCGAGGCCGTGCTCGTCGACGCCGGCCCGGACGTGGGCCCGGTCGACCGCTGCCTGGACCGGCTGGGCGTCGACCGGCTGCCGCTGGTGCTGCTGTCGCACCTCGACGCCGACCACGTCGGCGGGCTGGCCGGCGCGCTGGACGGGCGGGAGGTCGGCGTCCTCGCCACCGGCACGCTGTCCCCGGCCGACGACCGCGCCGGCGACCTGGCCCGCGCGGCCGCCCGGGCCGGTGCGCGCCGCGAGGTCCTCGTCCCCGGCGATCGCCGCGACGTCGGCGGCGCCCGGCTCGAGGTGCTGGCGCCGCCACCGGAGATCGCGACCGCCGCGGCCGAGCCCAACGACCTCTCGCTGGTCGTGCGGGTCACCGTGCGCGGCGTGCGGGTGCTGCTCACCGGCGACCTGAGCGCGGCCGCCGAGGCGCGGGTCCTCGACCGGGGCGTGGACCTGCACGCCGACGTGCTCAAGGTCCCGCACCACGGCAGCGCCGACGCCGACCCGGCCTTCCTCGCCGCGACCGGCGCCCGGGTGGCGCTGGTCAGCGTCGGCGCGGACAACACCTACGGGCACCCGGCGCCGCGGCTGCTGTCGCTGCTGGCCCGGGACGGGATGCGGGTGCACCGCACCGACCGGGAGGGCGACCTGGCCGTCGTCGGGTCGGCGGGGGAGTGGGGCGTCGCCGCCCGCGGCACTCCGGGGGCGCAGGCCGGGGCGGCGCAGACCGGCGAGGACGGCGTGCCGGGCGGACCCGCGGTGCGGCGGGACCGTCGGTGGGCCGTGACACCATCGGGGCGTGGCAGCGGCACCCCCGGCACCGACCTCCCGCCTGCGGGCCGTCGTCGGCGAGGAGGAGCTGCTGCGCTCCCGCGCCGTGGCTGCCGTGCGCGCCGCCGTCCTCGAGCGCCACCCCGCCGCGGAGGTGCACGAACTGGTCGCCGCGGGCCTGCCGGTCGGCCAGCTCGCCGACGTGCTGGCGCCGTCGCTGTTCGGCGAGCACCGGCTGGTCGTCGTCGGCGGCGTGCACGAGGCCGCGAGCGCCCTCGTCGACGCCCTGACCGGCTACTGCAAGGACCCGGACCCGGACCTCACGCTGGTCGTCGTCCACCACGGCGGCAAGCGCAACGAAGCGCTGGTCAAGGCGTTCACCACGGCCGGCGCGGCGCTCGACGAGTGCGCCAAGATCTCCTCGCCCGGCGACCGGGCGGCGTTCGTCCGCAACGAGGTGCGCGCGGCCGGCGGCCGGATCACCCCCGACGCGGTGGCCGCCCTGGTCGACGCGGTCGGCGCGGACCTGCGGGCGCTGTCGTCGGCGGCCACCCAGCTGGTCGCCGACTTCGGCGGGACCATCGACGCCGACGCCGTCGCCCGCTTCCACCGCGGGCAGGCCGAGGTCACCGGCTTCACCGTCGCCGAGAAGGTGCTGGTGGGGGACCGCCAGGGCTCGATCGAGACGCTGCGCTGGGCGCTGGACCGCGGCGTCGCGCACGTGCTCATCGCCGACGCGATCGCCGACGGCATCCGCACCGCGGCCCGGGTCACCTCGCTGAACACCACCAACACCGGCGACCTCGCCCGGGCGCTCAAGCTGCCGCCGTGGAAGGTGAAGAAGGCGCAGACGCAGGCGCGCGGCTGGAGCATCGAGGGGCTGCAGCAGGCGATCGGGGTGGCCGCCGAGCTCAACGCCGACGTCAAGGGCGTGGCCGCGAGCGCCGACTACGCGCTCGAGCGGGCCATCCGCCGGATCGTCGACATCCGCGCCACCACCGGCCGCGGCCGGGCCCGCGCCGGCTACTGAGCGCCCGTCCCGGCAGGGACGCGCCCCGGAAAGCGACGGGCCCCCGTCCTCCGGTGCGGAGGACGGGGGCCCGGGAGCGCTTGGACGCAGCTCAGAGGCTGGTCAGCTGCTTGGCCATGCCCGACTTCCGGTTGGCCGCCTGGTTCTTGTGGATGATGCCCTTGCTGGCGGCCTTGTCGAGGGCCTTGCTGGCCTTCTGCAGCGCCGTGGTCGCGCCCTCGGTGTCGCCGGCGGCGGCGGCCTCGCGGAAGCGGCGGACGGCCGTCTTCAGGGCGGACTTGACGGCGACGTTGCGCTGACGCGCCTTCTCGTTCGTCTTGTTCCGCTTGATCTGGGACTTGATGTTCGCCACGCGTGAGCCTCGGTGTCTCGCAGGAGGGAAAGGGTCTGTCGGTGCGTCCGGACGGCATGCGTCAGCGGACCGGCCTGCCAGGTTACCAGCGTGCGGCGCGCCGTCCCAACCCGGGCGCGGGGACCCCTTCCCGGCACGGTGCTCCACCGCGCTGCCCCGTCGTGGGACGATGGCGGCACTGTGACGACTCCCGCTGCCACCGATCCCGCCCGGATCCGGAACTTCTGCATCATCGCCCACATCGACCACGGCAAGTCGACGCTGGCCGACCGGATGCTCGAGGTGACCGGGATCATCGAGGCGCGGCAGATGCGCGCGCAGTACCTCGACCGGATGGACATCGAGCGCGAGCGCGGCATCACCATCAAGGCGCAGAACGTGCGCCTGCCCTGGAAGGTCGGGGACACCGAGTACGTCCTCGACATGATCGACACCCCGGGCCACGTCGACTTCACCTACGAGGTGTCCCGGTCGCTGGCCGCCTGCGAGGGCGCGGTCCTGCTGGTCGACGCCGCGCAGGGCATCGAGGCGCAGACCCTGGCCAACCTCTACCTGGCCCTGGAGAACGACCTCACGATCATCCCGGTCCTCAACAAGATCGACCTGCCGGCCGCGCAGCCGGAGCGGTACGCCGCCGAGATCGCGCACATCATCGGCTGCGATCCCGAGGACGTCCTCCGGGTCAGCGGCAAGACCGGCGAGGGCGTGCCGGAGCTGCTGGACGCGATCGTCGCGCAGATCCCCGCGCCGGTGGGCGACGGCGAGGCTCCGGCCCGCGCGATGATCTTCGACTCGGTCTACGACATCTACCGCGGCGTCATCACCTACGTCCGCGTCGTCGACGGGCGGATCTCCAGCCGCGAGCGCATCCGGATGATGTCGACCGGCGCCACCCACGAGCTGCTCGAGATCGGCGTCATCTCGCCCGAGCCCAAGCCGGTCGACGGCCTCGGCGTCGGCGAGGTCGGCTACTTCATCACCGGGGTGAAGGACGTCCGCCAGTCCCGCGTCGGCGACACCGTCACGCTGCAGCACCGTCCGGCCGCCGAGCCGATCGGCGGCTACAGCGACCCCAAGCCGATGGTCTACTCCGGCCTCTACCCGATCGACGGCAGCGAGTACCCGCTGCTGCGCGAGGCGCTGGACAAGCTGCTGCTCAACGACGCGGCCCTGACCTACGAGCCGGAGACGTCCGCGGCGCTCGGCTTCGGCTTCCGCGTCGGCTTCCTCGGCCTGCTCCACCTGGAGATCGTCCGCGAGCGGCTCGAGCGCGAGGCCGGCATCAGCCTCATCTCCACGGCGCCCAACGTCGTCTACCGGGTGGTCATGGAGGACGGCACCGAGCACACCGTCACCAACCCCAGCGACTGGCCCGAGGGCAAGATCGACGAGGTCTACGAGCCGGTCGTCAACGCGACGATCATCGCGCCCAGCGACTACACCGGCGCGATCATGGAGCTGTGCCAGAGCCGGCGCGGCCAGCTCGGCGGCATGGACTACCTCAGCGAGTCCCGCGTCGAGCTGCGCTACACGCTGCCCCTCGGCGAGATCATCTTCGACTTCTTCGACGCCCTGAAGTCGCGCACCCGCGGCTACGCCAGCCTCGACTACTCCGAGGCCGGTGAGCAGGAGTCCTCGCTGGTCAAGGTGGACATCCTGCTGCAGGGCGAGGCCGTCGACGCGTTCAGCGCCATCGTCCACAAGGACAAGGCGTACGGCTACGGCGTGATGATGGCCGGCAAGCTGCGCGAGCTCATCCCCCGGCAGCAGTTCGAGGTGCCCATCCAGGCCGCCGTCGGCTCCCGCGTGATCGCCCGCGAGACCGTCCGCGCCATCCGCAAGGACGTCCTCGCCAAGTGCTACGGCGGTGACATCACCCGCAAGCGGAAGCTGCTGGAGAAGCAGAAGGAGGGCAAGAAGCGGATGAAGATGGTCGGCCGCGTCGAGGTCCCCCAGGAGGCGTTCGTCGCCGCGCTCTCCACCAACGAGCCCTCCGCCGCGAAGAAGTGAGCGGCCGGCTCCTCGCCGTCTGCGTCTCCGGCTCCGACCTGCTCCCGCTCCCCGGGCGCCGGCCCGGCCGCAGCGGCATCGACAAGCGGCCGCGGCCCGGCCGCGTCGCCGTCGGCGAGCTGGGCCTGGACGGCGACGTCCAGGTCAACCGCAAGTACCACGGCGGGGAGGGGCAGGCGGTCTACGCCTACGCCCAGGAGGACGCCGACTGGTGGGCCGCCGACCTCGGCCGCGACCTGCCGCCGGGCCGCTTCGGCGAGAACCTGCGGACGGCGGGTGTGGACCTCACCGAGGCGGTCATCGGCGAGCGCTGGCGGGTGGGGACGGCGCTGCTCGAGGTGACCGCGCCGCGCATCCCGTGCGCCAACTTCGCCCGCTTCTGGGACGTCCCGGACCTGGTCAAGCGGTTCACCGCGCACGGCGCCACCGGCGCCTACCTGCGGGTGCTCCAGACCGGCGACGTCGGCGCGGGGGACGAGGTCGCCGTCGTCGACCGGCCGGACCACGGCGTCACCGCCGGCCTCGCCTTCCGCGCGCTCACCACCCAGCGGTACCGGATCGGCCGGCTCGAGCCCGCGCTGGCGTCGTTCCCGGTCAAGGACCAGCCCAAGCTCGCCGCGCGGATCGCCGCGAGGGCCGCCGCCCCGGCCTGACCCGCGGCGCGCGCTACCGTGCCCGCGCCGGGAGCCCCCCGGCACGGACGGGGAGGACGACGATGGTGCTGCGCCGTGCTGCCGCGACGGCGACCGGGCTGGTGGTCGCGGTGTCCGCGCTGGCCGGCTGCGGCGGGAGCGAGCCGGAGGAGTCCGCCTCCGACCTGCTCGCCCGCGCGAAGACCACGCTCGACGAGACGGAGGCTCTGCACTTCGTGCTCACCAGCGAGGGCGCGCCCACCACCGGCACCGCCCTGGTCGGCGGCGAGGGCGACGTCCTCCGCCCGGCGTCGTTCGAGGGCACGCTGCAGGTGCTGGCCGTCGGCTCGGCGCTCGACCTCGCCGTCGTCTCGGTCGACGGCACCGTCTACGCGCAGCTGCCGTTCACCAGCGGCTACAGCGTCGTCGACCCCGCGCAGTTCGGCTTCGGCGACCCCGGCGCGCTGCTGGACCCCGACACCGGCATCTCGCAGCTGCTCGCCCAGGCCGACGCCGCCGAGCTGGGGGAGGAGCGCCGCGTCGACGGCGAGGTGGTGCGCGAGGTGACCGCGCAGATCCCGGGCGACCTGGTCGAGCAGGTGCTCACCAGCGAGGACCCGAGCCAGCCGGTGGAGGCCCGCTTCTCCGTGGCTCCCGAGTCGGGTGAGCTGCGCCGCGCCGAGCTGACCGGCCCGTTCTACGCCGCCGACCAGGACGCCACCTTCACCCTCGAGCTCTCCGACCCCGGCGACGATGTCGAGATCACCGCACCGCCTGTCGGCTGAGTCCCGGGCGCCCGCGGTCCCGGGGCTGCCGCTGGTCGTCCTCGCCACGCTGGCGGTGCTGGTCACCGCGGCCGACACCTACGTCGTCGTCCTGGCGCTGCCGGACATCCTCGCCGGGGTCGGCGTCGGCATCGACGAGCTGCAGCGGGCGACGCCGATCGTCGGCGGCTTCCTGCTCGGCTACACGGCCACGCTGCCGCTGCTGGGCCGGCTGGCCGACCTGCGCGGCCGGGTGCCGGTGCTGGCCGGCTGCCTGCTGCTGTTCGCGCTGGGCTCGCTGCTGACCGCGACGGCGACCGACCTGGGCCCGGCCGTCGCCGGCCGCGGCCTGCAGGGCGTGGGCGCCGGCGGGCTGGTCCCGGCCACGCTGGCGCTGGTCGCCGACCGGTGGCCGCCCGAGCGCCGGGCGGTGCCGCTGGGCCTCGTCGGCGCGGTGCAGGAGGCCGGTGCGGTGCTCGGCCCGCTGGCCGGCGCCGCGGTGCTCGCGGTCAGCGACTGGCGGGCGGTCTTCTGGCTCAACCTGCTGCTCGGGTTGGTGCTCGCCGCCGGGGTGGTGCTCACCGGCGGCGGCCGGCGGCCCGACCCCGTCGGCCTGCTCCTGCTGCTGCTCTGCGGCGCCGCCGCGGGCCTGCAGCTGGCCGAGCCGGCCGCGCTGGCCGAGGACGTCACCCTCGGCCTGGCCTGGGTGCCGCTGGCCGACGGCGTGACGGCCTCGACGCCGCTGGTCCTCGTCGCGGTCGCCGCCGGCCTGGCGCTGGTGGCGCGCAGCCTCGCGCACCCCGCCGGCGCGGTGCTGCCGCTGCGCGGGGTGCCGCGGCTGGTCCGCGAGGTCGACGTGCTGGGCTCGCTGCTCGCCGTCGTCGCGCTCGGGGCCCTGGTGTGGGCGTTCGCCGCGGCCGACCCGGCCACCGAGGTCGTCGCGTACGGCCCGGTGCTGCTGCCGGTCGCCGCGCTGGCCGCCGCCGGCTTCTGGCTGCACGAGCGGCGCGCGGCCGACCCGGTGCTGCCGCTGGGCGCGCTGCGGCCGCCCGGCGCGTGGGGAGCGCTGCTGGTCAACCTGCTGGTCGGGGTGGCGCTGGTGGCCGCGCTGGTCGACGTCCCGCTGTTCGCCCGCGCGACGACGACGCCCGGCGACCAGCTCGGCGCCGCGCTCGTGCTGGTCCGGCTGCTGGTCGCGGTCCCGGTGGGCGCGGTCGCCGGCGGCTGGCTGTGCCGGGTGCTGCCCCCGCGGCTGGTCGCGGCCGGCGGCATGGTGCTGGCCGCACTGGCGCTGTGGGCGATGACCGGCTGGGACGAGACGTCGCTGGACCGGTGGTGGTCCACGGTCGTGCTGCTGGCCGCCGGGCTCGGGTTCGGCCTGGCGATCGCGCCGGTCAACGCGGTGCTGCTGGCGGTCACCGGGCCGGCCGTGCACGGCAGCGCCAGCGCGCTGGCCGTCGTCGCCCGGACCGTGGGCATGCTGGTCGGGCTGTCGCTGCTCACCGCGGTGGCGCTGCGCCGGTTCACCGCCGAGGTGGCGGCGATCGGCTCGCCGCTGACCGTCTGCCCGGACACCCCGGCCGACTGCCCCGCCTACGACGCGGCCGTCGACCAGGCCGTCCTCACCCAGCTGCACACCGTCTTCGCCGGCGCCGCGGTCGCGGCCGCGCTGGCGGCGGTCGCGGCGCTCGTGCTGCTGCACGAGGTCAGCCGGGCTCGCGCACCTCGTGGTGCGTGACGGTGTCCTCGCGCTGCGCGAGGTACCGGTCGTCCTCGGGGTGGTAGACGGCGTAGGCGTCGGCGTCCCCGGTGCGGACCCAGCCCCGCCACACCCGCGCCGTCCTGGCCACGGCCGGCCTCCTCGTCAGAGCGTGAAGACGATCTTCCCGGCGGTGCGGCCCTCGAGCATGCGGCCGAAGCCCTCACGGGCCTCCTCCAGCGGCAGCTCGACGTCGATGACCGGGCGGACGCCGGTCACCGTGCACATCCGGACCAGCGACTCCAGCTCGTCGCGGGTGCCCATGGTGGAGCCGACCACCGACAGCTGGGTGAAGAACACCCGGTTCAGCTCGGCGCCCGGGTCGTAGCCGGTGGTGGCGCCGGAGATGACGACCACCCCGCCGGGCTTGAGCGACTTGACGCTGTGCGACCAGGTCGCCTTGCCGACCGTCTCCATGACGCCGTCGACCCGCTCCGGCAGCCGGGCGCCGGTCTCGAACGCCTGCTCGGCGCCGAGCTCGAGTGCGGCCGCGCGCTTCTCCTCGCTGCGGCCGGTGACCCACATCCGGTAGCCGGCGGCCCTGCCCAGGACGACCAGCGCGGTGGCGACGCCGCCGCTGGCGCCCTGCACGAGCACGGTCTGGCCGGGCCGCAGGCCGGAGCGGACGAAGAGCATCCGGTAGGCGGTCAGCCAGGCGGTGGGCAGGCAGGCGGCCTCGGCGAAGGACAGCTCGGCGGGCTTGGGCAGCACGTTGCGCCGGGGGACGGCGACCCGCTCGGCCATCGTGCCCTGGTACAGCTCGGAGAAGAGCGTGCGCTTCGGGTCGAGCGTCTCGTCGCCGGTCCAGCCGGGGGTGGCGACGACGCCGTGGACGACGACCTCGTTGCCGTCCTCGTCCAGCCCGGCCGCGTCGGTGCCCAGGATCATCGGCATCCGCTCCTGAGGCAGGCCGATGCCGCGCAGGCTGAACAGGTCGTGGTGGTTGAGCGAGACCGCCTTGACCTGCACCGTCGTCCAGCCGTCGGGCACCTCCGGCTCGGGCCGGTCGCCGACCTCCAGGACGGAGAGCGGGTCGTCGGGCGAGGGCGTGGAGACGAAGACGGCGCGCATGCGCCGGACGTTAGGACACCCCCGTCCGGCGGGCGACCGCGCCCGCCGGACGGGCGGGACTCAGGCGGCCGGCGGCGGGCAGGCCACGTGCTGCCAGCGCAGCGCGACGTCGCCGGCGGCGTCGCCCATCACGGTGTACCGCGTGCCGCCCTCGACCGTGACCGTCACCGAGCCGGTCACCTCGGCGTCCCGTTCGAGGAAGCGGCCGACGCAGTGGTCGAGTGACCCGGTCAGCGGGAGGCGCCGCACGTCCCCGGCCCCGGTCCAGACGAGGTCGATCGTCAGGTGCGCCCCCACCGGGACGGCACCCTGCCCACCCTCCGGCGTGCAGCTCATGGCCGATTCCCCGGACAGCGCTGCCGAGTCCAGCTGCACGAGGTCGACGTCGAGGTCCTCGAGGGGCACGCAGCGCAGCCCCCCGAGGAAGACGGCGACGTCGGCGACCGCCCCGCCGTCCCGACCGCCGGTGACCGTCGCGTCGACGGAGAGGTCGCCGCCGTCCACCCGCGTCGTGGCGTACCAGCTCGTCGTCGCCCCGCGTCCGTCGGGTGGCGCCGCTGCCGCGGTGCCGGTCAGCGTGCCCAGGGCACCGGCAGCCAGCAGCAGTGTCACGGCGCCGGCCGTCCGCGTCCGCATGTCGTCCTCCTCCGCGCCGCCCGGACCGTCCGGCTCCGGCGCGGGCGGCAGGGTGGCAGCGGTGGACGGGGCGCGGAACGGATCCGTGTGCGGTGGAACCGGACGACGGCGCGTCACGCCGGACGCGCCGGGACCGGTCAGGGGCAGGCCGGGACGCCCCGGGCGAGCGAGTCGTCGTCGGCGGCCAGGGTGACCGCGACGCCGTCGTAGCCGAGCTCGGGCACGACGACGCGCACCTGCCCGGTCACCACGGCGTGCCGGTCGGTGAGCAGCTCGCGGCAGGCGCCGTCGGGGCTGTCGAGGGTGTACTCGTGGCCGGGGCCCTCCGCGGTCCACGTCAGGTCCACCACCGCGGTGCCGGTGACCTCGCCCGGCCGCGTGTGCGACCCGCAGGTCAGCGCCAGCTCCCCGCGGGCGGTGGCGGAGTCCAGGCCGGCGACGGTCGCGGGGACCCGCTCCTCGGTCAGGCAGTCCCAGCCGAGGACGAAGAACTCGCCGTTGCCGAAGGCGTCGGCGTCCGGCGGGTCGAACACGGTGACGTGCACGAAGAGGTCGTCGCTGCCGCTGTCGCCGCCGGCGCCGAGGAACGCGCTGGCGTACCCGGTGCCTCTCTCGTCCGGCGCGGCCGGGGTCGTCGGCGTGGCCCGCGGGACCGCCGCCGGCTGCCCGCCGCACCCGGCCAGCAGCACCGCCGCCAGGCCTCCGATCCACCGCACGCCGTCCTCCTCCGCCGCTGCCGGGCGCGGAGGATGGCAGCCGCCGCCGGGCGGCGGAAGGGCCTAGCGGACGACGACGACGTGCTCGCCGCGCGGGACGAACTCGCCGACCACCGGGGCGCCGGGCACCTCGCCGGCCAGCAGCAGCCCGCCGGAGGTCTGCGCGTCGGCCAGCAGCAGCGCCTCGTCCTCGCCGACGGCGGACAGGTCGGTGTGCGGGCGCACCCAGTCGAGGTTGCGCCGGGTGCCGCCGGAGACGAACCCGCCGGCCAGCGCCTCGCGGGCGCCGGCCAGGTAGGGGACGGCGGCGGCGTCGACCACCGCGGTCACCCCGCTGGCGCGCGCCATCTTGTAGAGGTGGCCGAGCAGGCCGAAGCCGGTGACGTCCGTGCCCGCGCGGATGCCGGCGGCCAGCGCGGCGCGCGAGGCGTCCCGGTTGAGCGCGGTCATCGAGGCCACCGCCTCCTCGCTGACCTCGCCGGTGGCCTTCATCCGGTTGTTGAGCACGCCGACGCCGAGCGGCTTGGTCAGCGACAGCGGCGTCCCGGCGACGGCGGCGTCGTTGCGGATGACCCGGTCGAGGTCGAGAACACCGGTGACGGCCATGCCGTACTTGGGCTCGGGGTCGTCGATCGAGTGCCCGCCGCCGACGTGGCAGCCCGCCTCCTGCGCCGCCTCGAGCCCGCCGCGCAGCACCTCGGCGGCGAGCTCGGCGGGCAGCACGTCCCGCGGCCAGCCGAGCAGGTTGACCGCGACCACCGGGGTGCCGCCCATCGCGTAGACGTCGGACAGCGCGTTGGCCGCGGCGATCCGGCCGAAGGTGTACGCGTCGTCGACGACCGGGGTGAAGAAGTCGGTGGTGAGCACCAGGCCCTGCCCGCCGGCGATCCGGACGACGGCCGCGTCGTCGCCGTCGTCGAGGCCGACGACCAGCTCGGCCGCCGGGTCGGCCGGGCCGGTGTGCGTGAGCCCCGCGACGACGGCCTCGAGCTCGCCGGGCGGGATCTTGCAGGCGCAGCCGCCGCCGTGGGCGAACCGGGTCAGCCGGACCTTCTCCGGGGCGATGGTCACGGCCCCACCGTAGGCTGGCCGGTGGAGGCGTCAGGGCGCCTGGTGGCCCCCGCGGCCTCTAAAGCCGACGTGGCCGAGCAACTCGGTCAGGCGGGTTCGATTCCCGTCCGCCTCCGCCAGCCTCCCCGCGGGCCGGCGCGCATACGCTCCGCAGCGATGAGCGCCGACCCGCGGCGGGCAGTGCCCCGCACCGACACGCTGCTGGCCGACCCGGCGCTGGCCGACGCCGCGTCGCGGCTGGGCCGGGAGCTGGTCAAGGACGCCGTCCGCGCGGTGCAGTCCCGCGTCCGCGCGGGCGAGCTCGCGCCCGGCGACGCGGTCGCCGCGGTCCTCGCCGGCCTGCCCTCGACCGCGTCAGCCCTGCGCCCGGTGCTCAACGCCACCGGCGTCCTCGTGCACACCAACCTCGGGCGGGCGCCGCTGTCGCCCGCGGCCGTCGAGGCGGTGGTCGCGGCCAGTGGCACCACCGACGTGGAGCTGGACCTGACCACCGGCCGACGCGGGCCGCGCGGCGAGGCGGCGATCGCCGCGCTGCTGGCCGCCGTCCCCGCCGCGCAGGCCGCGCTGGTGGTGAACAACTGCGCGGCCGCGCTGGCCCTGGTGGCCACCGCGCTGGGCGGCGAGCTGGTCATCGCCCGCGGCGAGCTGGTCGAGATCGGCGACGGCTTCCGCATCCCCGCCCTGCTCGAGTCGACCGGCGCCCGGTTGCGCGAGGTGGGGACGACGAACCGGGTGACCCTCGACGACTACCGCGACGCGCTGCACGAGGACACCGGCGCGGTGCTCAAGGTGCACCCGTCGAACTTCGTCGTCCGCGGCTTCACGCGGGCCGTGCCGGTGCACGAGCTGGCCGAGGCGCTGGCGAACAGCGGCGTGCCGCTGGTGGCCGACGTCGGCTCCGGGCTGCTGCGGCCGCACCCGGCGCTGCCCGACGAGCCGGACCTGCAGACGACGCTGGCCGACGGCGCCGACCTGGTGCTCGCCAGCGGCGACAAGCTGCTCGGCGGCCCGCAGGCCGGCCTGGTGCTCGGCCGCGCCGACCTGGTGCAGCGGCTGCGCCGGCACCCGCTGTACCGGGCGCTGCGGGTCGACAAGACGACACTGGCCGCGCTGGAGGCCACGCTGCGCGGCCCGCAGCCGCCGGTGCAGCAGATGCTCGCCGCGGACGTCGCGGGGCTGCGGGCCCGGGCGCGGGCGCTGGCGGGGCGGCTGGCCGCCGCCGGGGTCGACGCGCACGCGGTGGACTCCGCCGCCCGGGTCGGCGGGGGAGGGGCGCCCGAGCACCCGCTGCCCAGCGCCGCGGTCTCGCTGCCCGAGGAGTTCGCCGAGCCGCTGCGGCTCGGCGCCCGCCCGGTCGTCGGGTACGTGGCCGACGGGCGCACCCTGCTCGACCTGCGCAGCGTACCGCCGCCGGCCGACGACGACCTCGCCGCCGCGGTGCTGGAGGTGGCCGGCCGGTGTCCCTGAGCGGCATGGACGTGATCGCGACCGCCGGGCACGTCGACCACGGCAAGTCGACGCTGGTCCGCGCGCTCACCGGCATGGAGCCCGACCGGTGGGAGGAGGAGCGCCGCCGCGGCCTGACCATCGACCTCGGGTTCGCCTGGACGACGCTGCCCTCGGGCCGGGTGCTGGCCGTCGTCGACGTGCCCGGGCACGAGCGGTTCGTCGGCAACATGCTCGCCGGCGTCGGGTCGGTGCCGGCCGCGCTGGTCGTGGTCGCCGCCGACGACGGCTGGTCGCCGCAGACCGCCGAGCACGTCGCCGTCCTCGACGCGCTCGGCGTGCGGCACGCGCTGCTCGCCGTCACCAAGGCCGACCTCGCCGACCCCGCGCCCGTGCTCGCCGACGCGACCGAGCGGCTGGCCGCGACGTCGATGGGCGCCGTGCCCGGCGTGGCGGTGAGCGCGCCGACCGGCCGGGGCGTCCCCGAGCTGACCGCCGCCCTCGGCGCGCTGCTGGCCGGGCTGCCCGCGCCGGACGCCGGCGCGCCGGTGCGGCTGTGGATCGACCGCGCGTTCCCCATCCGCGGCGCGGGCACCGTCGTCACCGGCACCCTGGCCGCGGGCACCGTGGCGCCCGGCGACCGGCTGCGGCTCGGCGACCGGGAGGTGGGCGTGCGTGGCGTGCAGTCGCTGGGCCGTCCGGTCGAGCGGGCCACCGCGACCGCGCGGGTGGCGCTGAACCTGCGCGGGGTCGCCGTCGAGGACCTCGCCCGCGGCGACGCGCTGCTCACCCCCGGCGCGTTCCGGTCCACCGCGGAGGCCGACGTCGTCCTGGCCCGCGCGCCCGAGGGCCGGCTGCCGGCCGAGGCGGTGCTGCACGTCGGCTCGGCGGCGGTGCCGGTGCGGCTGCGCCCGCTGGACGGGCGGGCGGTGCGGCTGCGGCTGGCCGCCCCGCTGCCGCTGCGGGTCGGGGACCGGGTGCTGCTGCGCGACCCGGGCGCCCGGCGGGTGCTCGGCGCCGACGTCCGCGACGTCGCCCCGCCCGAGCTGCGCCGCCGCGGCGCGGCCCGGCAGCGGGCCGGCGAGCTGGGCCGCCAGCAGCCCGGGCCGGCCGGGGCGGCCGCCGACCTCGCCCGCCGCCGGGTGGTGCGCGCCGACGACTTCACCGCGATGGGCTGGCCGGTGCCGGACGACGCCGTCCGCGCCGGGCCGTGGCTGCTGGCGCCGGGGCTGGTCGGCGAGCTGGCCCGCCGGGTGCCGGGGCTGGTGGCCGCGCACCGGCAGGCGCACCCGCTGGTGCCGGGGCCACCGGTCGCCGTCGTCCGCCGGGAGCTGGACCTCCCCGACGACGACCTGGTTGCCCTGGTCGTGCGGCCGCCGCTGGCGCTGCGCGAGGGCCGGGTGGTCGTGGCCGCCGCCGGGCTGCCGCCGGCCGTGCAGCGGGCGGTCGACGCGATCCGGGCGCGGCTGGCCGCCGATCCGTTCGCCGCCCCGGACGCCGACGAGCTGCGCGCCGCCCGGCTCGGCCCGCGCGAGCTGGCGGCCGCGGTGCGCGACGGGCAGCTGGTGCGCATCGCCGACGGCGTCTACCTGGCGCCGGGCGTGGAGGAGGCCGCCCGCGCGCGGCTGGCCGCGGTGCCGCAGCCGTTCACGCTCAGCCAGGCGCGCTCGGCGTGGGGGACGACCCGGCGGGTGGCCGTGCCGCTCATGGAGTGGCTCGACGCGCGCGGGGTCACCGAGCGGCTGCCCGACGCCTCCCGCCGGCTCCGCTGACCCGGCGCGCCACCTCGGTGGGTCCGTTCCGTCGCCGCTCGTGCTCTGCCCCCGTGGGCGGGGCAGAGCACGAGCGCGCCCAGGGAAGAGGTCAGCCCCCGGCCTGGCGGAGCAGGGCGTCGCGCTCGTCGCTCTCCGTCACCACCGGCTGCGCGGAGGAGGCGTCGACGGTCTCCACGGTGTCCTGGGGGTCGACCGGCTCGGGCAGGGTGCGGACGCGCTCGCGCGGGTCCTCGGGGGCGGTCACGTCCGCAGGGTCCCGCGGGGGACCCGGGTCCGCTAGAGCGTGGGGACCCAGCGCGCCGGGCGCTTCTCCCGGAACGCGGCGATGCCCTCCTGGCCCTCCTCGCCGGCGAAGGCGCGGGCGGAGAGGTCCAGCAGGTCGTCGAACGAGCCGCGCAGCCCGCCGGCCCGCAGCAGCCGCTTGGTCTCCGCCAGCGCCCACGGCGACCCGGCGGCCAGCGCCAGCACCTGCCCGTCGACGGCGGCGTCCACCTCGTCGTCGGGCGCCACCAGGTCCACCAGCCCGCCGGCCGCGGCGGTGGCGGCGTCGAACACCTCGCCGGTGAGCATGAGCCGGTGCGCGGCGTGCGGCAGCATCCGCGGCAGCACGACCGCCGAGATCACCGCGGGCACCAGACCGAGCCGCACCTCCGACATCCCGAACGTCGCCGAGGACGCGGCCACCACGACGTCGCAGGCCGCGGCCAGGCCGACCCCGCCCGCCCGCGCCGGCCCGCGGACCGCGGCCACCACCGGCTTGGGCGCGGTCCAGATGGTCCGCAGCAGGTCGGGGAGCTCGCGCACGCCCTGGTCCCCCGCGCCGGCCCCGGCGGCCTCGGACAGGTCCATCCCCGAGCAGAACACCCGCCCGGTGTGGTCGAGCACGACCACGCGCACCGCGTCGTCGGCGAGCGCGGCGTCGAGGGCCTCGCGCAGCTGGGCGCGCAGCGCCCGGGACAGTGCGTTGCGGTTGGCGGGGGAGTCCAGCACCAGCCGGGCCACGCCCCCCGCGACGGTCACCTGCAGCAGCCGGTCCCCGTCCACGGGCGCAGAGCTCACCCGGGCATCCTGCCCCGGGGTGGCGGGGGCGCGGCACACTGGGAGCAGATGACCACCACCCTGCCGCTGCTGCCGGCGCGTCCGCCGGCGGACGACGACCTGCCGGCCGGTGCCCGCGAGCACCTGGCGACGACGCCGTTCGGGCTCTACGTGCACGTGCCGTTCTGCGCCACCCGCTGCGGCTACTGCGACTTCAACACCTACACCTCCGACGAGCTCGGCCCCGGCGCCAACCGCGCCGAGTACGCGGGCACCGCGATCGCCGAGCTGCACCGGGCCGCGCGGGTGCTGGGCCCCGACCTGCCGACGGTCTCCACCGTCTTCGTCGGCGGCGGCACCCCGACCCTGCTGCCCGCCGAGGACCTCGCCGCCGTGCTGGCCGCCGTCCGCGAGCTGTTCCCGGTCGCCCCCGACGTCGAGGTGACCACCGAGGCCAACCCCGAGTCGGTGACCCCGCGGTCGCTGGCGACGCTGCGCGCGGCCGGCTTCACCCGGCTGAGCCTCGGGATGCAGTCCGCCGCCGAGCACGTGCTCGCCGTCCTCGACCGGCGGCACACCCCCGGGCGCGCGGCGCAGGCGGCGCGGGAGGCGGTCGCGGCCGGCTTCGAGCACGTCAACCTGGACCTCATCTACGGCACGCCCGGCGAGACCGACGCCGACTGGGCCGCGTCGCTCGACGCCGTCCTGGCCGCGCCGGTCGACCACGTCAGCGCCTATGCGCTCATCGTCGAGGACGGCACCCGGCTGGCCCGCCGGATCGCCCGCGGCGAGCTGCCGATGCCCGACGACGACGTCCTCGCCGACCGCTACGTGCAGGCCGACACCGTGCTGCGCGGCGCCGGGTTCGACTGGTACGAGGTCAGCAACTGGTCGCGCGGGGACGCCGCCCGGTGCCGGCACAACGAGCTGTACTGGGCCAACGCGAACTGGTGGGGGATCGGCCCGGGCGCGCACAGCCACGTCGGCGGCGTGCGCTGGTGGAACGTCAAGCACCCGGCGGCCTACGCGCAGCGGCTGGCGGCCGGGGAGAGCCCGGCGGCCGACCGCGAGGTGCTCGAGCCCGCCGACCGCGCGCTGGAGACGGTCATGCTCGGCCTGCGGCTGCGCGACGGGCTGCCGCTGACCGCGCTGTCGGACACCGGACGGGCCCGCGCCGCCGACGCCGTCGCCCGCGGGCTGCTGGAGCCCGCCGCGCACGCCGAGGGCCGGGCGGTGCTCACCGACCGGGGCCGCCTGCTCGCCGACGCCGTCGTGCGGGACCTCACCGACTGACGGTGCCCGTCTGACGGATGTCAGCCCGGGCCGACGACGTCCGGCAGGTCCGGTACCGGGATCGGCGGGTCTACGGTCGGGCGCCGTGGACGTCCCCTCCCGGTGGCGGCAGATCGGCTGGTCCCTGCCCTGGCTGCTGTTCCAGGTCTTCCCCCTCGCCGACCTGCTGACCACCGACCGGCCGGCGGCGGTCCGGGTGGTCGCCGGGGCCGCGCTGCTGGTGTTCACCGCCGTCTACCTCGACGTGTTCCGCCGGTCGTTCACCACCTGCGACCCGGGCGGACGGCTCGGCCGGCTGGCGGTGGTCGCGGCGCTCGGCGCCGGCCTCGCCCTCTGGCTGGGCCCGTCGTGGGCGGGCCTGCTGATCTACGTCTCGGCCGCCTCGGCCGCGGCGCTGCCGCAGCGCTGGGTGTGCCCGGCGGTGGTCGCCGCCGCCGCGGTGTGCGCCGGGGTGGTCGCGGCCGACGGCCAGCTCGGGAGTCTGTTCATCCTCCCGGTGATGTGCGTGCTCACGGCGTTCGCGATGCGCGGCACCCGCCACCTGGTCGAGGTGAACACCGAGCTGGCCGCGGCCCGCGAGGAGCTGGCCCGCAACGCCGTCGCCGAGGAGCGGCTGCGCTTCGCCCGCGACCTGCACGACCTGCTCGGCCACAGCCTGTCGCTCATCGCGCTCAAGTCCGAGCTCGCCGGGCGGCTGGCCGAGGTCGACCCCGCCCGGGCCCGCACCGAGATGGCCGACGTCGAGGCCGCCGCCCGCCGCGCGCTGGCCGAGGTCCGCGACGCGGTCAGCGGCTACCGCCAGGTCAGCTGCGCGCAGGCGCTGGCCGAGGCGCGCGCGGCGCTGTCCGGCGCCGGGATCGCCGCCCGCCTGCCGGACCGGGTGCCCGTGCTGCCCGGCCCGGTCGACGCCGCCCTGGGCTGGGTGGTCCGCGAGGCGACGACGAACGTGCTGCGGCACAGCGGCGCCCGGACGGTCACCGTCACCCTCGCCGACGACGGCACCGACGCGGTGCTCACCGTCACCGACGACGGCCGCGGCCCCGCCGACGACACCGCGCCCGGCTCCGGGCTCACCGGCCTCTCCGAGCGGGTGGGCGCGCTGGGCGGCCGGCTCACCGGCGGCGCCGGCCGCGACGGCGGCTACGAGCTGCGCGCGGTCCTGCCGCTGCTGCCGGCCCCCGCGGCGGCGGTGGCCCGGTGATCCGGGTGCTGGTGGCCGAGGACCAGTCGATGGTCCGCGGCGCGCTGCGGGCGCTGCTGGAGCTCGAGCCCGACATCACCGTCGTCGCCGAGGTGGGCCGGGGCGACGAGGTGCTGGCCGCCGCCCGGGAGCACCGCCCCGACGTCGCGCTGCTCGACATCGAGATGCCCGGGCGGGACGGGCTGGAGGCCGCCCGCGAGCTGGCCGCCGAGCTGCCCGCGGTCCGCGCCGTCGTCCTCACCACCTTCGGCCGGCCGGGGTTCCTGCGCCGCGCCATGGAGGTGGGCGCGGCGGGCTTCCTGGTGAAGGACGCGCCGGTCGCCGAGCTCGCCCGGTCGATCCGCGCCGTCGTCGCGGGGGAGCGGGTGATCGACCGGGAGCTGGCCGCCGCCGCGCTGGCGATCGGCGCGACGCCGCTGTCCGCCCGCGAGGCCGACGTGCTGCGCGAGGCCGCCGACGGCGCCACCGTCGCCGACATCGCCCGGCGGCTGTTCCTCTCCGAGGGCACGGTGCGCAACTACCTGTCCTCGGCGATCGGCAAGACCGGCGCCCGCACGCGGGTGGAGGCCGCCCGCGTCGCCGCCGACAAGGGCTGGCTCTAGAAGGACCCCTTCGCCCCCACCCCTCGCCCCCCACTCCTCGCTCCGCTCGGGGCGGGCCCCTGCGAGAGGGCCGCCTGAGACGAGCGAGCCGAGACCGACTAGAGCTCGAGCTTCATCCCGACGTGCGAGGCGACGAAGCCCAGCCGCTCGTAGAAGCGGTGCGCGTCGGGGCGGCGGGTGTCGGTGGTGAGCTGCAGCAGCGCCGCGCCGCGGCGGCGGGACTCCGCGGCGCACCACCGCAGCATCGCCTCGCCGAGGCCCCGCCCGCGGGCGGCCGCGGCCACCCGCACGCCCTCCACCTGGGCGCGCAGCGCGCCGCCGCGGGACAGCCCGGGCAGGAACGTCAGCTGCAGGGTGCCGACGACCGCGCCGGCGTCCTCGGCCACGACCAGCAGGTGCGCGGGGTCGGCGGCGACGGCGGCGAACGCCCGCTCGTAGGGGGCGGGGTCGGCCGACTCCCGGGTGGCACCGAGCGGGTCGTCGGCCAGCAGTGCGACCACCGCGGGCAGGTCCCCGGCGGTCGCCTCCCGCAGCAGCACCCCGCCGTCGAGCCGGGCCGGGTCCATCAGGCCAGGTTGGCGGGCATCAGCGCGTCGAGGTCGAGCACCCGGACGTGGATGACCGAGCGCTGCTGCAGGGCCGCCCGCAGCGCGCGGTGCAGGCCGTCCTCGAGGTAGAGGTCGCCGTGCCAGTGGACGGCGTGCGGGAAGAGGTCGCCGTAGAAGGTCGAGTCGTCGGCGAGCAGGGTGTCCAGCGCCAGTTCGCGCTTGGTGGTGACGAGGGTGTCGAGCCGGATCTGCCGGGGCGGGATCATCGCCCAGTCCTTCGTGGACAACCCGTGCTCGGGATAGGGGCGCCCGCTCCGCACCGCTTTGAAGATCAGGGACCCGACCTCCGTCCAAGACCTGCCCCGTACCGGCACCGACGCGTCCGAGCCTATCGGCCCGCCGCCCGCCGTGCCGGGCCCCCACCGGGGTGGTGGACCCCGTCACGTCCGCGACGGAACGGCTCCCTGGTCGTATGCTGGATTGGCACTCGGTCCGTGCGAGTGCCAGCCCCGCCGGGCACCCGGCGGGGGCGGGCCGGAGTCCCTCGGGCTCCCCGCACGGCGACGTCGACCGGTTCGGGGAGGTGTCACCGTGGCGCACGACGAACGGCGCCTGCAGGTCCTGCGGGCCATCGTGCAGGACTTCGTCTCCACCAACGACCCCGTGGGCAGCAAGGCCCTGGCCGAGCGGCACGACCTCGGGGTCTCGCCGGCGACCATCCGCAACGACATGGCCGTCCTCGAGGAGCAGGGCTACATCACCCAGCCGCACACCAGCGCCGGGCGGGTGCCCACGGACAAGGGCTACCGGCTGTTCGTCGACCGGCTGTCGGCGGTCAAGCCGCTGTCGCCCGCCGAGCGCCGCGCCATCGAGCGGTTCCTCGACGGCGCGGTCGACCTGCACGACGTCCTCGGCCGCACGGTCCGCCTGCTCGCCCAGCTGACCCACCAGGTCGCCGTCGTCCAGTACCCGACCCTGTCGCGCAGCGCGGTGCGCCACCTCGAGGTGGTGCAGCTGAGCGGCTCGCGGCTGCTGCTGGTGCTCATCACCGACACCGGCCGCGTCGAGCAGCGGGTGGTCGACTGCCCGGTCGACGTCAGCCGCGACGACGTCGCCGACCTGCGCGCCACGCTCAACGCCGCGTTCACCGGCGCCCGGCTCGCCGACGCCGGCGGCAAGGTGCCCGACCTCGTGGAGACCGCGCCGGAGCACCTGCGGGCGCTGGTCGCCGCGGTCAGCGCCGCGCTGATCGAGACCCTGGTCGAGCCGGGGGAGGACCGCCTGGTCATCGGCGGGACGGCGAACCTGGCCCGCGTCGCGCTCGACCCCGGCAGCCTGCGCCCGCTGCTGGAGGCGCTGGAGGAGCAGGTCGTCGTCCTCAAGCTGATCAGCGAGGTCGACAGCAGCGGCGCGGTGCTCGTGCGCATCGGCGAGGAGAACGCCCACGAGGCGCTGGCCGGTGCGTCGGTCGTCTCGGTGGGGTACGGCACCGGTGACCGGGCGCTGGGCGGACTCGGCATCGTCGGCCCGACCCGCATGGACTACCCAGGCAACATGGCCGCGGTGCGAGCCGTGGCCCGTTACGTCGGCCAGTTGCTGGCCGGGAGCTGAGGTCTCGACCCCCCATGGCAACCGACTACTACGGCGTCCTCGGGCTCTCCCGGGGCGCCTCCGACGCCGACATCAAGAAGGCCTACCGGCGGCTGGCGCGGGACCTGCACCCCGACGTCAACCCCGACCCCGGAGCCAAGGAGCGCTTCCAGGAGGTCAGCCGGGCCTACCAGGCGCTGACCGACCCGGACAAGCGGCGCATCGTCGACCTCGGCGGCGACCCGTTCGACAGCGGCGCCGGCGCCGGCGCGGGCTCGCCGTTCGGCGGGGCCGGCTTCGGCGGGCTCGGCGACATCATGGACGCCTTCTTCGGCGGCGGGATGGGCACGCGCGGGCCGCGCAGCCGCGTCCGCGCCGGCGACGACGCCCTGATCGCGCTGGAGCTCGACCTCGAGCAGACGGTCTTCGGCACCACAGAGACGATCACCGTCGACACCGCGGTGCTGTGCGGCACCTGCGCCGGCGCCGGCACCGCGCCGGGCACCCACCCGACCACCTGCGTCACCTGCTCGGGCCGCGGCGAGGTGCAGAGCGTCCAGCGCTCGTTCCTCGGCCAGGTCGTCTCCAGCCGGCCGTGCCCCACCTGCGCCGGCACCGGCCAGGTCATCCCCGACCCCTGCCCCGAGTGCGGCAGCGAGGGCCGGGTCCGCTCCCGGCAGGACATCCAGGTCAAGGTGCCCGCCGGCGTCGAGGACGGCATGCGGATCCGGCTCACCGGCCGCGGCGAGGTCGGCCCCGGCGGCGGCCCCGCCGGCGACCTGTACGTGGAGATCCGCGAGCGCCCGCACCCGGTGTTCACCCGCGACGGCGAGGACCTGCACTGCCACGTGGCGCTGCCGATGACGGCCGCGGCTCTCGGCACCACGCTGCCGCTGACCCTGCTCGACGGCGAGGACACCGACGTCGACGTCCGCCCCGGCACCCAGGCGGGCACCGTGCTCACCCTGCGCGGCCAGGGCGCGCCGCGGCTGCGGGCCACCGGCCGGGGCAACCTGCACGTGCACGTCGACGTCCAGACGCCGACCCGCCTCGACGCCGAGCAGGAGAAGCTGCTGCGCGAGCTGGCGGTGCTGCGCGGCGAGGACCGCCCCGGCCCGTCGGACACGCACGGCGGCCTGTTCTCCCGGGTCCGGAACTCGTTCAAGTGAGCGTCCCGGCCCCCGGCGACGCCCGGCCGGCCCTCGACGGCTCCCCGCTGTTCCTGCTCGACGAGCTGCCCGACGACGGCGAGGTGCTCGTCGGCGGGGCCGAGGGCCGGCACGCCGTCGACGTGCTGCGGCTGACCACCGGCGAGGCGGTGCGGGTCGGCGACGGCCGCGGCGCCGTCGTCGAGGGCACCGTGCTCGACGCCGGCGCGGCCGGGCTGCGCGTGCAGGTCACCGCCCGCCACGAGGTGCCGCCGCCCGACCCGGAGTTCGTGCTGGTCCAGGCGCTGCCCAAGGGCGACCGCGGCCCGCTGGCCGTGGAGCTGGCCACCGAGCTCGGCGTCGACCGGGTGGTCCCGTGGGCCGCCGCGCGCTGCGTCACCCGCTGGCGCGAGGACCGCGTCGAGAAGGGCCTGGCCAAGTGGCGGGCCGCGGCGCGGGCGGCGGCCAAGCAGTCGCGGCGGCCGCGGGTCCCCGAGATCGGCGACCTCATGACCACCCGCCAGGTGTGCGGGGAGCTCGCCGACGTCGACCTCGCGCTGGTGCTGCACGAGCAGGCCCGCCGTCCCCTCGCCGGGATCGAGATCCCCACCAGCGGCACGGTCGCCGTCGTCGTCGGCCCGGAGGGCGGGCTCACCGACGGCGAGGTCGTGGCGCTGCGCGCGGCCGGCGCCCAGCCGGTGCGGCTCGGCCCCGAGGTGCTGCGGACCTCCACCGCCGGCGCCGCGGCGCTGGCCGCCCTGTCGGTCCGGACCCGCTGGGCCTGACGCCCGGCCATAAGGTCGGCGGGGTGACCGACTGCCTCTTCTGCCGGATCGTCGCCGGGGAGATCCCCGCCGACGTCGTGCACGAGACCGACCGCACGCTGGCCTTCCGGGACGTCAACCCGCAGGCGCCCACGCACGTGCTGGTCATCCCCAAGCAGCACCACGCGACGGCGGGGCTGCTCGTCGGCGCCGACCCGCAGCTGCTCGCCGACGTGGTGGCCGCCGCGCACGCGGTGGCGATCCAGGAGGGGCTGGCCAGCGAGGACGGCACCGAGCCCGGCTACCGCCTGGTGGTCAACACCGGCCCGCAGGCCGGGCAGACCGTCCACCACCTGCACCTGCACGTCCTCGGCGGCCGCGACCTCCGCTGGCCCCCGGGCTGAGCCGGGCGGGCCGCCTGGCAGGGTGGCCGGCATGACCGACGCCGGCAGCGCCGCCCCCGTCCGGATCGAGCGGGACGGCGACGTCGCCGTCGTCGTGCTGGACGCACCCCCGCTCAACCTCTTCGACGAGTCGGTGTTCGCCGCGTTCGAGCGGGTCGTCGCCGAGCTGGTCGACCTCACCGAGCCCGGCCGGCCCGACCGCGCCCGCGCGGTGCTGCTCGAGGCCCGCGGGAAGGTCGTCTCCGGCGGCGTCGACGTGCACGCCTTCCGGGACATCGCCGAGGGCCCCGCCCCCGCCCAGGAGGGCACGGCGCTGTGGGCGCGGCTGCTGCGCATCGCGCAGACGCTGGAGGACCTGCCCGTCCCCACCGTGTTCGCCGCGCACGGGCTGACCCTCACCGCCGCCTTCGAGCTGGCGCTGGCCTGCGACCTGCTGCTGGCCGCGGAGAAGGCGTCGTTCGGGCTGCTCGAGATCCGCGTCGGGCTCACCCCGTCGATGGGCGGGCCGCAGCGGCTGGCCGAGCGGGCCGGCCCGGCGCGGGCCAAGGAGCTCATCTTCACCGGGGAGCTCTACCCGGCCGCGGTGCTGGAGCGGTGGGACGTCGTCAACCGGGTGCTGCCCGACGACGGCTTCGCCGAGGCCGCCCGCGACTACGCGCGCCGGGTCGCCGCCGGCCCGACGATCGCGCACGCGGCGACCAAGCGCCTCGTGACGACGGCGGTGCGGCACGGCGCGCGGGCCGCCGACGAGATCACCCCGCAGGTCTCCGGGGCGCTGTTCGCCACCGACGACCTGCGCGGCGCCGTCGCCTCCTTCCTGGCCGACGGGCCGGGGCGGGCCACCTACTCGGGGCGGTGACCTGCGCGCGAGCGCGGTTCCCGGTGGCGGGGCGCGGGTAGAGTCGAACCGTCTAGTTCCCCGTGCCAGGAAGGCAGGGTCGAGGGTTCTTGCCCGACACCTCCCCGAACGTCCCCGTGCCGGGCGCGCCCACGTCCCGCGAGGCCTCCGCGCAGGCCGTCGCCGCGGACAGCGCCAGCACCCTCGCCAGCGCCGCCCCCGCCGCGGTCCGCGCCACCATCACCGTCCCGGACTCCGTCTCGATGGTCGCCCTGCTCGGCTCCGGTGACGAGCTGCTCCGGCTGGTCGAGTCCGAGGTCGACGCCGACGTGCACGTCCGCGGCAACGAGATCGCCGTGACCGGGCAGCCGGCCGACAACGCCTTCGCCGTCCGCGTGTTCGACGAGCTCATCGCGCTGCTCGGCACCGGCCAGGCGCTGCGCCCGGACTCGGTGCGCCGGGTCATCGGGATGCTGCGCAGCGGCGGCTCCGAGCGCCCGGCCGACGTCCTCAGCCTCGACATCATCAGCCGCCGCGGCCGCACGATCCGGCCCAAGACGCTGAACCAGAAGCGCTACGTCGACGCGATCGACGCGCACACCGTGGTCTTCGGCATCGGCCCCGCCGGCACCGGCAAGACCTACCTGGCGATGGCCAAGGCCGTGCAGGCGCTGCAGACCAAGCAGGTCAACCGGATCATCCTCACCCGCCCCGCGGTCGAGGCCGGCGAGCGGCTGGGCTACCTGCCCGGCACGCTCAGCGAGAAGATCGACCCGTACCTGCGCCCGCTGTACGACGCCCTGCACGACATGGTCGACCCCGAGTCGATCCCGCGGCTGATGCAGTCGGGCACGATCGAGGTCGCGCCGCTGGCCTACATGCGCGGCCGCACGCTCAACGACGCGTTCGTGATCCTCGACGAGGCGCAGAACACGACCGCCGAGCAGATGAAGATGTTCCTCACCCGGCTCGGCTTCGGCTCGAAGATCGTCGTCACCGGTGACGTCACGCAGGTCGACCTGCCCGGCGGCGCGCAGAGCGGCCTCAAGGTGGTGCGGGAGATCCTCGACGGCATCGAGGACGTGCACTTCGCCAACCTGACCAGCTCCGACGTCGTCCGTCACCGGCTGGTCGGCGACATCGTCGACGCCTACGAGCGGTGGGACGCCGCCCACCAGCAGGGTGCCGGCCGTCCCGCGGGCCCGGCCCGGCCCGCGCGGCCGACGCGCCGGCAGGGGAGCTGAGCGCCGTGCCCGTCGAGGTCGCCAACGAGTCCGAGATCGCCGTCGACGAGGCGGAGCTGACCGGCATCTGCCGGTACGTCCTCGCCGAGATGGGCGTCAACCCGATGGCCGAGCTGTCGGTGCTGTGCGTCGACCCGGACTACATGTCCGTGCTGCACGAGCGCTGGATGGGGGAGAAGGGCCCGACCGACGTCCTGGCCTTCCCCATGGACGAGCTCGACACCGCCCGCCCCGACGACCCCGAGCCCGGCCCGGCGCTGCTCGGCGACGTCGTGCTGTGCCCCTCGGTCGCCGTCCGGCAGGCCCGCGCCGCCGGCCACTCCATGGACGACGAGCTGCTGCTGCTGGCCACCCACGGCGTGCTGCACCTGCTCGGCTACGACCACATGGAGCCCGAGGAGGAGCGGGAGATGTTCGGCCTGCAGACCCGCCTGCTGGAGGGGTGGCGCTCCGCGCCGCGGCAGCCGGTCACCGGTGAGCCGGCCGAACGGGGTCCCGGGACGCGGTGACGCGATGAGCGCCGGTGCGGTCACGCTGCTGGTCGTCGCGATCTGCCTGGTGCCGCTGGCCGGCCTGTTCGGCGCCATGGACGCCGCCCTGCAGCGGGTGTCCAAGGCGCGGGTCGAGGAGCTGCGCCGCGACGGCGTCCGGCGGGCGGCCACCCTCGAGCGGGTCCTCGACGAGCGCGCCCGGCTGGTGGCGCTGCTCCTGCTGCTGCGGATCGTCTGCGAGATGGTCGCCGCGGTGCTGGTCGCCGTCGTCCTGGTCCGCGTGCTGGGCATGGGCTGGCAGGCGGTGCTCGCCGCGGCCGGCGTGATGACCGTGGTCAGCTACGTGCTGGTCGGCGTCGGGCCGCGGACGCTGGGCCGCCAGCACGCCTATCCGGTCGCGCTGGCCACCGCCGGGGTGGTGCGGCTGCTGGGCCGGGTGCTCGGCCCGGTCGCGACGCTGCTGATCCTGATCGGCAACGCGATCACCCCCGGCCGCGGCTACCGCGACGGCCCGTTCTCCACCGAGGTCGAGCTGCGCGAGCTGGTCGACCTCGCCGAGGAGCGCGGCGTGGTCGAGTCCGGCGAGCGCAACATGATCCACTCGGTGTTCGAGCTGGGCGACACCATCGCCCGCGAGGTCATGGTGCCGCGCACCGACGTCGTGTGGATCGAGCGCACCAAGACCGTCCGGCAGGCGCTGGCCCTGGCGCTGCGCAGCGGGTTCAGCCGCATCCCGGTGATCGGGGAGAACGTCGACGACGTCGTCGGCGTCGTCTACCTCAAGGACCTGGTGCGCCGGTCGCAAAACCTCGGCGAGGCCCGCGGCCCGAAGGTCGAGGAGCTCATGCGCCCGCCGGCGTTCGTGCCGGAGTCCAAGCCGGTCGACGAGCTGCTGCGCGACATGCAGGCCCGCCGCATCCACATCGCGATCGTCGTCGACGAGTACGGCGGCTTCGCCGGGCTGGTCACCATCGAGGACATCCTCGAGGAGATCGTCGGGGAGATCGCCGACGAGCACGACGCCGTCCAGCGGCCGCCGGTCGAGCACCTCGACGACGGGTCGGTGCGGATCACCGCCCGGCTCCCGGTCGAGGACCTCGCCGAGCTGTTCGACGTCGAGCTGCCCCGCGACGACGACGTGGAGACCGTCGGCGGCCTGCTCGCCCGCGAGCTCGGCCTGGTGCCGATCGAGGGCTCGGCGGCGGAGGTCGCGGGCCTGCGGCTGGTCGCCGAGAGCACCGGCGGGCGGCGCAACCGGATCGACACCATCCTGGTGTGCCGGGTGCCCGACGCGGACCCCGAGCACCAGTCCGGGGCCACCCGGGCGGAGGTCCCGGCCGCCGCCGAGAGCTGACGTGGAAAGCTCGTCCCTCGTGCCCGACCTGCAGCCCGAGGACGCCAAGCTCGTCACCCTCGCCCGGTCCGCCCGCGGCCGCACCGACGCGCCGGAGGGCGCCGCGGTCCGCGACACCGACGGGCGCACCTACGTCGCCGCCAGCGTCGCGCTGCCCTCGCTGCGGCTGTCCGCGCTGCAGGCGGCCGTCGCCGCGGCGGTGTCCAGCGGCGTCGAGGGCCTGGAGGCGGCGGCGATCGTGTCCGACGCCGACGCCGTCGAGCAGGAGGGCCTGGCCGCCGTGCACGACCTGACCGCGTCCGCGCCCGTGTTCCTCGCCGGCCCCGACGGGGTGCTGCGCGCCACCTCGTGACCGCGGCGAGTGGGGGCCGGAGGCCTCCGCGAGGAGCGGTCGTGGGGGCTCCCGCCTGTGGGGGACGGCACGTGTCCGCGGTGTCGGCCGGTGGGCCGACGATGTCGTCACGCAGTGGGAGACTGGGCCGGTGAGCACGCCGGACCAGCCCTACCGCAGCGGCTTCGCCTGCCTGGTCGGCCGGCCGAACGCGGGCAAGACCACGCTGACCAACGCGCTGGTCGGCGAGAAGGTCGGCATCGTCAGCAACCGGCCGCAGACCACCCGGCACGCCATCCGCGGCGTCGTGCACCGGCCGGGCGGGCAGCTCGTGCTCGTCGACACCCCGGGCCTCCACAAGCCCAAGAGCCTGCTCGGCCGCCGGCTCAACGACGTCGTCCGGGACACGCTGTCCGAGGTCGACGTCGTGGTGTTCTGCGTCCCGGCCGACCAGCCGGTGGGCGCCGGTGACCGGTTCATCGCCCGCCAGCTGAAGGAGGTCACGGCGCCGGTGGTCGTCGTCGTCACCAAGACCGACGCCGCGAGCAGGAAGCAGGTCGCCGAGCAGCTGGTGGCCGCCAGCCAGCTCGTCCAGGCCGCCGAGGTCGTGCCGGTGAGCGCGGTCGCGGGCGACCAGGTGGAGCTGCTGGAGGACCTGCTGGTCGGCCTGCTGCCCGAGGGCCCGCCGCTGTACCCCGAGGAGCAGACCACCGACGAGGACACCGACCGCCAGATCGCCGAGCTCATCCGCGAGGCGGCGCTGGAGAAGGTGTTCCAGGAGGTGCCGCACTCCCTCGCGGTCACCGTCGAGGAGATCGACCGCCGGCCCGACCCCAAGCGGGAGGGCGCGGAGCTGGTCGAGGTGCACGCGCTGCTGCACTGCGAGCGGCCCAGCCAGAAGCCGATGCTGCTGGGCAAGGGCGGGTCGGTCATCAAGGCGATCGGCACCGAGGCCCGCGCCGGGCTGGAGCAGCTGCTCGGCGCCCGGGTCCACCTCGACCTGCACGTCACCGTCCTCGGCGAGTGGCAGGACGACCCGAAGAAGCTGAACCGGCTCGGGTACTGATGAGCACCACGCCGAAGTCGCTGTACCGCGACGAGGGGATCGTCCTGCGCACCCAGAAGCTGGGGGAGGCCGACCGGATCGTCACGGTCCTCACCCGCCGGCACGGCAAGGTGCGCGCGGTGGCCAAGGGCGTGCGCCGCACCAAGAGCAAGTTCGGCGCCCGGCTCGAGCCGTTCAGCCACGTGGACGTGCAGTTCTACACCGGCCGGAACCTCGACATCGTCAGCCAGGCGGAGTCCATCCGCTCCTACGGCTCGGTCATCGCCGCGGACTACCGCGCCTACACCGCCGGCACCGCGGTGCTCGAGACCGCCGACCGGCTGACCGCGGAGGAGAAGGAGCCCTCGCTGCGGCTGTTCCTGCTCGTCGTCGGCGCGCTGCGGGCGCTGGCCGAGCAGACCCACCCGGCCGGACTGGTGCTCGACGCGTTCCTGCTGCGCGCGATGTCGGTGGCCGGCTGGGAGCCCGCGCTCGGCGACTGCGCCCGCTGCGGCCTCGAGGGGCCGCACCGGCACTTCTCCGTCCCGGCCGGCGGCACCGTCTGCCCCGGCTGCCGCCCGACCGGCTCGGCCATGCCCAACCCGGTCACCATCGGCCACCTGGAGGCGCTGCTGTCCGGCGACTGGGCGACCGCCGAGTCCAGCGAGCAGCCGCAGCGCCGCGAGGGCAGCGGGCTGGTGGCCGCGCTGCTGCAGTGGCACCTCGAGCGCGGGCTGCGCTCGCTGCCGCTGGTGGACCGCTCGGACCCGTCGGCCCCGCGCCGGGAAGTGAGCCTGCTGAGTGAGGCGTGAGGTCAAGCCGCCGAACCCGCACCCCTCGGGCGTCCGCCCGCCCGAGCTCCCCGCCGACAAGGTGCCCCGGCACGTCGCGATCGTCATGGACGGCAACGGCCGCTGGGCCAAGGAGCGCGGCCTGCCCCGGACGGCCGGCCACGAGGCGGGGGAGTCCTCGCTGTTCGACTGCGTCGAGGGCGCCATCGAGCTCGGCGTGAAGGCGATCAGCGCCTACGCGTTCTCCACCGAGAACTGGCGGCGCAGCCCCGAGGAGGTCCGCTTCCTCATGGGCTTCAACCGCGACGTCATCCGCCGCCGCCGCGACGAGATGCACGACCTCGGCGTCCGGGTGCGCTGGGCCGGCCGCCGCCCGCGGCTGTGGCGCAGCGTCATCAAGGAGCTCGAGGTCGCCGAGGAGCTCACCCGCGACAACGACGTCCTCACCCTCACCATGTGCGTGAACTACGGCGGCCGCGCCGAGATCGCCGACGCCGCCGCAGCCATCGCCCGCGAGGTCGCCGCGGGCCGGCTCGACCCGGGCAAGGTCGACGAGGACACCGTCGCCCGGTTCCTCGACGAGCCGGACATGCCCGACGTGGACCTGTTCGTGCGCAGCTCCGGGGAGAACCGGACGAGCAACTTCCTGCTGTGGCAGTCGGCCTACGCCGAGTTCGTCTTCCTCGACACCCTCTGGCCCGACTTCGACCGCCGGCACCTGTGGGCCGCGTGCGAGGAGTACGCCTCCCGCCAGCGCCGTTTCGGCAAGGCGTAGGGGCCCCTCCGCGGGTCCGTGGCGGGGACCTCGTCCGGGCCGCTCCGCGGGTGTCGGCGCAGCCCAGGGGCGGTTCCGGCTGCCGCGCCGGAATCCGTTGACAGTGCGTGCGCGTGACCTGACAGTGGCGGCTCCCCCGATAGAGGACGGAAGACCCCCACCGTGAGCGAGAGCACGATCGCGTCCCAGCACGCCCGGACCCCGGCGGCGCCACCGCAGCCCGGTGACCTGAACGACCAGCTGATCGCCAGTGACTTCTGGACCGACCAGATGCTGGCCGACGCCGGCATCCCCGTCGTCGACGTCCCGTTCGTCACCTTCGGTGGCGGCATCGGCTCGTTCGTGACGGTCGACTACCTGCGGATCTGCGGTGTCCCGACGAGCGCCATGCGCGTGCTCACCCCGCTGAAGACCCCGTGGGAGAGCTACGAGTACCTGACGACGGTCTCGCAGATCCCGCGCGGCGAGCGGCTGCGGTCGGACTCGTCGTCCTGCCCCGACAACATCTGGGGCTTCCCGAGCTACGCCATCCGCGAGGCCCTGCAGGGCAACCTCAAGCAGGCCTGGAACGTGCTGGTCGAGCCCATCTTCGCGAACTACTACACCCCGAAGGCGGGGCACGCGTTCGAGTCGATGGAGAAGGAGATGTACCGGATCCGGTACCCGGAGATGGTCGTCAACGGCCAGGTCCGCATGGTCCGGCGCCGCGTGGGCGGCGGGTACTTCACGATCCTGACCCCGCCCGAGGGCGCCACCCCCACCAAGCGGATCGCGTACCGCAGCACCTGGGTGCACGTGGCCGTCGGCTACCCGGGCCTGAAGTTCCTGCCCGACCTGCAGCGCTACCGCAACGAGCACAACGACTACGGCAAGGTCGTGAACGCCTACGAGCGACACGAGCAGGTCTACGAGCGGCTGCACCAGCGCCCGGGCACCGTGCTCATCCGCGGTGGCGGCATCGTGGCCTCGCGCGTCCTGCAGCGGCTGATCGACGACCGCGACCGGCTCGGCCTGCAGACCCAGATCGTCCACCTGTTCCGCACCTACGTGGACAAGCCGCACGGCACCGGCATCCTCAAGCGCCGCAAGGGCGCCGACGGCTGGGCCTACCAGGGCTTCAACTACCCGAAGTCGGTGTGGGGCGGGCAGCTCAAGCAGCAGGTCCGCAAGAGCGAGGGCGCCGAGCGCAAGCGGCTCTACGACGAGATGGGCGGCACCAACACCCCCGTCCGCCGGGACTGGAAGGAGCAGCTCAAGCGCGGCCGCGCCGAGGGCTGGTACCGCGTGATGATCGGCAGGATCGAGGAGATGAAGCCGGTCGGCGACCTCGTCGAGGTCACCGTCAGCACCCCGGACCAGGGCCCGCACACCGGCACCTTCGACGCCGTCATCGACTGCACCGGTCTCGAGGCCGACATCCGCGAGCACCGCGTCCTGGCCGACCTGCTCGACCACTCCAACGCCACCCGCAACCCGGTGGGCCGGCTCGACGTCCAGCGGAACTTCGAGGTCACCGGCACGCAGAACGGCGGCAAGGTCTACGCCTCCGGCAGCGCCACCCTCGGCGGCCCGTTCCCCGGCGTCGACACCTTCTTCGGCCTGCAGATCGCCGCGCAGGAGATCGCCGACGACCTGATCAAGCAGGGGTTCGCGCAGAAGCTGGGGCCGGGCCGGTCGACCAGCCAGTGGTGGAAGTGGGTCCGCAACAAGCAGATCTGACCGACCCGCCCCCGACTCGACGACCGACGCCCGCGACGACCGAGAGAGACGACACCGTGCTGCCCACCCTGAACGGCCGCATCCAGACCAGGATCTTCCTGCTGGCCGTGGTCGGTTCGATCTGGACCCTGATCATCACCCCGGTGCTCCCGACCGGGGCCTCGCTCGGCGCCTCCTACGGCGCCACCTTCTCCGTGCTGCTGGTCGTGCTGGTGCTCGGCGTGCTCTGGGAGCTCGTCTACCACGGCATCCAGCAGTTCCGGTGGGAGAAGGACTGGCCGACGCTGTTCGGCCTGCTCACCGGCATCCCCGAGGGCCTGCTCGTCTGGTTCCTCTTCGCCGGCGGTGCGATCCCGTGGATCGGCTCGCTGCCCGGCCCGGCCTTCGCCATCCACTTCGTCAGCACCTGGCTGATCGTGTGGCTGGTCGCCAACGGCCCGATGCGCGTGCCGTTCATCCACTGGCGGATCAACGGCGGGAGGCTCATCTGATGTCGGCCCCCACGCCTCCGCTCACCGGGACGACCGGCGCACCGGCCACCGTGCCGCCCTTCGACCAGGTCGCCGTCCGGGTCGCCCCCGGCCCCGACCTCGTCGTCCGGATGCCCGGGGTGCTGCTGGTCGTCGGGGTCCCCACGCAGCCGTCCGGCCCCGCCGCCCCGGCGGCCCGGCCGGCGCTGGTCGGCTGGGGCTCCGCCCCGGTCCCGCCCGCGCCCGCGGCCGCCCCGGCCGGCGACGCGCTCGTCGGCGAGCTGGTCACGCTGTGCCGCCGGGTGTCCGCGGCCGGCTCCCGCGCCCCGGGCCGCCGGCTGCACGAGGACCTGCGCGCCTGGCTCGGCACCGTGACCGAGCCGCCGTCGTTCGCGGTCGCCGCCGCCACCGAGGACGGGCTGACGCTCGTGCTCGTCGGCGGCGGCAGCGCCGAGGTGCCCGACCTGGGGCTGCGGCTCACGCCGGCCCAGGGGGAGAAGCTGGACAACGGCACCCTCGTGCTCGACCGCTCCGTCACCTGGCCGCCGGCCCCGCTGCACCTGTCGGCCGGCTCGCCCGCCGACACCGCGCCGCACCCGCTCGCGGACCTCGAGGCCGGTGCGGTCCCCGGCGCGGCCGCGGTGCTCTCGCCGGCCCCCGCGCCGTCGGCCGCCGCTCCGGTGCCGTCGGGCACCACGCAGGTCCGGCTGCCGGCACCGCACGCCCGGGTGCCGCTGTCCACGGCCAAGCCGCCGGCCCGCCCGCCCGCCGCGCCCGCGGGGGCCCCGGCCGGGCACGAGCACGCCGGGCACGACCACACCGGGCACGCGCACGCGGCCCCGCCGCCCCTCGCCGCCCCGGCACCCGCCGTCGACCCGGCCCCGGTCGCACCGCCGCCGGTGGAGCTGCCGGCGCCGGAGCGGTCGGCGCTGCTGTTCGGCGCGGCCGCCGAGGCGGAACCGGCGCGGCAGCCGCTGCCGACCCCGGGCCTGGAGCCGGCGCCCGCGGCCGCGGAGCCGGAGGACGAGCGGCCGAAGGTCAAGGGCATCCTCTGCAAGAACGGCCACCTCAACGACCCGCGGGCCGGGTTCTGCGCGCTGTGCGGCATCCGCACGACGCAGCAGACGGCGGTGGTCGTCGAGGGTGTGCGCCCGCCCCTGGGCCTGCTCGTCTTCGACGACGGCGCCACGGTCAGCCTGGACATGGACTACCTGCTCGGCCGCGAGCCGGAGACCGACGAGCGCGTCGCCTCCGGCCAGGTGCGGCCGCTGCTGGTCCTCGACCAGACCGGCGGCGTCAGCCGGCACCACGCCGAGATCCGGCTGGAGGGCTGGGACGTGCTGCTGCTCGACGTCGGCTCGGCCAACGGCACGCTCGTCGCCCCGCGCGGCGCCCCGGGCTGGTCCTCGCTGGTGCCGCACCAGCCGATCCGCCTGACCCCGGGCACGGCGGTCCGCATGGGGGGTCGCCAGTTCGCCTTCGAGTCGCAGCACGGCGGGTTCTGACCCGCACCCCGCTCCCCTCCGGCGCCCGTCTCCCCACCCGGGGAGGCGGGC
>NZ_JBJGZI010000033.1:0-56028 GCF_054050455.1 Geodermatophilus sp. SYSU D00684 | reverse complement strand
CCCCCCCCCCCCCCCCGCCCCCGCCCCTCCGCCCCCCCGCCCCCCCCCCCCCGCCCCCGGGGGCGGCGGGCCCCCCCGCCCCGGTAGTGGGGGGTCAGCGCCGGGCGGCCCAGCGGACGACCGCCAGGACCAGCGCCACGGCGGTGGCGACGGCCATCGTGGGGAAGCCGCGGATGAGCACCGTGGCGAGCGTCGGCAGGCTGAACGTCGCCGACGGCGCCAGGCCGACGTTGACCAGCGCGACCGCCACGAACACCAGCGGCGGCGCGACGACGACCGAGAGCAGGTCGCGGCGGCGCACCAGCAGCGTGCCGACGGCGGCGGCCGCGACGAGGGTGACGAGGGTCAGCGTGCCCAGGCCCGTGCCGAGGAACGAGTCGACGGCGCCCCCGGCGAGGGTGATGACGAAGACGCCGAGGACGACGAGCAGGCCGCGCATCCGGCTCCCCTGGGTCGGCTCCGCGGCGGCCCGCTCGGCCGCGCGCGCGGCGGCACGGGTGCCGTGGGCGCGCGGCGGTGCCGCGGGCTCGGGACGCTCGGCGAGCGGGTGGGCGCCCGGGTACGGGGTGCGCTGCTGCGCGGGACGGGCGGCCGGCGGGCGGGCCATGGGGCGGGCCTCGACGGGCGGGCGCGCCGGGACGGCTCCGCGGCCGGTGCCGCGGTCACCGGGACGGCCGCGCGGCGGGGGCGGCGGCACGGGCGGGAGGCCCATGCGCATCGAGCGGTCCGGGCCGGTGGCGTCGGGACGCCCCGCCCGCGGGCCGGCGTGGGGGCGCTGCGCGCCCACCCCGCTGTCCCGCCAGGTGTCGGCAGTGCTCGCCGAGGCCATGGCGTACCTCCCCGTCCGGACGTCCTGGCCCCACCGGGCCGCTGTCGGACCTCACGGTAGCGACGGGGGACCGCCCGCAGGGGGAGTTCCCGGGCTCGACGCGCGACAGGTCGCCCTGTCGATTTGGCAACTCTCGGTGAGCCGCGGGGTGGGTGGGACGGGCGTGTCCCGCGGGCCGGACGGGACGTCCCGCGCTCAGCGCCCCTCGGGCAGCCGCCAGCGCAGCGGGGTGGGGTCGTCCTCCCCGGCGTCGTCGAGGGGTGCCGGTTCGTCGCCGGCCGGCCGCAGCTGCCGGACCACCGCCTCGACCTCCGGCGGGGTGGGCACCGGGGTCTCGCCGACGCCGAGGTCGTCGAAGCGGCGGGCGGCGGCGAGCACGGAGCGCTCGTAGGAGCCGACCGTCTCGTTGTAGCGGGTCAGCGTCGAGCCCAGCGCCGAGCCGAGGCGGGCGAGGTGACCCGAGAGCGTGGTGAGTCGGGCGTGCAGCCGGCGGCCGGTCTCGATGACCTGGTCGGCGTCTCGGGCCAGGCGCTCCTGCCGCCAGGAGTGCGCCACCGTGCGCAGCAGCGCGAGCAGCGTGCTCGGGGTGGCGATGACGACGTCGCGGCCGAAGCCGTACTCGAGCAGACCCGGCTCGGCCTCCAGGGCGGTGGTGAGGAACCCGTCGGAGGGGACGAACAGCACGGTGAACGGCGCGGCCGGGCGGAACGCGGTGGGGTAGCGGCGCTGGGCGAGGGCGTCGACGTGCGCGCGCAGCTGCCGGGCGTGCGCGGCGACCCGCTGCACCCGCACCGTCTCCTCGGTCGCCTGGGTGGCCTCGATGTAGCCGGTGAAGGGGACCTTCGCGTCGACGACGACCTGCCGGCCGTCGGCGAGGGTGACCACGAGGTCGGGCCGGACGCCGGCGCCCTCGTCGTTGGTCGACGACGGCTGCTCGACGAAGTCGCAGTGCTCGAGCAGCCCGGCCACCTCGACCACCCGGCGCAGCTGGATCTCGCCCCAGCGGCCGCGGACGTGCGGGGTGCGGAGCGCGGTGACCAGCGCCGCGGTCTCCTGGCGCAGCATCGCGCTGGTCTGCCCGACGGTGCCCATCTGCTCGCGGAGCTCGCCGTGCGCGGTGGCCCGGGCCTGCTCCATGCCGGCGAGCAGCCGGTGCAGGTGGTCCAGCGACTCGTGCAGCGGGTCCAGCCCGGCCTCCGCCGGCCGGCGGCGGGCCAGCAGCGCGACTCCCCCGAGGGTCACGGCCGCCCCCAGCAGCACCCCGAGGAGCAGGCCGAGCAGGAGGGAGGCAGCGTCCACGGACAGCAGGGTGCAACACCCGACCGACAACTCCCGGGAGGCGGCCCCGTCCCACCCCCCTGGTCCCCTGCAGGGGCCCGCCGCGAGCCTGCGAGAGGCAGGGGGTCCTTCCTCAGGCGTCGACGGGGACCGGGGCGTGCGCCGCCTCGTGGTCGAGCAGCCAGCGCTTGACCGGCGTGCCCCAGCGGAAGCCGCCCAGCCCGCCGTCGGAGCCGAGCACCCGGTGGCACGGGATGAACAGCGCGGCGGCGTTGCGGGCGCACGCGTTGGCCGCGGCCCGCACCGCCGAGGGCCGGCCGCAGCGGGCGGCGAACTCGGCGTAGGTGTCCGGCTGGCCGGGCGGCACGGTGCGCAGCACCTCCCAGGCGTCCTCGAGGAACGGCCCCGACCGCTGCCGGACCGGGACGGCGTCGATCGCGCCGACGTCGCCGGCGGCGTGCGCCTCCACGACGTCCAGGACCGGCAGGTGCTCCACCCGCTCGACCCAGGTGGGCCGCAGCGCGCGGTGCACAACGGGCAGCAGCTCGGCGACGTCGTCGGTCCACCCGGCGGCCAGGACGACGTCGCCGCCGTCCGGCCCGGGTGTGACGACGACGGTGAAGGGACCGGGCGGGGTGGCCACGGTCGCGTAGCGGGCGGACGGGGTCATGACGCACTCCGATCGGCGGGGGAGCGGGTGAACAGTGTGGGCGCCGCGAGCGCCCAGAGGTGCATCGCGGCGTACGAGCGCCACGGCCGCCAGCGGCCGGCGGCCTCGGCGTCGGAGCTGCCGAGCGCGGCGAGGGCGCGGCGCAGCGCGAGGTCACCGGGCAGCCACACGTCGGGGTCGCCCAGGCCGCGCATCGCCACCAGCGCCGCGGTCCACGGGCCGATGCCGGGCAGTGCCAGCAGGTCGCGGGCCGCCTCCTCGCGGTCGCAGCCGGGGTCGAGGACCACCCTCCCGTCGGCGAGCGCGGCGGCCAGGCCGCCCAGCGTGCGGCGGCGGGCGCCGGTCAGGCCGACGGCGGACAGGTCGGCGCCGGCCAGGGCCTCGGCCCGCGGGAAGGCGTGCGTGAGCGTGCCGACCGGCTCGGCCAGCGGCGTCCCGGCCAGGGTCAGCACCCGCGCGGTGAGCGTGCGGGCGCCGGCCACCGACACCTGCTGGCCGAGCACCGCCCGCGCCGCCGCCTCCGGGGCGTCGGGGGAGGCGGGCACCCGGCGGCCGGGCGCGACGGCGACCAGCGGGGCCAGCGCCGGGTCGGTGCCGAGGACCTCGTCGACGGCGGCCGGGTCGGCGTCGAGGTCGAGCAGCCGCCGGCAGCGGGGGACGGCGGCGCGCAGGTCGCGCAGGTCGGTGAGCAGCAGCCGGGCGGTCACCGCGGCGCCGCCGTCGGCGGCGGGGGACAGCCGGACGACGCCGGGGCCGGCCGGCAGGTCGAGGACCCGGGAGAACGTCGTCCCGTCCCACTCCTCCAGGCCCGGGACGGCGTGCGCGCCGAGGAAGTGCAGCACCTCGGCGGCGTCGAACGGGGCGCGGGCGGCCAGCCGCAGGGTCAGCCAGCCCGGCGTCCCGCCGACCGTGCCCGGCCGGCGGCTGCGCAGCTCGGTCGGCGTGCAGGCGAACACCTCGCGGACGGTGTCGTTGAACTGGCGGATGCTGGCGAACCCGGCGGCGAAGGCGACGTCGGCCATCGGCAGGTCGGTGGTCTCGATGAGCACCCGCGCGGTCTGCGCGCGCTGGGCGCGGGCCACCGCCAGCGGGCCGACGCCGAGCTCGCCGACCAGCAGGCGGTGCACCTGCCGCTCGGAGTAGCCGAGCCGGGCGGCCAGCCCGGGCACGCCGGTGCGCTCCACCTCGCCGTCGGCGATCAGCCGCATGGCCCGGGCGACGACGTCGGCGCGCACGTCCCACTCGGGGGAGCCGGGGACGGCGTCGGGCCGGCAGCGGCGGCAGGCGCGGTAGCCCGCGGCCTGGGCGCCGGCGGCGGTGCCGAAGAAGGAGACGTTGGCGGCCGCGGGCGTGCGCGCCGGGCAGGAGGGGCGGCAGTAGATGCCGGTGGTGCGCACCGCGGTGAAGAACCAGCCGTCGAACCGGGCGTCGCGGCTGGCGACCGCGCGGTAGCAGCGTTCGGCGTCGAGGGGGGAGAGCACGACACCGAGCATGGCACCGGGGAGGGCCCGGGACTGGCGGTTTCCGGACGCGGCCGTGGGGCCGCCGGGGACCTCTCCGGCCCGCCGTCCGTTGGCCGGGGTGTGCAGACGACGCAGGCCGCCCCGCCCCGGAAGCGGCAGGGAGCGGCCCTCGTCGTCGGCGTCCTGGTGCTGCTGGCGGCGTTCGTCGTGGTGCGCCAGGTGACGACGCCGTCGCCGCGGTCGGCGGACTGCGCGGCCGCCGAGCCCGGGGTGCGGGTCGACCCGGCCGCCGTGCCCGACGGGCCCGTCGCCGGGTACCGCGGGGAGCAGCTGGCCAACGCCGCGGCGATCGTGAACGCGGCCGCGGTGCTGGGCCTGGACACCTGCGCGCAGGTCGTCGGGGTGATGACGGCGATGGGGGAGTCCTCGCTGCTGGTGCTCGACCGCGGCGACGCCGCCGGGCCCGACTCCCGGGGGCTGTTCCAGCAGCGCGACAACGGCGCCTGGGGCTCCTACGAGGACCGGATGGACCCCACCACCAGCGCCACGAACTTCTTCCTGGCGCTGCAGGAGGTCCCCGACTGGCAGTCGCTGCCGCCGACCATCGCCGCGCACCGCACCCAGCGCAACGCCGACCCGGACCACTACCGGCGCTGCTGGGACGACGCCGTCGAGGTGGTCAGCGCGCTGGCCGGCCGCCCGGTCCTCGCTCCGCGTCCCTGACCCCGCCGTCCACCGTCCGGTGGACGGCGGCCCCACCGCGCGGCCGTCCCGGCCGGCGCCGCGCGCCGACAGGCTCGGGGCCATGACAGCGATCGAGACCGCGCCGCCCCCCGCGGCGCACGGGTACGAGCCGGCGGTCCGCGTCCGCGGGCTCGTCAAGCGGTACGGCGGGCGGGCCGTGGTCGACGGCGTCGACCTCGACGTCCGGCGCGGTGAGGTGTTCGCCCTGCTCGGCCCGAACGGAGCGGGCAAGACGACGACCGTCGAGGTCCTGGAGGGCGTGCGCCGCCGCGACGGCGGGGAGGTCGCCGTCCTCGGCGAGGACCCCGCCCGCGCCGGCCGGGCCTGGCGCGACCGGCTCGGCGTCGTCGGCCAGGCCACCGGCGCCGGCAACGCGCTCACCGTGCGGGAGACCCTCGACCACTTCGCGCACTACCACGCCACGCCGGTGCCGACCCGGGAGCTGCTGGCCGACGTCGGGCTCGCCGGGGCCGCGGGCACCCGGGTGGACCGGCTCTCCGGCGGGCAGCGGCGGCGGCTGGAGGTGGCTCTCGGCGTGCAGGGCCGGCCGGAGCTGCTGTTCCTCGACGAGCCGACGACCGGCATGGACCCGGTGGCCCGCCGGCAGTTCTGGACGCTGGTGGAGGGGCTGCGCGACCGCGGCACCACGGTGCTGCTCACCACGCACTACCTCGACGAGGCCGCGCACCTGGCCGACCGGGTCGGCGTCATCGCCGCCGGCCGGCTGGTCGAGGTGGCCCCGCCGGCGGGACTCGGCGCCGCACTGCGCCGCCAGGCCACCGTGCGGTGGACGGAGGACGGCCGCGGCCGCGAGGTGGTCACCGCGACGCCCGCGGCCGTGCTGCGCGACCTGCTCGCCGCCGCACCGCACGGCGAGGTGCCCGACCTGACCGTCACCCGCCCCGGCCTGGAGGACGTCTACCTCCGGCTGGTCGCCGCCGCCGAGGGGGAGCCCCGATGACCGCCACCGTTGCCCGCCCCGCGCCGCCGTCGGCCGCCGCGATCGGGCTGGCCCGCGCGGGGATGGAGCTGCGCCTGTTCGTCCGCGACCCGGCGCAGGTGGTGTTCTCGTTCGCCTATCCCATCGTGATGCTGGTGATCTTCGCGTCGGTGTTCGCCGGCGAGGACCGGCCGGGTGGCGTCCCGTTCGCGCAGTACTTCCTCGCCGGGATCGCCGCCACCGGGATCATGCTGACCAGCTTCCAGGCGGTCGGGACGGCGATCGCGGAGGAGCGCGACCGCGGCGACCTGGCCCGGCTGCAGACGCTGGGCACGCCGCCGCTCGGCTACTTCCTCGGCAAGGCGGGGCAGGTGCTGGTGACGACGGTCCTGCAGATGGCGCTGCTGCTCACCGTGGCCGCGACGGCCTTCGGCGTCCCGTTGCCCACCGACCCCGGCCGCTGGCTGACCTTCGCCTGGGTGGCCCTCGGCGGCGCGGCGGCCGGCACGGTGCTCGGCGTCGCGGTCGCCTCGGTCGGCAGCAGCCGGTCGGTGGGCAACGGGATCGCCGCCTTCGCCGTCGTCCTGCAGTTCTTCTCCGGCGTCTTCTTCGTCTTCTCCGAGCTCCCCCCGTGGATGCAGGAGGCAGCCTCGGTCTTCCCGCTCAAGTGGATGGTCCAGGGGATGCGCTCGGTCTTCCTGCCCGACGCCGCGGCGGTCGCGGAACCGGCCGGCAGCTGGGAGCACGGGACCACTGCCCTGGTGCTGGCGGCATGGGTGATCATCGGCGCCGTGGTGTGCGCCCGGACCTTCCGCTGGCGCCGGACGTCGTGAGCCTGACCCGCCGCCTGGCCGCCGCCGTCGTCCCCCCGCGGGACGACGGCGGCGAGCCGCTGCCCGAGCGCGGGTGGCGGGCCACCGTCACCGGAGTGCACGTGATCTCCGCCGTCGTCTGGGGCCTGGCCGTGGTGTCCGCGGCCGCCGGGGACGCCGTCGACGACGACCGGCGCGCGGCGGCGCTGGCGGTGCTGGGCGCGCTGGCCGTCGCCTACGCCGTCCTCGGCGTCCCGGCGGTCAGCCGGGGGGCGCGGCGGCGGGCGGTGGCCTACCTCCTCGTGCTGGTCACCGCGTTCGCCCTGCTCGGCTGGCTGGCGCCGGGCCTGCTGTTCCTGCTCTTCCTCGCCTACCCGCAGGTCTGGTTCGCCGTCCAGGGGACCCTCACCGGCGTCACCTGGACCCTGCTGCTCGGGCTGGCCAGCGCGGCCGGCCCGGTGCTGGGCGCCGCCTCGGAGCGCAGCGCCGCCGACGTGCTGCTCGAGACCGGCATCGGCATCGGGTTCAGCCTGGCGCTCGGCGTCTGGATCAGCCGGGTGCTGCACGAGAGCGCCGAGCGCGCGTCGCTGATCGCGCAGCTGGAGGCGACGCGGTCGGAGCTCGCGGCCGCCGAGCGGGAGCGCGGCGTGCTGGCCGAGCGGGAGCGGCTGGCGCAGGAGGTGCACGACACCCTGGCGCAGGGCTACACGTCGATCGTGGTGCAGGCGCAGACCGCGGCCGCGCTGCTGGACGCCGACACCGCCGCCGTCCGCGAGCGGCTGGCGGTGATCGAGGAGGTCGCCCGCGACAACCTGGCCGAGGCGCGGGCGGTGGTCGCGGCGTTCCGGCCGGTGGCGCTGGACGGCTCGACGCTGGTGGAGGCGCTGGAGCACCTGGCGGGCCGGTTCGCCCGCGAGACCGGGCTGCCGGTGCGGGTGGACGCCGGGGCGCTGGACGGGGGGACCGGGCTGCGCACCGACGAGGAGGTCGTGCTGCTGCGCGGGGCGCAGGAGGCGCTGACCAACGTCCGGCGGCACGCGGGCGCCACGGCGGTGGTGCTGCGGCTGGCGCGGGTCGGCGGGCAGGTGTCGGTGCACGTCGAGGACGACGGCGTGGGCTTCGACCCGTCGTCGGTGGCGGTGTCGGGGCTCGACGGCCTGCGCGGGCGGGTGGCGGAGGTGGGGGGCGAGGTCGACGTCGCCTCGGCGCCGGGCTCGGGCACCCGGGTGACCGTGCGGGTGCCCGGCCCGTGATCCGCGTGCTCGTGGTCGACGACCACCCGGTGGTGCGCGGCGGGCTGGTGGGCTGGCTGGCCGCGCAGCCCGACCTCGACGTCGTCGGGGAGGCCGGCGACGGGCAGGAGGCGCTGGCGCAGGTCGCCGCGACGCGGCCCGACGTCGTCCTCATGGACCTGCGGATGCCGCGGATGGACGGCGTCACCGCGATCGAGCGGCTGGCCGGCACGCACCCCGGCGTCCGGGTGCTGGTGCTGACCACCTACGACACCGACGCCGACATCGTGCGCGCCGTCGCGGCCGGGGCGACCGGCTACCTGCTCAAGGACGCGCCGCTGCCGCAGCTGGCCGACGCCGTCCGCGCGGCCGCCCGCGGGGAGACCGTGCTGGCGCCGCCGGTGGCCGCCCGGCTGGTGTCGCGCATGCGGGCGCCCGCGGCGGAGGAGCCGACGCCGCGGGAGCTCGAGGTGCTCGCCGGGGTGGCGCGCGGGCTGACCAACGCCGAGATCGGCCGGGAGCTGTTCATCGGCGAGGCCACGGTGAAGACCCACCTGCTGCGGGTGTTCGCCAAGCTCGGCGTCGACGACCGCACCCGCGCGGTGATGGTCGCCGTCGAGCGCGGCCTGCTCCCCGGCCCCGGCACCCGGTAGCCCCGATCCGGTGGTGCCCCGGTTCGGTGCCCATCGGGCCGGGCCGCAGGGCTGGAGGTCTCTTGTCACGCGGGAACGGAGGAGCCGATGGTCGCCGGGTGAGCGACACGCCGGCCGACCCGCCCGGGCGCACGCGGCGCCGGGTCCGCGTGTCCGGTCCCTCTGAGGGGAGCCGGGCATGACCCTGGGCGGCCCGCCGCCGCTGGTGGGGGCGGAGCTGCCGGACGCCCTGGTGCAGGTCGCGCCGGTCGGCCTGGCCGTGGTCGGTCCCGACCTCCGGATCGCCTGGGTCAACCCGGCGATGGCCGCGCTGGCCACCGGCACGGCCGGGACGGGGTCGTCTCCGCTCGTCGGGCGGGGACTGCGCGAGGCGCTGGGCGAGGCGGCCGACGCCATCGGGCCGGCCTGCCGGCAGGCGCTGACGCTGCAGGAGCCGGTGACCGGCCTGGTGGTCGGTGGCGGTCGGCGCCTGCGGCCGGGCGCCTCGAGCTGCTGGCGGGTCGGCGTCCACCCGCTCGCCGCGGCCGGTGCCACGGGCGAGACGGTGGCCGTGGTCGTCGAGGACGTCACCGACCTCCGCCGGGTGCAGGACCGTGCTGCGGCGCTGCAGGCGCTGACCGCGGAACTGTCGGGAGCGGTCACCCTGCCGGAGGTGCTGCAGGTGGCGCTGGAGCGGGCCAGCGCGGCGGTGGGCGGTGCTGCGGCGTCCATCGGGATCCTCGAGCCTGACGGGCGCTGGCTGCGGACGATCACCACCGGCTTCCCCGAGCAGGTGGCCGCCGGGTTCGCCCGGCTGCCGGCCGACGCGTCGCTCCCCGGTCCGCACGTCGCCCGTACGCGCCGGGCGCTGTTCCTGCCCGACCGGGCCGCGGCCGCGGCCGCGTTCCCCGACGCGGTCGCCATCACCGACGGCACTCCCTACCAGGCCGCCGCGGTGCAGCCGTTGCAGCTCGACGACACAGCGGTGGGCTACCTCAGCGTGCACTTCACCGAGTCCGGAGAGGTCGACCCGGCCGATCGCGACCTGCTCGCCGGGGTCGCCCGCGCGTGCGCGGCCGCGATCGACCGGGCCCGCCGCGGCGAGGCGGAGCGGGCCGAACGCGAGCTGACCCGCCATCTGCAGGCGCTGGCCGGGGCGCTGGCGGTGGCCTCCACCGTCGAGGAGGTCGCCGCCATCCTGACGCGGCAGACCCCGGCGTTGCTGGGTGCCACGCTGGCCATCGTCGGCCTCTACGAGCCGGAGACCCGGACCTTCCACCTCGCCCAGCCCACGGGCAACACCCCCGCCGACATCCGGACCCGGTTCGCCCGGTGGCCGCTGGAGGCGCCGCTCCCCTCCCGCGACCTCGTCGCGACCGGCCGGCCGGTGCTGCTGCGCTCGCTGGCGGAGCGGGACCGGCGCTATCCGGCGATCGCCGGTGTGCCCGTCACCGAGCAGGCGTGGGCGCAGCTGCTGCTCCAGGTCCGCGGGCGGCCGCTGGGCACGGTCTCCTTCGGCTGGCCCGAGCCGCGCGACTTCCCGCCTGACGAGGTGGAGCGGATGCAGGTCATCGCCGACCTGTGCGCCGGTGCGCTGGAGCGGGCCCGGCTGGCCGACGTACAGCGGCAGATCGCCGAGACGCTGCAACGTCACCTGCTCCCACCCCGGCTGCCCGACCTGCCCGGCGTGCGGCTGGCCGCCCGCTACCACCCGGCCGGCACGGCGGCCCGTGCCGGTGGCGACTGGTACGACGCCTTCGCGCTGCCCGGCGACCGGATCGGGCTGCTCACCGGCGACGTCGCCGGCCACGGTGTGGGCGCCGCCGGGTTGATGGGCCAGGTGCGGGCGCTGGCCCGCGCCCAGGCCCGCGACGGCGCGGACCCCGGCAGGGTGCTGGCCGCGCTCAACGCGGCCGTCTGCGACCTCGACGCCGGCGACGGCTCCGTGTTCGTGACCGGCTGCTACGTGCAGCTCGACCCTGGCGGGGGACGGCTGTCCGCGGCCAGCGCCGGGCACCTGCCGCCGTTCCTGCGACCACCCGGCCGCCCGGTGACCGCGGTGCGCGTGCCCCCGGGCCTGCCGCTGGGCGTGCGGCCCGGCGCCCGCTACGCCACCGCCTCCTCACCGCTGCCCGCCGGGAGCACCGTGCTGCTGTACACCGACGGTCTGGTGGAGCGCCCGGACCGGTTCATCGACGACGGGATCGACGCTCTCGCCGCCCGGCTCGATGTGGCCCCGGAACCGGTCGAGGAACTGTGCGACCGCCTGCTGGACGCCGTTCTGGCCGACGGCGCACCCGCCGACGACATCGCCATGATCGCCGCGCAGACCTGGTCCGGCGGCCCCGCGGCAGCCCGCCGAGCCTGACGGACCCGCCCACGAGCGCCGGAGGTCCTCAGCCGGTCGCGTCGAGGAGGGCCTGGCCGGCGTCGCTGCGCCAGTAGAGGACCTCGCGTCCCGACCGGCGGCGCTCGAGCAGGCCCGCGTCGAGCAGCACCCGCAGGTGCCCGCCGACGCTGCCCAGCGGCAGGCCCGTCCCGGCGACCAGCGCGCTGGTGCTGCGCGGCGCGTCGAGGGCGGTGAGGACCCCCGCGCGGTTGCGGCCGAGCAGGCGGACCAGCGGCTCGGGCAGCGGAGCGGGGCCCGACGCCAGCGTGCCGGACACCGGGTAGACGACGGCGTAGGTGTCCGGCAGGCGCCAGCTCACCCAGCTGCCGCGGCTGTGCGCGGCGATGAACAGCAGGTCGCGGCCGCGGACGTCGCGCGGCGGGTACGGGTGCGCGTTCACCTGCAGCCGGCCGTCCCGGAGCCAGCGGACCCCGGGCGCGATGCCGTCGAGCGCACCCGACCAGCCCTCCCGGCTCAGCCGGGCGGTCCGCGCGACGACGTCGGCGCGCAGCACCCGCAGCCGCCGCGGCCAGTCGTCGCGGATCGTGTGCTCCCACGTCCAGCGCAGCAGGTCGGCGGCGGTGCGGGCGAGGCCGGTGCCGTGCAGCTCCGGCGGCACCGGTCCGGTGGCCACCTCCAGGTCGGCGCGGACGGCGTCGTCGTCGAGGGACTCGAGGTACGCCACCTCCTCGTCGAGCGCGAGGTCGGGTGCGGCGGGCGGCACGGTGAGGAAGTCCGCGGTCCAGGTCGCGCCGAACGCGGCGCGCAGCAGGGCGGCGCCGACCGGGTCGGCGTCGAGGCGCTCGCGCAGCGCGGCGGCGTGGGCGTCGCGCCAGGGCCGGTGCCACGGCGGGACCTGCCCGGCGAGCAGCAACCGCAGCCCGGCGAGGGTCTCGGTGAGCTGCGAGGTGCCGAAGCGGGCGCGCGCCATGACGTCCGCGTCGACGATGAACTCACCCACCTTTCGACCGTAGGCGAAAGTGTGGGACGACGGCGGCCCGCGCCGCACGGTCCTGACGTGCTCACCTACCGGGCGCTGTTCGCGTCCCCCGAGTTCCGGGCGCTGTGGACGGGCAGCGCGCTGACGACGACGGCCGCGACGACGTCGTCGCTGGCCCTGGCCACGCTGGTGCACCGGCAGACCGGGTCGGCGCTGCTCACGGCGGTGGCGATGTTCGGCCCGTCGATCGCGCAGGCCCTCGGCGCGACGACGCTCATGTCCGCCGCGGACGCCGGCCCGCCGCGGCGCACGCTGGTGCTCGTCGGGGTGCTGTCCACCGCGGCGCTCGCCCTGCAGGCGCTGCCCGGACTCGACCCCGCGGCGCGGCTGCTGCTCGTCGTCGCCACGGCGTACGTGGTCTCGATCGGGTCGGGGGCGCGCTGGGGGTTGCTGTCGGAGCTGGTGCCCGCCGAGGCGTTCCCGCTGGCCCGGTCGACGGTGAACGTCGCGGGCGGCGCCTTCCAGGTGGTCGGCTTCGCGGCCGGCGGCCTGCTGCTCACCGCCCTGACGACGACGCAGGTGTTCGTGCTGGCCGCGGTCGTCTCCGCCGCCGTCGTGCCGGTGCTGCGGTTCGGGCTGGCCGAGCGGCCGCCGCGCCGGCGCGGGCGGGTCGGCCTGGCCGAGACGCTGCGCGGCAACCGGCTGCTGCTGGCGCGGCGGGACACGCGGACGCTGCTCGTGGCGCTGTGCGTCCCGAACGGGCTGGTGGTCGGTTGCGAGGCGCTGTTCGTGCCGTACGCGGGGGAGCGGGGCGGCTGGCTGCTGGCCGCCGGCGCCGTCGGGATGATGGCCGGCGACCTGGTGGCCGGGCGGTTCCTGACCCCGGCCGGCCGGCGGCGGTCGAACACGGCCCTGCGGCTGCTGCTGGCCGCGCCGTTCCTCGCCTTCGCGCTCGGGCCGTCCGTGCCGGTCGCCGTCGTGCTGGTGGCGCTCGCCTCGGCCGGCTACGCCGCGTCGCTCGCGCAGCAGGAGTGGCTGGTCGCGCTGACGCCGCCCGGACTGCGCGGTCAGGTGCTCGGCGTCGAGTCCGCGACGCGGATGACCGGGCAGGGGGTGTTCGCGGTGCTGGCCGGGGCGCTGGGTGACGCCGTCCCGCCGGGGACCGCGATGGCGGTGTTCGCGGCGGCGTCGCTGGCTGTCTCCCTCGCGCTGACACCCGGGCTCCGGCGGGTGGCCGGCCGGGCGGCCGTGGTCGAAGCGTGTCCAGGCGGGGTCCCCGACCGGGTGTGAGAGGTGCGGCTCGCATCTGTGGACAGGCCTGTGAGCTGGGGATTCGCACTGCGTGAGGCTGTCGGATCCCCTAGACTTCGATCATGCGTTCGGGTGAGGTGGGGAGCGGGGACGTCCTCGACGACGTCGCCGCGCTGGTCGCCGAGCGCAACCGGATCGACGCCCGTCTCGCTCGTCGGGTCCGGGCTGCCGAGCTCGAGCAGGCACCGGAGCGGGACGGCCTGAGGTCGATGGCCTCCTGGCTGCGCGGGCACTGTCGGCTCTCGGTCGCCGAGGCTTCGCGGCTGGTGCGCAACGGCCGGGCGCTGGAGCACCTGCCGGCGCTGGCCGAGGCCCACGAGGCGGGGCTGGTGTCGGCCGAGCAGGTCGCGCTCGCGGCGAAGGCGGTGACACCCGAACGACTGGCCGCGGCCGCGGCGGCCGGGGTGGACCTGGCCGTGATCGACGCCGTGTTCACCGGTGTGGCGGTCGAGCGGGAGCACGCCGATCTGGTCCAGGTGGTGCAGCACTACTGCACCGACCTCGATCCCGACGGGCCCGAGCCGGATCCCACCGAGGGCCGGTCGCTGACCCTGGCCAGGCACGCCGACGGGTCGCTGTCCTTCCGCGGCCACCTGGACGCGGTCGGCGGGGAGAAGCTGCAGACCGCCGTCGAAGCCCACGTGCAGGCCGACCGCCCGGCCGGGGACGAGCGCACCCGCGCCCAGCGGCTCGGGGATGCGCTGGTGCAGGTCGCCGACAACGTGCTGGCATCCGGGTCGCTGCCGACGCTGCGCGGCCACAAGCCCCAGGTCGCCGTCGTGGTCGACCTGGCGGACTTGATTGACCCGCACGGCGGCCTGAACGCCGGGGCGATGGGGTTCGGGGCCACCGTCTCCGCGGCGCGGGCTCGCTGGCTGGCCTGCGACGGCGCCGTCAGCCGGGTGGTGTTCGGCCCCGACGGCGCCCCGCTCGATCTGGGCCGGGAGCAGCGGCTGATGAGCCGGCACATCCGCAAGGCGGCGGAACTGCGCGACGGCGGGTGCGTGTTCGCCGGCTGCGGTGCGCCGACGTGGTGGTGCGACGTGCACCACCTGGTCCACTGGATCGACGCGGGCGAGACCTCACTGGACAACAGCGCCCTGCTGTGCGAGCGCCACCACACGAAGGTCCACCACGGCTTCCGGGTCGAACGACAACCGAGCGGCACCTGGCGCACCTGGCGCCCGGACGGATCGGAGATCACCGTCCGGCCGCCCCTCCTCGCCCCCGCGGCATGACCGCGCCCCTCGAGCAGCGACGGCGGTGTTCGCGGGGAGGTGACGTGGGTCACGGGTGACTACGCTCGCCCAGCACCCGGACCGCACCCGGAGGTGCCCCATGGACGCCGGTGTCGACACGCTGCAGAAGGCCCTGCAGATCAACCTGGACCTGCGCTGGTACGGCACGATCGCCGAGATCGGCGCCGGGCAGGAGGTCGCCCGCTGGTTCTTCCGCGCCGGGGGTGCGGCGGGCACGGTGGCCAAGTCGATGTCGGCCTACGACATGGCGGTCAGCGACGCCGTCTACGGCAAGGCCGACCGCTACGTCTCGAAGGGCCGCCTGCAGGCGATGCTCGACCGCGAGTTCCAGCTCAACGTCGACCGGCTCGCCGACCAGAGGGGCGACGACACGTCGTTCTTCGCGTTCGCCGACACCGTCGTCGCGCGCAGCTACCGCGGCGGCAACGAGTGCCACGGCTGGATGGGCGTGAAGTTCCAGGCCCACCCGCGCGACGAACCCAGCCAGGTCGTCGTCCACGTGCGGATGCTCGACGACGAGGCACCCCAGCAGCAGGAGGCGCTCGGCATCGTCGGCGTGAACCTGCTGCACGCCGCCTTCTTCCAGCACCACGAGCCCGACCGCCTGGTGGAGAGCCTGCTCGACCGGCTGACCACCGGCCGGATCGAGATCGACCTGCTGGAGATGAGCGGCATCGAGTTCCGCATGGTCGACAACCGGGTGATGGCGCTCAAGCTCGTCCAGGTCGGGCTCTCCGGCGCGGCGATGTTCGGCCCCGACCGCCAGGTGCTGCAGCCCAGCGAGGCGTTGCGCAAGAAGGCGATCCTGGTCGAGCGCGGCAGCTTCCGCCCGCCCACGGTGGTCAACCTCGACATGCTCGAGGCGGCCCGCACCGCGTTCGAGCGGGACCCGGCGGTCGCCGAGCGCGACGTGCTCGTCCTCGCCGAGCTCACCATGGCCAACCTGCGCGCCGGCGGGGACGTCGTCGACCGGCGGGACTTCCTCGCCCGGGCCGACCTGCTGGCCGCCTGCGGCCTGCCGGTGCTGATCTCGGACTACCTGGCCCACCACCGGCTGGCCGCCTACCTGGCCTGGCGCACCGACGGCCGGATCGGCATGGTCATGGGGCTGCCCAGCCTCCTCGAGCTGTTCGACGAGGACCGGCACGCCGGGCTGCCCGGCGGCATCCTCGAGAGCTTCGGCCGGCTGTTCAAGAACGACCTGCGGCTGTTCGTCTACCCGATGCTGCGCGACGGCCAGGTGGTCACCGTCGACACCCTCGAGGTGGCCGAGCAACTGCGGCCGCTGTTCGACTACCTCAACCGGCGCGGCAGCTTCGTCGGGCTCGAGCACAAGCCCGACCACCTGCCGATCCTCAGCCGGGACGTGCTCAAGCGGATCCCGACCGAGGACACCGGCTGGGAGGCGATGGTGCCGCCCGAGGTGGCCGCGCTGATCAAGAAGCGCGGCTTCTTCGGCTACGACCGGTCGCGCTGAGCCCCCGTCAGGCGCTCCGCTCCTCGACGACGGGCGCGGCGGCCGCGGCGAGGGCCCGGTCGACCAGCGCGAGCAGCCGGCGGCTGACCTCGGGACGGCGCTCCAGCTGCACCATGTGCCCGGCGCCCGGGTAGACGGCGAGCTCGGCGGTGGGCAGCGCCGCCGCCAGCGTCCGGCTGTGCTCGACCGGGCACAGCCGGTCGGCGTCGCCGACGACGACCAGCGCCGGGACCTCCGCCAGCGCCTCGAGCGCCGTGGCGCGGTCGTGGTCGGAGAAGGTGGGCAGGAAGGCGGCCACCGTCTCGGCCGAGCAGGCGCGGTGCACCTCCACCGCCGCCTGCAGGTCCGCCGGGTCGGCCGCGGCGCTGAAGATCAGCCACATGTCGGCCTTCCCGACCACGCGCGGCTTCCCGGCCTGCTCGGCCCGGACCGCCCGCTCGTTCAGCACCGGCAGGGCCCGCTTGACGACCCTCGCCACCGGCCCCGGCAGCCCGTAGGTGACCGCGTCCAGCCCGCCGGAGCTGGTGCCCACGAACGCGACGCCGGCGACGCGGTCGCCGAACAGCCCGGGCCGCTGCTCGGCCAGCGCCATCAGCGTCATGCCGCCCATCGAGTGGCCGCCGAGCACGACCGGCCCGTCCGGGACGACCTCGTCGAGCACCCGGGCCAGGTCGCGGCCGAGCTGCTCGATCGTGGCGCGGTCCCGCGACGTCGGGCCGGAGGCGCCGTGCCCGCGGTGGTCGTAGGTGACCACCCGCAGGTCGGGGCGGGCCTCCAGCAGGTCGCGGACCTGGCCGGCCCACAACCGCGAGGACTGCACGTAGCCGTGCGCGAGGACCACGGTCGCCGTCGCCCGCTCGGCGCCGAACTCCGCGACGTGCAGGTCGACGCCGTCCTCGGTGGTCACGGTCCGGACGCGGCCCTGCGGCGGGGGAGTCGGCGCGGGGGCGGGGAGCTGGGCGCCGGCGGGACGGGCGGTGCGGCGGCGGGCGACGACGGCCCCGGCGGCGAGGACGGCGAGGCCGGCGGCGGCGGTGGAGGTGCGCATGGGGGTCGGGGGCTCCGGGTCAGGCGGGAACGGGATCAGGCGGGGACGGGGACGCGGGGGGCAGCGCGCAGCTCGTACGCGTCGGCGTCGAACCGCTGCATCTCCCGCATGAACGTGTACGTGTGCGTCGGCCACAGGGTGAAGTTGCGGCCCTGCTCGTCGCGGTACCAGGAGCGGCAGCCGCCGGCGTTCCACACGGTGTCGGTGAGCTCGGCCTGCAGCCGGGCGTCGTAGGCGTCCTGCGCCGAGCGGCGGACCTCCAGCGCGCCGGCGCCGGTCTCCCGCATCCGCTCCAGCGCCGCGACGACGTAGCCGATCTGCGCCTCGATCATCAGGACGACGGAGGTGTGGCCGAGCGCGGTGTTCGGCCCGAGCAGCAGGAACAGGTTGGGGAAGCCGGCGACGGTGGTGCCGCGGTGCGCGCGGACGCCGTCGCGGTCCCACTCCTCGCGCAGGGTGCGCCCCTCGCGGCCGACCAGCCGGTGCCCGAGCGGGATGTCCATGGCGCGGAAGCCGGTGCCGTAGACGACGACGTCGACCTCGTGCTCGGTGCCGTCGGCGTCGACCACCGCGTGCGGGCGGACCTCGGCCACCGGCGAGGCGACCACCTCGACGTTCGGCTGCGTGAGCGACCGCAGGTAGTCGTCGCTGACGATCACCCGCTTGCAGCCGATGGCGTAGTCCGGCGTGAGCTTGGCGCGCAGCTCGGGGTCGGGCACCTGCTGCTCGAGGAACGCGAGCGCCTGCCTGGTGACGAAGCCGCGCAGCCGGCCGCCGCCGGTCCACACGCCGAGCCGGGCCTCCCGCGCCAGGTACTGCCCGCCCCGGGCCAGCCGGAGCAAGGCCGGCACGCGCGCCCACCGCCGGTGCTCGCGCTCGGTGTAGGCGCGGTCCTGCCGCGGCACCACCCACGGCGGCGTCCGCTGGAACACGACCACCTTCGCGGCCGCCTTCTGCAGCTCGGGCACGAACTGCGCCGCCGAGGCGCCGGTGCCCACGACGGCGACCCGCTTGCCGGCCAGGTCGACCGAGTGGTCCCACCGGGCGGAGTGGAACGACGGGCCGGCGAACGTCCCGATGCCCGGCACGTCGGGCAGGTGCGGCTCGACCAGGCCGCCGGCGCCGCTCACCACGACGTCGGCGGTGAGGCGGCCGCGCGAGGTCTCCAGGTGCCAGACCAGCGCGTCGTCGTCCCACCGGCCGGAGACGACGTCGGTGTTGCAGTGCAGGTGCGGCAGGACGCCGTACCGGGCGGCGACGTCCTCCAGGTAGGCGCGGATCTCCGGCTGCCGGGAGTAGACGTGCGACCAGTCCCGCTTGGGCGCGAACGAGAACGAGTAGAGGTGGCTGGGGACGTCGCAGGCGGCGCCCGGGTACTCGTTGTCGCGCCAGGTGCCGCCGAGGCTGTCGGCGCGCTCCAGGACGACGAAGTCGTCGATGCCGGCGCGCTGCAGGGCGACGGCGGTGCCGATGCCGGAGAAGCCGCTGCCCACGATCGCCACGCGGGTGTGCGCGGGCAGCGGGCCGGTGGCGGTGGCGTGTCGCGACGTCGTCGTCAGGGTCACGGGACCTCCTGGTATCGGTGGTGTGACGAGCGTCGCACGTGTTCCACCGGACCCGACAGGGACCCGCCGGTCGTCGTCCCCGCTCCGGGGTGCCCCGTAGGCTGGACTCCCGTGAGTCTCACCATCGGGATCGTCGGGCTGCCCAACGTCGGCAAGTCGACGCTGTTCAACGCGCTGACCAAGAACGACGTCCTGGCGGCCAACTACCCCTTCGCCACCATCGAGCCGAACGTCGGCGTCGTCGGCGTGCCCGACGAGCGGCTGGGCAAGCTGGGCGAGCTGTTCGACTCGCAGAAGGTCGTCCCGGCGACGGTGTCGTTCGTGGACATCGCCGGCATCGTGCGCGGCGCCAGCGAGGGGCAGGGGCTCGGCAACAAGTTCCTCGCCAACATCCGCGAGAGCGACGCGATCTGCCAGGTCATCCGGGTGTTCAGCGACCCCGACGTCGTGCACGTCGAGGGCAAGGTCGACCCGGCCGACGACATCGAGACGATCAACACCGAGCTCGTCCTCGCCGACCTGCAGACGCTGGAGAAGGCCATCCCGCGGCTGGAGAAGGAGTCGCGCAAGGACAAGGAGCGGGCGGCGCTGCTGGCGGCGGCGCAGTCCGCCGTCGAGGTGCTCAACACCGGGAAGACGCTGTTCGCCGCCGGGGTGGACCCCGCGCCGCTGCGCGAGCTGACGCTGCTGACGACCAAGCCGTTCCTGTACGTCTTCAACGTCGACGCCGACGAGCTGGCCAACGAGGAGCTGATCGCCGAGCTGCGGACGCTGGTCGCGCCGGCCGAGGCGATCCTGCTCGACGCCAAGACCGAGGCCGAGCTCGCCGAGCTGCCCGCCGAGGAGGCCGCCGAGCTGCTGGAGTCGATCGGGCAGAGCGAGCCGGGCCTGGACCAGCTGGCCAAGGTCGGCTTCCGCACCCTCGGTCTGCAGACCTACCTGACCGCGGGCCCGAAGGAGGCGCGCGCCTGGACCATCCCGGTCGGTGCCACCGCCCCGCAGGCCGCCGGCGTCATCCACACCGACTTCCAGCGCGGCTTCATCAAGGCCGAGGTCGTCTCCTACGACCACCTGATGGAGGCCGGGTCCATGGCCGAGGCGAAGTCCCGCGGCTGGGTGCGCATCGAGGGCAAGGACTACGTCATGGCCGACGGCGACGTCGTGGAGTTCCGCTTCAACGTCTGACCCCCGGACGGCACCGGGCCCCGCCGGTCGTGGTGACCAGCGGGGCCCGGGACGGATCAGTTACTCCTCGAAGCCCGCGTTCGGGTTGCAGGCGACGCCGGGGCTCGGCAGGACCGCCTTGGCGCCCTGGCGCACGAGCTGCCCGTAGTTCTGCGTGCGGCCGGGCTCCAAGACGGTGTCGTCGTTCTGGCCCGAGAACGAGCAGATCGACGCGGCGTGCTGCGGCGCGTGGACCGGCTTGCCGTTGCCGGCGGTCTCGCCGGCCGAGGCGACGCCGGCGCCGGTGACGAGGAGGGCGGCTGCACCGAGGCAGACGACGCTGAGCTTCCTGAGCACGGAGGGGTCCTTCCGACGGGTTGGGGGGCCGCGACTCGAGCGGTCCGCCCGGTCGGGGCCAACGGGCTGCGTCGCCGGTGCGAGACTTTCTCGTTCCGCTTGCACGCCGCTGACCAGCGGGTCCTCCCTGTGCCGGGGATCCGCCGACCGCCCCCGCCGCCGTCACCGCCTCGCGGTGACCTCCCGCCCGTGCACGGTGACGGCGTAGATCACGACGACGTCGAACGCGATCACCAGCACTGACCAGAACGGGTAGGCCGGCAGGAACAGCAGGTGCACCAGCGCGCTGAGCCCGGCGAACGCGACCGCGAGCACGCGCGCCGCGCGGTTGCCCTGCATGAGACCGGCGCCGACGAGGATCCCGACCACGCCGAGCACGAGGTGCACCCAGCCCCAGACGGCGTAGTCCGCGTCGACGAACAGCGCCTCGGCCCGCACCACGTAGAAGTCCTCGCTGACGAGCGCGGTGACGCCCTCCATCACCGCGAACAGGCCGGTCAGCACCAGCAGGACCCCGGCGAAGAGGATCCACGACGCCCAGCCCGTGGGCCGCTCGTCGTAGCCGTAGGCGCCGACGTGCGCCTCGGCCTGCCAGTTGACCTCCGGCCGACTCTGGAAGGCACTGGTCATGGCGCCCACCCCCTCCCGGGCGGGACCGTCCCGCCCGGTGCAGCAGCCTGACCGCCGCCGGGGGCGGGCGCCTCCCACCGGGCGGACGATGCGCCGGGGCCCCGGCGCGGGTGCACGGAGGGGAGGAGGCCGGCGCCGTGCTCCTGCCCGAGCCGTCCTGGGCCGCCGGCCGCCTCGGGTCGCGCGCGGTCCCCGGCGGTGGGATCTTCGCTGGTGGCGGCGACGTCCGTCGCCCGTGGTGGCCCCCGGCGGCCGGGCCCGCAGCCCGCGTCCGGGGCCGCAGGGGAGAGGTGGTCGGTCATGCGACTCGGTACGGCGATCGTGCTCCTGGCCCTCGGCGCGATCCTGGCGTTCGCGGTCACGGTCGACGTCAGCGGCGTGGACCTGCGGGTGGTCGGCTGGATCCTCATGGCCGTGGGTGCGCTCGGGATCGTCCTCGAGGTGGCGCTGTTCGGGCCGCGGCGGCGCCGGGTCACCCGGACGGACGCGTACGGCACCGCGCCCGACGGCGGCCCGGTCCGGCGCACCCACACCGACGAGACCTTCTGACCCCCGCCGTCACCGCCGGAGGTCCGCGGGCTCGTCCAGGCGGCCGAGCTTGTGCGGGTTGCGCATCGCGTACATGCGGCTGATCCGGCCGTCCTCGACGACGACGGTGATCGCCGTGTCGTACTCGCCGCCGGGGTCGATCCGCAGGGCGACCGCGCCGTTGACCAGCGGCGTGGTGACCTCGACGTCGGGCACGAGGTCGGCGAACCGGGACAGCGCCCGGGCCAGCCGCTCCCGGCCCGCGATCGGGCGCAGCACGGCCGGCGCCAGGCCCCCGCCGTCGGCGACCGCGACGACGTCGGGCGCCAGCACGTCCATCAGGCCCTGCAGGTCGCCGGCGGTGAGCACGGCGAGGAACCGGTCGACGACGCGCTGCTGCTCGGCGCGGCTGACCGTCGTCCGCGGCCGGCGCGCGGCCACGTGCTCCCGCGCCCGGTGCGCGATCTGCCGCACCGCGGCGGCGGACCTGCCCACCGCCTCGGCGATCTCGTCGTAGGGCACGTCGAACACCTCGTGCAGCACGAGGACCGCGCGCTCGGTCGGCGACAGCGTCTCCAGCACGGTGAGCATCGCGATCGACACGCTCTCCGCCAGCTCGACGTCCTCGGCGACGTCCGGGCTGGTCAGCAGCGGCTCGGGCAGCCACTCGCCGACGTAGTCCTCGCGGCGGCGGGCCACGGTGCGCAGCCGGTTGAGCGCCTGGCGGGTGACGATCCGCACCAGGTAGGCCCGCGGGTCGCGCACCGCCGCCCGGTCCGCCTCGGCCCACCGCAGCCAGGTCTCCTGCACCACGTCGTCGGCGTCGGCGGCGGAGCCGAGCATCTCGTAGGCGACGGTGAACAGCAGGCCGCGGTGGGCGACGAAGGGGTCCTCGGTCATGCCGTGGCGATGCCGTCCGCCGACGGGGCCGCCAGCGGCGGCAGGCCGCAGGACGCCGAGAACTCCTGCGACCGGATGCCGAGGGCCACGTTGCTGCGCGCGCTGGAGTTCATGAAGGCGATCCTGGCGGTCAGCTCCACCAGGGCGGCCGGTCCGAGCTCGTCCAGCAGCGCGGCCGACAGCTCGTCGGTCACGGCCGGCGGGGTCAGGCTCATCGCCTCGGCGTACTCCATGACCCGCCGCTCCAGCGGGGTGAAGACGGCGGACTCCCGCCAGCGCGGCACCTCCCGCACCTTGGCCTCGTCGAGCCCGCGGTCGTGGGCGAGGAAGTGGTGCAGGTCCAGGCAGAAGCCGCAGCCGACCGTGGCGGCCGCGGACATGGCCGCGAACGTCGCGAGGTGCGGGTCCAGCCGGTTCCAGGAGTCGACCTTGCGGCCGAAGGCCATCGAGTCCTTGAGCACCGCCGGGTGGTGCCACAGGACCCCGGCGCCCTCGGGCACCTGCCCGAGCACGCGCCGGCTCATCGTCTTCAGCAGGGCCCCGTACAGGCCGGTGATCTCGGTCGGGGGGACCCGGGTGCTGCTCGCCATGTCTCCTCCAGGGTGTGCGGTGGCGTCGACATGGAGACACCGGCCGCGCCCCGCGTGTGACACCCCGGAGGAGACGGGGCGAGCAGCCGCCCGGCTACTGGCCCGACTTGGCGGGCGGGATGAGCGGGTCCGGCACCGGGTCGGCCGTCGCGCCGGTCGTCCGCGTGTCCGCGGCGGGGGTGGTCGGCGTCTCGACGTCGGCGTCCTCGAGGACGAACGCCTCCGCGACCGTCGGCGGGGTCGGGGGGACCACCGCGTCGGCGTTGCTGCCCGCGGCCACCGTCCCGGCGTCGACGGTCCCGCCGCCCGCGCTGCTGCCCCCGGATGCCTGGCCGGTGAGCTTGTCGATGCTCCCCTGCAGCGGGGCGGGCGCGGCCTCACGGGCCCTCTCCAGCGTCTGCTGCACCTCCGGCCGGCCCAGCAGGTCCCGCGCCGTCTTCGCGATCTGCTCGTACCGCTCGCGTCCGGCCCGTGCACCCAGCACGAAGCCGACCCCCAGGCCCAGTCCCAACGACAGCTTGCCCATGTCCGTCCTCCCTCTGGTCGGTCGCTCCCGCCGCCGCTACCCAGCAGGCGGCGGACCAACCCGTTCCGGCGGGCCGCTCACACGAGCTGGGGTACCCGCTGCGGGCTGAGGGCCTCGAGCGCGGCGTCCAGCTCGGCCACCGGCCGCCCCGGCGGCAGCACGACGACGGGCAGCTCGGCGCCGGCCGCGCCCCAGGTGTCGAGCGCCGCCGCCGCGGAGCCGGCGTCGCCGGCCAGCAGCAGCTCGTCGACCAGCACCTCCGCGCCCGCCGGCACCTCGCCGGGCCCGGCGGCGAGCACCGCGTCGACGGCGGCACCGAGACCGGCGCGGCGCATCGTCCGCGGGTAGAGCGGACCCATCGCCGTGAGGTAGGTGGTCAGCCACCACGACGCCGTCGCCCGCGCGACCGCCGGGTCGTCGGCCACCGCCACCGGGATGCCGGGGCTGACCAGCGGCACCGGACGGCCCGCGCCCGCCGCGCCCTCCCGCAGCAGGGCGCGGCCCGCCGCGAGGCCGGACCGGGGGAGCAGGAACGGGTACCAGGCGTCGGCCACCTCCCCGGCCAGCCGCACCGCCGCCGGCCCGAGCGCGGCCAGGTGCACCGGGAGGTGCGGCCGCGGCGGCACGGCCAGCCGCAGCGGCCGCTGCCCGCCCGGTCGCGACGGCGTCATCCGCTCGCCGGCCAGCAGCGCCCGCACCTGCCGGGTGACCGCGCCGAGGCGGGCGACCGGCGCGGTGAACGGCTCGTCGTGCAGGCCCTCGGCGAGCTGCGGCGAGCCCGCGCCCAGACCGAGGACGAACCGGCCGCCGGACAGCGTGTCCAGCGACGACGCGAGCATCGCCAGGTGCGCGGGGCTGCGCCCGTGCACGGTGAGGACGCCGGTGCCGAGGCGGATCCGCCGGGTCCGCGTGGCGATCGCGGCGAGCAGGACCGGCGCGTCGTGCGCCCAGCCCTCGGCCAGCAGGAACGCCTCGTAGCCCAGCTCCTCGGCGCGGTCGGCGAGGTGCAGGACGACGTCGGGGCGGGTCTCCATGGGGGTCACGCCGACGGCGAGCCGCCGGGCCGGTGCGGTCATGGTGCTGCCTCCTCGTGCAGGTCGGGAGCGGGCCCGCGTCTGGTCGCGCTCCCGGGGCCGCCGCTAGGGTCGGCCGCGCCCGTTGCAGTCCGCTTGCAGGCGAGGCAGCGATGACCGGTGCGACGCACCTGCACTTCCGGGTCCTGGGCCCGCTGCAGGTCGAGGACGGCTCGGGGCCGGTCGCCGTCGGCGGGCACAAGCCGCGCACCCTGCTCGCGGCGCTGCTGGTCGCCCGCGGCGAGGTGGTGCCGGCCGACCGGCTGCTCGCCGCGGTGTGGGGCGACGCGCCGCCCGACGGCGCGGTTCCCGCGCTGCGCGCCTACGTCTCCCGGCTGCGCGGCGTGCTCGGCGACGCCGCGCCGCTCCGGCACCGCCCGCCCGGCTACTGCCTGGCCCTCGACGGCGCGACGCTGGACGCCGCCGAGTTCGAGCAGCGGGTCCGCACCGCCCGGGCGGCCGCCGCCGCGGGCGACCCCGCGCGGGCGCTGGCCGACCTCGACGCCGCGCTGGCGCTGTGGCGGGGCGACGCGCTCGCCGAGTTCGCCGACGACGACTTCGCCGCCGCGGAGGCCGCCCGGCTGACCGAGCTGCGCGTCGGCGCGGCCGCCGACCGCGCCGACGCGCTGGTCGAGCTGGGCCGCGCCGCCGAGGCGGTGCCCGAGCTGGAGGCGCTGGTGCGCCGGCACCCGACGTGGGAGCGGCCGGCGGTGGCGCTGATGCGGGCGCGGTACGCCACCGGGTACCAGGCCGACGCGCTCGCCGCCTTCCACGAGCTGCGCACCCGCCTCGACGACGAGCTGGGGGTGGAGCCCGCCGCGCCGGCCCGGGAGCTGTACCGGCGGATCCTCGTGCACGACCCCGCCCTCGCCGCGCGGCCGCCGCCGGGCAACCTGCCCCGCCGGGCCAGCGGGTTCGTCGGCCGGGAGTCCGAGGTCGCCCGGGTGCTGGACGCGCTGCGGGCCGGCCCGCTGGTGACGCTGACCGGCGTCGGCGGGACGGGGAAGTCCCGGCTCGCGGTGGAGGTCGCCGCCCGGGACCGGGCGCGGTTCGACGACGGCGTGTGGCTGTGCGAGCTCGCCGCCCTGCCCGACGGCAGCCCGGTCGGGGACGCCGTCGCCGCGGCGCTGCGCATCCGGCAGCGGTCGGGGCTGTCGGTCGAGGAGACCGTGCTCGACTACCTGCGCGGGCGGTCGCTGCTGCTCGTCGTCGACAACTGCGAGCACGTGCTGCCGCACGCCGCGGCGCTGGTCGCCGAGGTGGTGCAGCGCTGCCCGCGGGTGGTGGTGCTGGCGACCAGCCGGGAGCCGCTCGGCGTCGACGGCGAGCAGCTGTGGCCGGTGCCGCCGCTGCCGCTCGCGGACGCCACCGCGCTGTTCGTCCAGCGCGCCCGCGCCGCGACGCCGGACTTCCGCCTGGACCCGGCGGCCGCCGACGCCGTCGCCGCCATCTGCAGCCGCGTCGACGGCCTGCCGCTGGGCATCGAGCTGGCCGCGGCCCGGATGCGGGTGATGAGCCCGGGCGAGGTGGCCGCCCGGCTGGAGGACGCCCCGCTGCTCGGTGGTGGCCGCGGGCCGGTGCCGCGGCACCAGAGCCTCGTGGCCGCGATCGAGTGGTCCTACCGGCTGCTGCCCGAGGACGAGCAGCGGCTGTTCCGCGGCATGTCGGTCTTCGCCGGCGGGGCCGACCTGCGCGCCGTGCACGCCGTCGCCGACCCGGCCGCCACCGAGGACGACGTCCTGGACCGGCTGACCCGGCTGGTGGACCGGTCCATGGTGGTGGCCCGCAGCGGCGTGCACAGCCGCTACGGGCTGCTGGAGACCCTGCGGGCGTACGGCCGGTCGCAGGCCGCGGCGGCGGGCGAGTCCGCGGAGCTGGCCCGGCGGCACGTCGCCCACCACGTCGACTACGCCGAGCGGGCCGGTGCGGGGCTGCAGGGACCGGACGAGCGGGCGTGGGCGGAGGAGGCCCTCGGCGTCTACGACGACCTGCGCGCCGCGTTCACCCGCGCCGCCGCCGACCGGGAGTGGGACCTGGCCGTGCGGCTGGTCGCGGCCGTGCCCGAGCTGGTGCACCTGCGGGTCGGCTACGAGGCCTACGCCTGGGCCGAGCAGTTGCTGCCCGTCGTGGACCCCGGCCACCCGCTGTACCCGGCGGCCGTCGGCGCCGCCGCCCGCGGCGCGTGGAACCGCGGCGACTTCGCGCACGCCCGGGCCACGGCCCGCCTGGCCGGGGGCCGGCTGCCGGTGCCCGGCAGCGCCCGCATCGCCTACCCGGGCGACGTGCTCGCCGACGTCGCGCTCTACGAGGGCGACGTCGGGACCGCGCTGGCGCACTACGCGGCCGAGGCGGAGCGGGCCCGGGCCGACGGCGACCGGATCCGGCTGGTGTGGACGCTGTACTACGTCGCCGTGTGCCAGGCGGTGCGCCGCCGGCCGGAGGAGGGGCTGGCCGCCGCCCGGGAGAGCCTCGACGTCGCCGAGGCCACCGCCAACCCGACGGCGCAGTCGATGGGCCGCTACGCCCTCGGCCTGGTGCTCAAGAAGTCCGACCCCGGCCGGGCGCTGGCGCTGTTCGACGAGGCGGGCGCGCTGGCCGCGGCCGTGCACAACTTCTGGTGGCACGGCATCGCGCTGATGGAGGCGGCCGCGACCCGGGCGGTGCACGGCGACCCGGCGGCGGCCGCCCGCGCGCTGCTCGCCGTCATCGACCACTGGGACCGGGTCGGTGACTCGACGCAGCAGTGGCTGGACCTGCGCTACGTGGCCCGGCTGCTGCAGCGGGTGGGCGCGGAGGCGGACGCCGCGGCCCTGCACGCCTGCCTGGTGGCGGCGGGCAAGCCCTCCCCGCTCGGCCCGCCCGCCGAGGGCGCGCCGGCCGGCGACCTCCGCGCCGCCGAGGCGGCGGCGGTCGCGCAGGCCCGCGCCGCGCTCGCCCGGGTCGTCGCCGGGGGGACCGGCGCCTGACCGGTGCACGTCCGCTGCATCCGCGGTGCACGCGGTCTGCAACCCGCCGGCACCAGCGTCGTCGGCACACCGCGGGGACGCACCCCGCACGACGACACCGAGGAGCACCAGCGATGACCGACACCGTCGACGCGACCGCCGACCGCGTGCTGAAGGCGAAGCACCGGGCGATGTGGGCGCTGGGCGACTACCCCTCCGTGGCGCGGGACCTCATCCCGGAGCTGGGGCGGGTCCTGGTCGCCGCGGCCGGCGTGGGCCCCGGGGACCGGGTGCTGGACGTCGCGGCCGGCAGCGGCAACGCCGCCGTGCCCGCCGCGCTGACCGGCGCCGAGGTCGTGGCCTCGGACCTCACGCCGGAGCTGTTCCCGGCCGGCCGCGCGTTCGCCGCGCGCGAGGGCGCCGAGGTGACGTGGGAGGAGGGCGACGCCGAGGCGCTGCCCTACGCGGACGCGAGCTTCGACGTCGTCCTCTCCTGCGTCGGCGTGATGTTCGCGCCGCACCACCGGCAGGCCGCCGACGAGCTGGTGCGGGTGTGCCGCCCCGGTGGGCGGATCGGGCTGGTCAGCTGGACGCCGGAGGGCTTCGTCGGCGAGATGTTCCGGACCATGAAGCCCTACGCGCCCCCGCCGCCGCCCGGTGCGCAGCCGCCGCCGCTGTGGGGCGACGAGCAGCACGTCCGCGACCTGCTCGGCGACCGCGTCACCGACGTCGTCGCCCGGCGGCAGACCGTGACGGTCGGCGGCTACCCGTCGCCGGAGGCGTGGCGGGACTCGTGGAAGGCGGTCTACGGGCCGACGATCGCGACCTACCGCAACGTCGCCGACGACCCCGAGCGGGTCGCCGCGCTCGACCACGACCTCGCCGCGCTGGCCGCCCGGTACGACCGCGGCACCGACGGCGTCGTCCTCGACTGGGAGTACCTGCTGCTCACCGCGCGCCGCGGGTGAGAGCTCCGGGCCGGCGCGGGGGGAGCCCGGCGCGGGCCGGCACGGAGAGGGGAGGGACGACGTGGTGGACGTCCTCGTCCGGCGCGACGACCTGCGGACCGTGCGCTGCGACCTGGGGGAGCCGCCGCGGACCGGGGTGCCGCCGGGCACGGTGCAGTTCGCCGTCGAGCGCTTCGGGCTGACCGCGAACAACCTCACCTATGCCGTCCTGGGCGACTCCTGGCGGTACTGGGACCACTTCCCGGCGCCGGAGGGATGGGGCCGGGTCCCGGTCTGGGGCTTCGGCCGCGCCACGGCCTCCGGCGTCGACGGCGTCGCGGCGGGGGACCGCTTCTTCGGCCTCTGGCCGATGTCGAGCCGGGTCACCCTCGAGGTGGCCGCGGGCCCGGGCGGGCTGGCCGACCGCTCGGCCGCCCGCGCCTCCCTCGCCCGGGTCTACGGCCGTTACGCCCGCGCCCTGCCCGAGACGGGCTTCCCGCCCGGGCTCGACGACGTCGCGGCGGTGCTGCGGCCGCTGTTCCAGACCGGGTGGCTGCTCGCCGACCGCGTGGCCCGGACCGGTGCCGGGGTGGTGGTCCTGACGTCGGCGTCGAGCCGCACCGCCGCGTGCACCGCGGCGGCGGTCCGGGCGCACGGGGACCCGCCGGAGCTGGTCGGGCTCACGTCGTCCCGGCACGCCGCGGCCACGCTGGCGCTCGGCCTCTACGACCGGGTGCTGACCTACGGGGAGGTCGACGCCCTGCCGGCGGACCGCGGCGTCGTGCTGGTCGACCTCGCCGGCGACCCGGACCTGCGCGCGGCGGTGCACCGCCGCACCGCGGGCGTCCTGCGCGCCTCGGTCGTGGTCGGCGCGACGCACTGGACGCGGGCGTCCTTCGCGAGCAGCGGCCTGCCCGGGGCCGAGCCGGAGGTGTTCTCCGCGGCGGACGCGGCGGCCGCACTGGACCCGTCGTCCGCCCGCCGGATCGGCGCCGCCTGGCCGGAGTTCGCCGCGACCCGGGCGCCCGGGCTGCTGACCGTCGAGCACCGCACCGGTGCCGAGGCGGTCACCGGGGCGTGGGCGGCGCTCCTGGACGGCGACGCCGACCCGCGCCGCGGCCTGGTCCTCTCGCTCTGAGCGCCCTCAGCCCGGCTCCTCCGTCGTCCCCGGCTCCGGTGGGCGGGGCGCCGACGCGCGCTGACCCTGCAGCTGCCGGCCGAGCTCGTCCCGCATGCGGTACAGCTCGGCCAGCACCTGCCCCCGCGCGGAGTCGCCGAGGGCGGCCGCCGCCGACCGCAGCGCCGGGCCGTGGTCGCGCCAGTAGGTCCCGACCGCCCGCGCCACCTCGCCGGGGTCGGCCCGGTCCCGGCCGGCTCGCCGGAGCAGCTCCTGGAGCCGCTCCAGCTCCTCCGCGGCGGCCGCCGCGGGCCCGGGGTCCTGCGGGCCGGTCACGCCGCCGCCTGCTGCGCGACCGGCGCGGTGCCGCCGCCCCCGCCGCCGCCCCCGCCGATGCCCTCGAGCAGGCGGATGAGCGCGTCGATGAGCTCCTGGAGCAGGTTGCCCAGGACGCCGCCGAGGTCGACGCCGTCGAGCAGCCCGGCGATCGCGCACAGCAGGTTGCCCAGCAGGTTGCCCGGGCCGGGGATCGCCTCGATGTCGAGCACCACCTCGTTGAGGTGCACGTGCAGGCCCAGCAGGTTCAGGTCCAGCGGCCCGAGGGTGAGGTCGAGGATCGGGCAGGGAGTGGGTTGCGTCATCGGGAGCACCTCGGCTCTGAGGAACTGCCGCCGGTGCGGCAGGTGCCCGACGCAGGGCGCGCGCCCAGTGTGGGAGCGCCCGGGCCGGTCCGGGGAGCACCCGGCCCGCCGCCCGGGGCCGGCCGGGTGTGCCGGTCACCGTGCGCGCGCGACCGCCCGCCCTTGGTGAGACGAGATCGTCCGTAAGGGGGTGTGGTGGGGCCTCAGCCGGAGACGGCGGCGACGACGGCGCTCACCCGGCGGGCGCGGGTCTCCGGCCTCTTCGCCTCGGCCACCGACCGCGCGTGCTCCTTGCGGTGCGTGTGGGACAGCCGGTCGAAGGCCTCCCGCACGCCCGCCGCGGCCAGCGCCTCGGCCAGGTCCGGCGGCACCTCGACGGTGCGCTCGGCCCGGTCGAGGGCGACGACGACGTCGACGGTGTCGCCGGTGCTCACGCCGAGGGCGGCCCGGCGCTCCCTGCTCAGGCCGATGAGGTTCTCGCCGCCCATGCGCGCGACCCGGCCCTCCACGGTCACCCCGCCGACGGTGACCCGGACGGGGAACGCCCTGGCGCCGCCGCCGAGGCCGGCGGCCTGCTCGTCGGTCAGCACGATGGCGGCCGCCGGGCCGCGCGGGGCGAGGGTGGCGGTCAGCCGCAGCTCCTGGGTCACCCGGTCACCCTGGCGTCCGGGCGGTCCCGGCGGGAGCCCCCGTCATCCCTCCGGCTCACCGGCCGCCCGCTCGGCGAACCGCCGCTGCGCGTCCTCCAGCGCCGCGACGGCCTGCGCCCGCCGCTCCCACCCGCGGGTCTCGGCCGACTTCTCCGGCGTCAGCGCCTCGTAGATCTCGAAGAAGTGCCAGATCTCCGCGACCTGGTGGATGGGGACGTCCTCGAGCTCCTGCAGGTGCTCCATCCGCGGGTCGCTCGCCGGCACGCACAGCAGCTTCGCGTCCGGGCCGCGCTCGTCGTGCACCCAGAACACGGCGATGACCCGGGCGCGCACGAGGCAGCCGGGGAAGGTCGGCTCGCCGAGCAGCAGCAGGGCGTCGATGGGCTCGCCGTCCTCGGCGAGGGTGTCCGGGACGAACCCGTAGTCGCCGGGGTAGCCGGTGGCGGTGAACAGCATCCGCAGCAGCCGGATGCGGCCGAGCCGGTGGTCGTACTCGTACCTGTTCCGCGAGCCCTTGGGGATCTCGACGATCACGTCCGCTTCCACGCACACCCTCCTCCGGCCGGGACCGCGAGGGCGACCCTGGCCCAGGACCCGCTCCCCGGCAACCCGAGGGTCAGCGCAGGGGGACGAGTCCGGACTCGTAGGCGGCGATCACCGCCTGCGTCCGGTCCCGCGCGCCGAGCTTGCGCAGCAGGCTGCTGACGTGTGTCTTCACCGTCTGCAGGCCCAGGTACAGCTCGCCGGCGATCTCGCCGTTGGACAGCCCGCGCGCCACCAGCAGCAGGACCTCCCGCTCGCGCGCGGTCAGCTCCGGCGCCGGCCGGGTCCGCTGCGCCGGCGCGTGCCGCGCGGCCAGCGCCCGGATCGCCGCCGGGAACAGCAGGCTCTCGCCCCGTGCGACCACCCGGACGGCGTCGGCGATCTCGGCCGGCCGCGCCCGCTTGGGCAGGAACCCGTCGGCGCCGGCGGACAGGGCCGCGTAGACGTTCTCGTCGTCGCCGAACGTCGTCAGCACCAGCACCCGCGGCGGGTCCGGCAGCCGGCGCCGCAGGTCGCGGGTGGCCTGGATGCCGTCGACCAGCGGCATCCGCACGTCCATCACGACGACGTCGGGACGCAGCCGGGCGGCCAGCGGGACGACGACGGCGCCGTCGGCGGCCTCGCCGACCACCTCGACGTCGTCACGGGCGCCGAGCACCGCCCGGAGCCCGCTGCGCACCAGCTCCTCGTCGTCGACGAGCAGCACCCGGACGGTCACGCCGGCCCGGCCAGGGGGAGCCGCACCTCGACCCGCCAGCCGTCGTCGACCGGGCCGGCGACGGCGGTGCCGCCGAGCCCGGCGGCGCGCTCGCGCAGCCCGCGGACGCCGCTGCCGCCGCCGCCCGCGGCCGGCACGGGCACCGGCACCGGGTTGCCGACGACGATCGCCAGCGCGTGCGGACCGGCGTCGACCCGCAGCCGCACCGGCACGGGGCCGGCGTGCCGCAGGGCGTTGGTGAGCGCCTCCTGCACGATCCGGTAGGCCTCCCGGGACAGGACCCCGGGCAGCTCCGCGACCGCGCCGGTGACCCGGACGTCGACCCGCGCCCCGGCCGCCTCGGCGGAGCGCACCAGCGCGTCGACGTCGGCCAGCGTCGGGGCCCGCGGCGGCGGGGCGCCGTCCCGCAGCAGCGCGAGGACCCGCTCCAGGTCGCCGAGCGCGGACCGGGCGCTGTCCTCGATGGCGGCGAGCGCACGGTCGGCGAAGGCGGGGTCGGAGCCGGCGACGTCCCGGGCGGCACCGGCCTGCAGCAGCGTGACGGTGAGCGCGTGGCCGATCGAGTCGTGCAGGTCGGCGGCCAGCCGGGTGCGCTCGAGCAGCCGCTCGGTGCGGGCGCGCTGCGCGGCCAGCCGCTCGGCCGCGGAGGGGTGCAGCAGCGCCCGGGCGGCCGCGGCGGTGAGCGCGCCGAGCCCGGCCAGGGCGCAGGCCCAGGCCGGCGCCACGACGACCGCCAGCGGCCACCGGGCCGCGACCGACCACACGGCGAGCGCGGTGACCTCCGCGGCGAGCACCCCGAGCTCCACCCGGACGACCAGCCAGGCCAGCAGCCGGCCGCGCTCGGCCCACGTGCGGGCGGGCTCCACCGTCACGTCGTCGTCCCCGGGCAGCAGCAGCGCCCGCGCCTGCACGCCCTCGCTGCGGCGGACCGCCGGGACGAAGGCCAGCACCACCAGCAGCGGCAGCGGGGCGAGGTAGAGCCCGGCGAGGGTGCGTGGGGAGGCATCGTCCAGCCCGGGCCACACCAGCGCGCAGGCGACCGCGAGCCAGGCGCCCAGGGCCAGGTGCACCGCGCGCGTCCAGGTCGACCTGCTGGTCACCGGACGGAGGACCGCGCGCATGCCCCGATCATGGCCCGCCGCCGGCCGCCCGGACCTCCCGCGCGGGAGGGAGGCGGCCGGACCGCGCGGGGGAGGTGCGCCGCCCGCGCGGGGCGCGACGGTGGGCCCGTGATCGAGGTGCGGAGCCTGACCAAGCGGTACGGACCGGTCGTCGCGGTGGACGACCTGACCTTCGACGTCCCGCCGGGCAGCGTCACCGCCCTGCTCGGCCGCAACGGCGCGGGCAAGTCGACGACGCTGCGGGTGCTGCTCGGCCTCGACCGGCCCACCGCCGGCACCGCGCGCGTGGCCGGCCGCGCCTACGCGGACCTGGCCGCGCCGCTGCGGACGGTGGGCGCCCTGCTCGACAGCGCCGCGGCCCACCCGGGGCGCACCGCCCGCCAGCACCTGCGCTGGCTGGCCGCGAGCAACGACCTGCCCGCGCACCGGGTGCGCGCCGTCCTCGACCTGGTCGACCTGCGGGCGGCCGCCGACCGCCGGGTCCGCGGCTTCTCGCTGGGCATGCGGCAGCGGCTCGGCGTCGCCGCGGCCCTGCTCGGCGACCCGCCGGTCCTGGTGCTCGACGAGCCGGCCAACGGCCTGGACGCCGAGGGCATCCGCTGGCTGCGGACCACCCTGCGCGACCTCGCCGCCGAGGGGCGCACCGTCCTGCTCTCCAGCCACCTCATGGGCGAGGTGGCGCGCACCGCCGACCGGCTGCTCGTGGTCGGCCGGGGCCGGCTGCTGGCCGACACACCGCTGGACGCCTTCCTCGCCGAGCACACCGAGCGGCGGGTGCGGGTCCGCACCACCGAGCCCGGGCGGCTGCGCGGCCTGCTCGCCGCCGCCGGGGCGACCGTGGCCCCCGGCGACGACGGCGCGCTGCGGGTGGCCGGAGTCGACGCGCGGACCGTCGGCGCGGTCGCGGCCCGGCACGGCGTCCCGCTGGTGGAACTCGGGGCCGACGGCCGGTCGCTGGAGGAGGCCTTCCTCGCGCTCACCGCGCCGGCCGGGGAGGCGGCGTGAGCGCGCTGCGCGCCGAGTGGGCCAAGGCGACGACGCTGCGCTCGACGTGGGTGACCCTGTTCGTCTACGTCGTCGCGGTCGCCGGCATCGGCGCGGGCGTCGTCGCCTCGGTCGGCGACGTCGAGGCCGCCGAGCCGGACCACGACCCCGCGGTGATCGCCTTCTACGGCCTGAACTTCGGCCACGTCACGGTGGTCGTGCTCGCGGTGCTGCTGACCGCGGGGGAGTACGCCCGGCAGACCGTGCACACCTCGCTGCTCGCGGTGCCACGGCGGGGCGCCTTCCTGGCCGCGAAGCTGACCGTGGGCGCGGGCCTGGTGCTGCCGACCGCCGCGGTCACCGCCGTCGCCACCCTGCTGGTCACCCAGGCGGTGCTCGGCGCGCCGGGCGTCTCGCTGTCGACGCCGGGGATGCTCCGCGCCACCGTCGCGGCCGCGCTGTACCCGACGCTGCTCGCCGTCGTCTGCATGGCCGCCGGCCTGCTGCTGCGCGACCAGGCGCTCGCGCTCGGCCTGCTGGTCCCGTTCCTCTTCCTGGTCTCGCCGCTGCTGGAGCTGGTCCCGGGGCTGCAGCGGGCGGCGGTGTTCCTGCCCGACCGCGCCGGTGCCGTGGCCGTCCGCCTGCACGCCCGCCCGGTCGACGTCTTCGGCCCGCTCGCCGGGCTGGGCGTCCTGGCGCTGTGGGCGGCCGCCGCCGCGCTGCTGGCCTGGTGGGCGCTGCGCCGCCGCGACGCCTGAGGTCAGCCGGCGACGCGGACGGCGACCTTGCCCCGCGCGGCGCCGTCGAGGAGGTGCCGGACGGCCGCGGCCGTCTCCGCCAGCGGGAACACCCGGTCGACGGCGGGGGTGAGCGCGCCGGCCTCGACCAGCGCCGAGAGCTCCCTCAGGTCCGCCCCGTCCTCCCGGGCGACGAACGTGCCCAGGTGCTGCCCGACGAACGGCGAGAGCGCCTGGGCGCGCAGCTGGCGGTCCGTCCCGCCCAGCCACCGGCCGCCGTTCTCCCCGCCCACGATCACCAGCCGCCCGTGCGGCGTGAGGGCGCGGCGCAGCGCGCGCAGCGGGCGGTTGCCGCCGGTGTCGAGGACGACGTCGTAGCGGACGCCGCCGTCCAGCGGGTCCTGCCGGGTGTGGTCGACGACGGTGTGCGCGCCCAGGCCGCGGACGAGGTCGACCTTGGCGGTGCTCGCCGTCCCGGTCACCTCGGCGCCGGCGGCCCGCGCGACCTGCACGGCGAAGCCGCCCACACCGCCGGACGCACCCAGCACCAGGACCCGCTGCCCGGCGCCGACGCGGCCGTGGTCGCGCACCGCCTGCAGGGCGGTGAGCCCGGACACCGGCACGGTGGCGGCCTGCTCGGGGGTGAGGCCGGGTGGCAGCGGCGCGAGCTTCCGGGCCGGCGCCACGGCGTACTCGGCGAAGGTGGCCCGGCCGATCCCGTACACCCGGTCGCCGGGGGCGAGGCCGGCGACCCCGCTCCCCGTGGCGACGACCTCCCCGGCCAGGTTCAGGCCCGGGTTCGGGGCCTTCGGCCGGCGCAGGCCCGACACCGCCCGCATGGGATAGGGGAGACCGGCCATGAGGTGCCAGGTGCCGCGGTCGACGCTGGAGGCCAGCACGCGCACGAGGACCTCGCCCTCGCCCGGCCGCGGCACGGCCGCCTCCCCGACGGCGAGCAGGCCCTCGGGATCGCGCCCGTAGCGCTGCTGCAGCACGGCGGTCATCACGGACGGGACGACGGTGGACGGCTCGGACACGGCTCCTCCTCAGGGCGGGTGACTTACGCCGTAAGGCTGCACCTTACGGCGTAAGGTCGTCAAGGTGCCGGGACGTCGGACGAACGGGAAGGCGCTGAGCCGGGACCGGGTCCTGCAGGCCGCCCTGGCGCTCGCGGACGAGCACGGCGTCGGTGCGCTGACCATGCGGCGGCTCGGGGAGGCCCTCGGGGTGGAGGCGATGTCGCTGTACCACCACGTCAGCGGCAAGGACGACCTGCTCGACGGCATGGTCGACCTGGTCTTCGCCGAGGTGCCGGTGCCCGACGCCGGGGCCGGCTGGCGGGCGGCGATGCGCGAGCGCGCCGACGCCATGCGGGCGACGCTGGCGCGGCACCGGTGGGCCGTCGGGCTCCTGGAGTCCCGGCGCTCGCCCGGGCACGCGACGCTGGCCCACCACGACGCCGTCCTCGGCTGCCTGCGCGCGGCCGGCTTCCCCGTGGTGCTGGCCGCGCACGCGTACTCGGCCATCGACAGCTACGTGTACGGCTTCGCGCTGCAGGAGCGCGCGCTGCCGTTCCAGACGCCCGCCGAGACCGCCGAACTCGCGGCGGAGCTGATGGTCCGGTTCGCGGAGAGCTACCCGCACCTCGCGGAGTTCACGACCGAACACGTGCTGCGGCCCGGCTACGACTACGGGGCGGAGTTCGGCTACGGCCTCGACCTCGTGCTCGACGGGCTCGAGCGGGCGCTGCGGGACCCGGCCGCCTGATTCAGCCGGTCACCGCGACCCGTCCCGGCGCGCCGTCGCCGAGGAAGGCCGCCAGTGCGGTGCCCTCGACCTCGACGTCCTCGAGCTCGGCGGGGGTGAGAGGGCGCAGTGGCTGCACGGTCACCGCGACGCCGTCGTCGTCCCGGTCGCGGGTGGTCCAGGTGCCGGCCACGGTGCCGTCGACGAGGACGAGGCGGGCGCCGGCCACGCTCAGGCCGCGGTGCTCGTCGGCGATCAGCCGCGACCGGTCGTCGTAGCCGAGCACCGCGTTGTCGAACGCGGGCAGGAAGCGCACCGGAGCGGGCTCGTCGCGGTCGGGGAGGAGGCCGTCGGGGACGTCGAGCAGCTCGCGGCCGCGCTCGTCGCGGGCGGTCCGCAGCCGCGGCCGCAGCCGGGCGACCACCGCGGGCAGCCCGCTCAGGCCGGACCAGGACCGCAGGTCCGCGGTCGCCGCCGGCCCGTAGGCGCGCAGGTAGCGCAGCACCAGGTCGTCGAGGACGGCGTCGGGCGGCCCGTCCTCCGGGTCACGCCCCAGCCAGGCGCGCACCGTGGTGTTCCGGGCCGGGGCGCCCTGCCGCCACAGCCCGCGCGGCGGGACCTGCACCAGCGGCACCAGACTGGACAGAGCGTCGCCGAGGTCGCGGGCGGTGGCGTCCGGCCAGCGGGCGCCGACCAGCCGGCCCACCTCGGACAGCAGCCGCGGCGCCTCGGCGAAGCGCGGCTCCCCGGCCGCGGCGAGCTCGGCGAGGTCCACGCCGGGCAGCCGGCGCCCGAGCGTGCCGCGCGCGCGGGCGACGAGCATCGCCTGGTGCACCGGCCGCAGGCGCAGGCAGTCGCCCGCGGTGACCAGGTGCAGGGTCCGGCGCATGAGCAGCGTGCGGACGACGCGGCGCGACCCGAGCAGGTCGTCGAGCCCGGCCGGCCGGAACGCCGTCAGCCGCGACCACAGCCCGACGAAGGGCTCCTGCGGCTCCTGGGCCTGCAGGCCGACCAGGTGCTCGACCGCGTCGAGGGCGCCGCGCCCGTCCCGCCGCAGCAGCAGCTGCCGGGCGAGCGTGGCGCGGCCGAGCGCGCGCCGGTCCAGCACCTCGGCTCCCGCACCCCGGCCCACGAGCACTGTCTACCGCGGGGGGACGACGACGAGCACTCCGTTCCCGCACGTCGGACGCTACGGTCCGGCCTCCCAGGAGGAGCGACCCGGATCACACCAGGGGTCCGGGCGGCACCACGGAGGTCCTCATGCGCCCGTCCATCCGCGCTGCCGTCGTCACCGCCGGCGTGCTCACCGCCGTCGGCCTCGCTGCGCCCGCCGCGGCCGCTCCGCCGCAGCCGGGCACCTGCTCGGCGGGGCTGACGCCGGTCGACGCACGCCAGCTGACCAAGGTCCTCGTGGGCCTGAACCCGGACCAGCCGCGGCAGCAAGTCGTGGCGGACGTCGAGGCCGCCTTCGCCACCCTCGACGCCAACGCGAACGGGTTCCTCTGCTACCGGCTGATCGGCCGGGAGGGCTACGTCAACGCGGTCGACGACAGGGCGTAGCCGCAGCACGGCGGGATTCAGGCGGCCAGCGGGTGGTGGTGGCAGCGGCCGCCGCTGGTGGCGCGGGCGGCGCACGGGGCGCCGGCCCTCGTCACGCCGCCGGTGTCGCCGCAGCGGGCCGGCCGGGCGGCGGGTGCCGCGGGGACCTGCTCCGTGGGTAGCGCCGGGCGGGGGAAGGGGAGGACGACGGCGTCCCGCGCCAGGACCGGCGCGGCCGGCTCGACAGCGGTGTCGACGGCGGGAGCCGGGGCCGGGCGGCCGGCGCGGCGGTGCAGCGCGGATGCGGCGGTCAGGCCGGCGGTGAAGGCGGCGAGGGCGGTGGCGACGTGGCTGGCGCGCATGCCCGGCTCATCGGCCGGCGGCGTCCCCGTAGGAAGGCCGCCGTCCCGTGCGTCCCAGGCGTCACGCCAGGTGCGCCTGCTTGGGCGCCAGCCCGCGCTCGGCCTCGGCGGCGACCTGCGCGCGGGAGGCGCCGGTCGACGCCAGCACGACCGCGCCGACCAGCCCCTCCACCAGCGGCGCCGGGGAGAGGGTCACCCGCGACCGGACGTCGTCGTCGAGGAACTCCAGCGCGGTCTCGGCCGAGAGCACCGCGCTGCCGAGGTCCATCAGGACGACGACGCCGTCGCCGGAGTCGGCCTGCCCGACCGCGTCGGCCACCGCGGCGGCGTCGGTGCCGAGCCCGCCGTCCTCGGTGCCCGCCGCGACGGCGATCGCCAGCTCCCGCCCGGGCAGCATCTGCCGCGCCAGCTCGACGGCGGCGTCGGCCAGCGCCCGGCTGTGCGAGACGACGACGAGGCCGACGCTCACGACCGTCCCAGGGTCGCCGCGGCGGCCTCGACCAGCAGCGCCGTCGACGTCGCCCCCGGGTCCTGGTGCCCGGCGCTGCGCTCGCCGAGGTAGCTGGCCCGGCCCTTGCGGGCGACCATCGGCACGGTCGCGTCCCGGCCCTGCGCCGCCGCGTCCGCCGCCGCGGCGAGCGCGTCGGCCAGCGGCTTGCCCGCCTCCACCGCGGCGTCGAGGGCGTCGCAGGCCGGGCCCAGCGCGTCGACCATCGTCTTGTCGCCGGGCTCGGCCTTGCCGCGGGCGACCACGCCGTCCAGGCCCGCCCGCAGCGCCCGGGCGAACGCGGCGTCGTCGAGGTCGCCGCCGCCGGCCGCGCCGGCCATCCGCAGGAACAGCGTCCCGTACAGCGGGCCGCTGGCCCCACCGACCTTGCTCACCAGGGTGGCGCCGGTCTTCTTGAGCAGCGCCGCGGCGTCGGCCGGCGGGGCGTCGTCCAGCGTGGCGACGACGGCGGTCATCCCGCGGTCCATGTTGGCGCCGTGGTCGGCGTCGCCGATGGCGGCGTCGAGCGCGGTCAGCCGGTCACGCTGCTCGTGCACGGACTCCGCGAACCGGCGCAGCCAGGCGGTGAGGTCGCCCACGCCCACCGCCACGCTCAGGCCCCCCACCGCAGGCCCGGGGTGACCACCGGCGCGTCCCACAGCCGCAGCATCTCGTCGTCGGCCTGCAGGAGGGTGACCGAGCAGCCGGCCATCTCCAGGCTGGTCATGTACGGCCCGACCAGCGACCGGGCGATCCCGATCCCCGCCTTCTCCAGGATCGCGGCCACCTCGGCGTAGACGACGTACAGCTCGATCAGCGGGGTGCCGCCCATGCCGTTGACGAAGCAGATGACGCCGTCGGTGTACCTCCGGTCGGCGAGGATCGGCTCGACCAGCATCGCGGCGACCTCCCGGGCGGGAGCCAGCGGCACCCGGCGCCGGCCGGGCTCGCCGTGGATGCCGATGCCGATCTCCATCTCGTCGTCGCCCAGCTGGAAGGTCGGCGTCCCGGCGGCGGGCACGGTGCAGGAGGTGAGCGCCATGCCCATGCTGCGGCCGGCGTCGTCGACCCGCTTGGCCAGGTCGGCCACCTCGATCAGCGGGCGGCCCTCCTCGGCGGCGGCGCCGACGATCTTCTCCAGCAGCACCGTGGTGCCGACGCCGCGGCGGCCGGCGGTGTAGAGGCTGTCGGTGACGGCGACGTCGTCGTCGACGACGACGGTGGCCACCTCGATCCCGCTCTCGGCGGCGACCAGCTCGGCGGCCATCTCGAAGTTCATGACGTCGCCGGTGTAGTTCTTCACGATGTGCAGCACGCCGGCGCCGCTGTAGACGCCGGCGGTGGCCGCCTGCATCTGGTCGGGCACCGGTGAGGTGAAGACCTCCCCGGCGCAGGCGGCGTCGAGCATGCCGCGGCCGACGAACCCGCCGTGCATGGGCTCGTGACCGGAACCGCCGCCGGAGACGATGCCGACCTTGCCCTGCACGGGCGCGTCGCGGCGGAACACCACCCGGTTCTCGTGGTCGACCCGCAGCAGGTCCGGGTGTGCCAGCTCCATGCCGCGGAGGGCGTCGGATACGACGTCGGCGGGGTCGTTGATGAGCTTCTTCATCGTGCACCTGACCTCGGGGGAGTCGAGCAGGGACCGCCCCGGAGGCTAGGGCTCATGTGATCGGCAGCACAACGAGGCGGTGCCCCCGGGTGCAGGACGGGGCCTGCACCCGGGGGCACCGTGCGGCGGTCAGCCCCGGCCGGTGACGCGCGCGGCGGTCCGCTGGATCTGCTCGTAGTCGCCGTAGCGGGCGCCGACGACGTAGCCGGTGCCCAGGCCGGCGCCGAGCGAGGTCAGCCGGACGGCGCGCCGGCCGCGCTTGCGGATGCGGTGGCCGACCTCGGCGACCTCCTCGGGCACCGCCTCGACCGCGCCGCCGACCCGCGCGGCCGCGCGGAGGGCGGCCTGCCCGATCTCGGCGCCGGCCTCGGTCGCCCGGGAGACCACCGTGGACGTGAGCTCCGGGAGGGCGTCGAGGGCCTGCTTCGCGGCCTCCGCGCCGACGCTGGCGCCGGTCTGCAGCGCGTGGCCCGTGGTGGCCAGCAGCGGAGCGGCCGCCGCGGCGCCGGTCCGGGTCACCTCGCCGACGCGCTGGGCGGCGGTCGCCAGGACCGGCCCCGCCGCGGACGCGCCGCCGCGGGCGGCCTCGCCGACACCGCGGGCGGCCTCGCTGACGAGGTGCGCGGCGTTGGCCACGGCGGGCCCGGCCGCGGACGCGCCGCCGCGGGCGGCCTCCCGCACCGACGCGGCGGCGTCGGCGACGACCGGCGCGGCCGCGGCCACGAGGTGCTCCACCCGCGCCCGGCCGGCCGCCGGCACCGCGCGCGCCTGCCGGGCGGCCTTCCGCCCGGTCCGCCGGGCGGCCTTCTGCCCGGTGCGCTTCGCGGCCTTCGCGCCGCGCCGAGCACGGCGGGACACCGGCGCGGCCGGCTGCCGGCGCCGCTGCAGCACCGCGAACAGCAGGCCGCCGAGCGCCAGCAGCGCGGCGAGCCCGCCCGCGGCCCCGCCGGCGCGGGCGGCCAGCGACCGGCCCTGGGGCTGGTCGGCGCGGCCGAAGTCCTCGTCGCCGGGCTGGGCCACCGGCGGCGGGGGCGGGAGCTCCTCGTCGGCGTCGGGGGTGGGCAGGGGCGCCACCTCCTCGCCCGCCACCGCCACCGCGGTCGTCGCCGGCGGCTCCGCGTCGGGCGCCGGGAGCAGGGTCTCGGAGGTCTCGGTGGTCGCCTCGATGCCGTAGTGGCGGTAGAGCGCCGCCTCCTGGTCGGTGGTCAGCTCGCGGCTGTCGCCGAAGCGCGGGGCGCCGTCGACCAGCCCGCGGTCGACCACCACCTGCACCCGGTCGCCCTCGCCGGTCGCGTCGAACAGCGGGACGACGACCGTCGTGCCGGCCATGTCCGCGTAGAGCCACTCCGGCCGGCCGGTCTCCTCGTCGGCGAGCAGGTGCGTCACCGTGCCGATCTCCGCGCCGTGCCGGTCGACCACCGTCCTGCCGACCCAGTCGACAACTGAGTCCCGTTCGGGCAGTGCCATGGTCGCCTCCCCACTTCTCGGGGCCGGGCCAGGGTGGCCCGGCGCTGCCGTCCGGGCGGCCCTACCCCGGTCGTCCCGGCGCCACCCGTGCCGATCACGGGAGCCCGCGGCGGCGGCCCGGACCTCGGTGCACCCCCTTCACCGGCTCGGGGGACGGCGCGCCGACGCCGTGGCGGGCCAGGAAGGCGAGCACGGTGCCGGCCACCTCCGCCCAGCCGGAGTCCGCGCCGAGCGAGTGACCGCGGTCGGGGAAGGCCACGAACTCGGTGACGCCCGTGCCGTGGCGGCGCTGGATCCGGTACGCGGCGCGCGAGGCCGCCCCCGGCACCGTGCGGTCGCGCCCGGCGGCCACGACCAGCACCGGCCCGCGCTCCCGCCGGGTCTCGACGGCGGCCTCGGTGCGCGGCGTGAACGCGGCGAACCCCGCCTGGAACAGCGGTCGCGCGGGGGAGGGGATCGCGTGGGCCTCCCAGAGACGGTCGGCCTCCTCGCGCGGCACCGCGCTGGCGAAGCCGCGCGCCCAGCTGTCCGGCGTGTGCGCCCAGGTCCCCGTGCGCAGGCCGGGGCGGGACAGCACCGGCCAGGCCGTGCGCAGCTGCACCGGCGGGAGCACCAGGTTGCCGCGGAACTGGGCCGGCGAGAGCGCCACGCAGGCACGGGTCAGGCCCATGCCGTGCAGCTTCTGGGCGACCAGCCCGCCGAACGAGTGGCCCACCACCACCGGCGCCGCGGGCAGCCCCGCGATGACGTCGGCGTGGTGCTGCGTGACCTCGCCGATGCCCAGGCCGGCGACCGCCTCGGGCCGGGCCCGCGCCTCCTCGGTGGTGGCCGGCTCACCCGGCCAGCCCGGCGCCACGGGGTCGTAGCCGCGGGCGGCGAACAGCTCCACCCAGGGCGTCCAGCTGGTGGCGTGCAGCCACAGGCCGTGCACGAAGACGACGGGGACGGGGGCGGCGGCGGTCACGGCGGGCCTCCGGGAGAGGGGTGCGGCCACCCGACCGGGCCGCGGACGCCGCGGACGCTAGGGGCGCACCCGCAGCCGCGGCTGTGCCCTGCCTGACCGGTGCCGGACCCAGGCTGCCGAGCCGGCCGGAGGGACGGGCTTCCGCCCGCCCGCGCCCCCGGCCAGGATCGGCGCCGGGGCGACGATGCCGACCACCCGCCCGCCCCCCTGCCGACCCTGGAGGCCCCGTGGCCACCCTCGTCGACACCGACGCCCTCGCCCCCGCCGACCGCCGTCCCGCGCGGGTGGCCGACCTGCTCGAGGCCACGATGTCCTCGCGGATCCGCTTCCCCGACCCCTCGGCGCCGGCCCGGGCCCGGCTCGACGGCTGGGACCTGGCGGGGGTCTCGGTGCTGCGGCTGGACCTGACCGGCGACGTGACCCTGCTGCGCACCGCCCGCCACGCGCGCGCCGACCCGGAGCCGGTGCTCTCCCTCGCCGTGCAGGAGACCGGCACCGCCCGCCAGGAGCAGTTCGGCTCCCGCCGGCTGGTGGGCGCCGGCGAGCTGTCGTTCAGCGAGGTGTCCTCGGCCTACGCGTACGCCTGGTCCGGGCGGGGCGTGTGCCGGGCGCTGCGCATCCCGGCCGCCTCCCTCGGCCTGCCGATCGACACCGTGCGGCGGGCCCTGCCGGTCGCCGCCCGCAGCCCCCTCTACGGCCTGGTGCGCGCGCACGTCACCCGGCTGACCCGCGACGTCGCGCTGCTCGCCGCCGAGCCGCTGGTGCACTCGCTGGCGTCTGCGACGGTCGACCTGATCCGCGCGCTGCTGGCCTCGGCCGCCGACGGCGCCCGCGGGGCCGACGACGTGCTCGGCGAGACCCTGCCGGCCCGGGTGCGCGGCTACGTGCGCCGGCACCTGACCGAGCCGGACCTGGACGCCGAGCGCATCGCGCGGGCGCACGCGGTGTCGGTGCGGCAGCTGTACCGGATCTGCGCCGCGGCCGGGTTCAGCCTCGAGCAGGAGGTCATCGCGCAGCGGCTGGAGGGCGCCCGGGCCGAGCTGGCCCGGCCGGGCGACCGCTCGATCGCCGCGGTCGCCCGGCGCTGGGGCTTTCCCGACGCCTCCTACTTCGCCCGCCGGTTCCGGGCGGGGTACGGCGTCAGCCCGCGGGAGTGGCGGGACCGCGCCCGGGCGGGGGCCGCCGCCGGCTGACCGCGAGCGGGTGCGCGGAGGCCGCGCCCCGGGCCCCGGGACGCGGCGCCGGCGCACCCGCTCAGCCGTCGCGGCCGACGACGGCGGAGACCAGCAGCAGCTTGACCAGCCAGTCGCCGGCGTGGATCGCGGCCTGCTGCCAGGGCACCCGCTCGTGCACGACGGACCCGGTGAGCAGCACCAGCGGGAACGCCGCCCACAGCCCGGCGCCGAGCGTGAGCGCCGCGCGCGGACCGCGGGCCGGCAGCCGGTCGGCGAGTACCGACACCGCGGCGGCGACCACCCCGCTGCGCGCCAGCTCCACCGGCGCGATGACCGCCGGGGACGGGCCGGGCCGCGCGTAGGCCTCGTCGAGGCGGGCCAGCCGCTCCCCGAAGGCCGTGTACCAGGCCGAGCTCGCCACGAACGCGGCCGCCGACGCGGCCGCGACCCGCCCCGGCGCCACCCCGCTCACCGCGTCCCGATCCGCTCGAGCAGGTGCACCTCGACCTCGTCGCCGGCCTGCTTCCGGATGGCCCTCCGGATCGCCGCGGCCACCGGGAGCTCGTGCGTCCCGTCGCCGAGCGCCATGAAGGAGCTGCGGAACGGCTCGCCGTCGATCGTCCCGGCCACCGCCACCCGCCCGCGCGTGCCGAACAGCCGCACCGACTCCGGCCACACCAGGTACGTCCACCCGCCGGGTGCCGGACTCTTCCGCAGGGTCGCCCTGAACCGCTCGTCCACCGTCCGCCTCCTCGTGCATGTGGTGCAGGGGAGACCGGCGCCGGCCTCCGCACTCATCGCTCAGCCGCTGCGGGTGGCCAGCAGCGACACCTCGGCGACGTTCGTCGTCGGCGGCAGGGTGAGGGTGAACAGCACGGTCTGCGCGACGTCCTCGGGGAGCAGCGCGTTCCCGCCGTCGGCCGCGGCGGCGGGGGACACCCAGCCGACGGCGACGTGCCGCACCCGCACCAGGGTGCCGCCGAGCTCCAGCCGCAGCGTGCGGGCGAGCTGGGCGGCGCCGGCGGCCGTGGCGGCGTGCACGGCGAACGCGGGCACCAGCTCCGACGCCGCCGCCGACCCGACCAGCACCAGGTCGGCGGCGGAGTCGTTGGCCGCCGCGGTGAGCAGGTCGTCGAGGAACGCGCGCGCCGCCAGCACCGCGTCGCCGGCGCCCTGCTCGATGATCTCCGCCCACCGCTCGGCCGGCGACAGTCCGAACGGGCCGCCACCGACGCCGCCCAGCACGGCCACCACCAGGTCGACGCCGCCCAGCCGCTCGCGCACGCCGTCCGCGGCGGCGAGCACGTCGCGCGCGGAGGCGACCTGCTCGACCGCCGCCCCCGCCGCGGTCAGCTCGGCGACCACGGCGTCGGCGATCAGCGGCAGCCCGATGACGACGGCGCGGCGGCCGGCCACCGGCCGCACCCCTCCCGGCGCGGTCACGCCACCGGCTCCGCGTCGGCGGTCTCGCGCACCGCCGGCGAGCGCACCGGCAGCGCGTCCTCGGCCGGCGCGTCCGCCGGCGCGGCCGCCCGCACCCGCGACCGCCCGGCGGTCTGCTCCAGCGCGGTCCGCATCGGCCCGACGTCGAGCGGGCCGTCGTAGAGCTGGCCGTTGACGAAGAACCGCGGCGGCTCGTCCAGCGCCATCGCGCGGGCGTCGTCGTCGTCCTCGCGGACGCGCGCGGCGTGCGTGCCGGAGGCCACGGCGTCGTCGACCCGGGCGAGGTTCAGCCCGGCGTCGACGGCGCAGCGGCGGATCGCCCGGTCGTCCAGGCGCCCGGCCCGGGCGGCCAGCGCGTCGTGCATCGGCCAGAACCGCGACTGCGCGGCGGCGGCCTCGGCCGCCTCGGCGGCGCGGGCCGAGGCCGGGTCGTCGGTGAGCAGGTGGCGGTAGACGAAGACCAGGTCGTCGCCGAGCACCTGCCGCAGCTCGTCGACCACCTCGGCGGTGCGCCCGGCGTTGGTGAACACGAACGAGGCGTAGACGACGAGCTCCATCGGCGCGCCGACCCGGCCCCGGACGTGGTCGCGCGTGGCGCTCACCGGCCGGGCCAGCCGCTGCCGGCCGGGCAGCCGGGACCGGTCCACCGCCCGGACGACGGCGACCGCGCCCAGCGCCAGCACCGCGGCGAGGACCGACGCGCCGAGCACGCCGATCCGCGCCTGCGCGGCCAGCGCCTCGTCGTCGAGGGCCAGGTCGATGATGAACAGCGAGATCGTGAAGCCGATCCCGGTGAGCACGCCGGCGGCGAACACGTGCCGCGGGAACAGCCCCGAGGGCAGCCGGCCGATCCCGAGCCGGACGGCCGCCAGCGACGCGGTGGTCACGCCGACCACCTTGCCGACGACGAGCCCGATCACGATCGCCCAGGTCAGGCCCGAGGTCGCGGCGGCGGACAGCGTCTCGGCACTGAGCACCACCCCGGCGTTGGCCAGCGCGAACACCGGGACGACGGCGAGGTTGACCCACGGCCGGAACAGCCGCTGCCCGCGCTCGTTGATCGACACCGACCGGGTCAGGCTGAGCACCGCCCGGTGCGCCCCGCTGGAGGTCGGCGTCCGCCCGTAGTCCCGGGCCGCGGCCTCGGCGGCGTCGACCTCGTCCGCGCTGGGCGGGTACACCGGCAGCAGCAGGCCGATCGCGACGCCGGCGACCGTCGGGTGCACGCCGGAGGCCAGCACGCCCAGCCAGACCGGCACCGCGACCAGCAGGTAGGCCCCGCCGCGCCACACCCGCATCCGCCGCAGCCAGACCACCGCGACCAGCCCGACGGCGGCCACCGCCAGCGGCAGCAGGGTGAGGTCCTCGGTGTAGGCGACGGCGATGACGGCCAGCGCGCCGACGTCGTCGACCACCGACAGCGCGAGCACGAACGCGCGCAGGTTGACCGGCACCGCCCGGCCGACGACCGCCAGCAGGCCGAGCACGAACGCGGTGTCGGTGGAGATCACGACGCCCCAGGCGGCGCGCGCCTCGCCGGGCTGGTCGCTGAGCCCGGTCACCGCGAGGAAGACCAGGGCGGGCACGACCAGGCCGGCCAGCGCGGCGACGACCGGGATGCGGATGCGGCGGGTGTCGCGGAACTCGCCGAGCACCAGATCCCGCTTGACCTCGAGGCTGATCAGGCAGAAGAACAGCGCCATCAGCGCGTCGTTGACCCAGTGCCGCAGGTCCATCTCGAGGACCGTGTCGCCCAGGCTGACGGCGAACGGCGTGTGCCAGGTCTCCTCGTAGGTGGAGCCCGGCACGTTGGCCCACACCAGCGCCACCAGCGTCGCGGCCAGCAGCACGGCGGCGGCCGCGGCGTCGGAGTCGGCCAGCCGGAGCACGCGGCCGAGCGCCGAGGGCCGCTCCAGCTCGCCCCGCGGGGTGCCCCTCACCGGACCCCCGTCCCGCGCCGGGTGGGCAGGTAGGGGTCCTGGCGGGTGGGCAGCACGAGCAGCTCGGCGACGTTGACCCGCGGCGGCAGGCCGGCGCCGAACAGCACGGTGCGTGCGACGTCGTCGGGGTCCATCGGGACGACGACCTCGCGGTGCTCGGCCCAGCCGCGCGCGGTGCCGTCGTGGCTGATCTCGGAGCCGAGGTCGGTGTCGGTGAGCCCGGGGGCGACGACGTGCACGCGCACGCCGCGGCGGCCGTACTCGGCGCGCAGCGCCCGGGCCAGCTGGGCGACCGCGGCCTCGACCGCCGAGTAGACGGCGTAGCCGGGGAAGCGCACCTGGCCGGCGAGCGCGCCGATGAGGAACAGGTCGGCCGGGCGGCCGGTCTCGGCGGTGGCCAGCAGGTCGCGGGCGAAGGTCTGCGCGGTGCGCAGGATGCCGCCGAGGTTGACGTCGATCATCTCGATCCACTCGGCGGGCACGCCGTCCTCGAACGGCGCGCCGGTGAGCACGCCGGCGCCGGCCACGACCAGGTCGGCGGGGCCGAACCGGTCGTGCAGGGCGTCGAGGGCGTCGGCGAGGTCGAGCCCGTCGGAGACGTCGGCGGCGACGGCGAGGGTGCGGGCGGGGTCGGCGGTGCTGTCGGCGACGGCCTGCAGGCGGTCGCCGCGGCGGCCCAGGAGCGCGACGCGGCAGCCGGCGGCCACCAGCGAGCGTGCCGTCGCGGCGCCGATGCCGCTGCTGGCGCCGGTGACGACGGCGACCCTGCCGTCGAGCGCGCCCGGGGCCGGCCGGAGGGCCGGGGAGGGTGAGGACACGTTTCCCCTCTCGGAGGTCAGCAGGGGGGCGTCCCGATCATGCCGTCCCGGGGGCGTCCCGGTCGACGTGCGCGGCGAGGCCGCGCAGCCGGCCGGGCACGGACGTCACCGGTCGCCGTCCGGCGGGGTGAACCGGCTGACGGTGAGCCCCGCGCCCTGCGGCTCGCGCAGCAGGGCAGTGCGGGTCCCGGTGTCCTCGGCGGTGCGCAGCACGGTGGCGCCCACGACGTGCCAGTGCGGTGGCTCGTCGCCGGTGACCAGGAGGCCGCCGATGACGTCGGCGAAGCCGGGCGGCGCGGACGCCCGCCGCTCGTGGATGCCCGGGTCGACGGTCGCGGCCCGGTGGTCGCCGTAGCCGGGGACCTGCAGCATCGTGCCGGCGTCCTGGGCCATGTCGACGTCGCGCCAGCCGAACAGCGGCCGGTAGGAGGCCATCGCGGCCGCGCGGTCGGAGGCGTGCAGGTCGGAGGAGTTCCAGCTGCCCGGCACGTTGGCGAGCTGGGCGCCCGCCGGGCCCGCGACCGGTCCCGGGGCGGCGCGAGCGCCGTCAGCGCCCGGCCATCGCCTCGCGGACTTCGCGCAGGCTCGGGTTGGTGAGGTACCGGCCGCCGACGACGACGGTGGGCGACACCTCCCAGCCCTGCGGGTGGCGTGCCCGGACCTCGGCGGCCGCCTCTGGGTCGTCGGCGAACCGGACCGCGCGGTGGGGGAGCCGGGTGGCGGTCATCTTGGCCCGCAGCGCGGTGCTGTAGGGGCACCCCGGCTTGTAGTAGACGGTGACGGCCTCGTCGGTCATGGCGGACTCCGCTCCCGGGGCGTCGCTGGGGCCCCCTGGCCGCCACGGTCCCAGGGTGGCGGCCGGGGGGGCAACGGGGTTCCCGGGTGCGGCGGGTGGGACGGCAGTCGTGAACCCCGTGTGCCCCGCGGCACGGCCTGCGCTCCTGGCGCGACGCGCTGCCGCCGGGCACCGCCGGCGTGGCACAGGTCGTCCGCGGCATCGACGCGGCCGAGGCCGCCCAGGCCCGGTGCGTCGGCCCGGCGATGAGTCCGGAGGTCCGCCCCGGTCTGACCGGCATGACCCCCGAGGACCTCGCGACCACGTTCACCGCGCCGATCGAGAAGGACGGCGCGTTCCCCACCTACCTCACCGTCCCCGGCTCGGCCGAGCTGTTCGGCACCCGCAAGGCGGTGAAGGTGGGCGGCACGATCGACGGCCACCCCTTCACCGCCACGTGCATGCCGTCCGGGGAGGGGCCGCACTGGCTGCCGCTGCGGAAGGCGCTGTGCCGGGCGATCGGCAAGGACGCAGCGGGCCAGGAGGTCTCGGTCCACCTGGAGCAGCGGTTCACCTGAGCGCGGTCGTGCTCTGCCCACAGTCGTGGGCAGAGCACGAGCGGGCGGGGGACAGCAACCGGCGGGTGAGCTCCCGGGCCGCGGCGTCGGCGAGCAGCACCTCGGGCAGGCCGGCCAGCGCGGTGCGCATCGCGTCCGCACCGCCGAACTGGAAGCCGAGCTGGGTCGCGTAGCAGGCGCAGGCGTCGGCCCGCCGGACGGGGTCCTGCGGCAGCTCCAGCGGGGTCAGCCCGCCGGGCAGGTCGGGTCCGGGGACGGCGTCCGGGGCGCGCAGCACGTACGGCGAGTCGCGCCACCACAGCACCGGCCGGCCGGTCCCGGCGACGGCGCGCAGAACCTGCAGGTGGTCGACGTGCCCGCCCAGCGCCTGCGGGGCCAGCCACAGGTCGCCGGGCAGGCCGGTCAGCGCGGCCCGCACGTCCAGCCACGCGTCGTCGCCCTCGTGCACGCCGGCGAACAGGTCGGCCGCGCTGTCGTAGCCGCGGTGCGGCGCCTCGGGCAGGTCCAGGTGCAGCGGCGTGGCGCCGAGCACGGCCGTCGCGGCGGCGTCCTCGTCCCGCCGCAGGGCCATGTAGTCGACGTCGGCCGGCAGGCCCTTGTCCAGCTGGCAGGCCAGCGCGAAGCCCTCCGGGTCGGGCACGCTGCGGGTGAAGCAGGTGACCACGGTGACCTCGTGCCCGGCGTCGGCCAGGGCGGCGAGGGTGCCGCCCACGGAGAACGCGGCGTCGTCGAGGTGCGGGCTGACCGCGGTCACCCTCACAGCAGGTGCGCCGCGCCGCGGAACCGGCAGGAGAGGTCGACCGTCGGCGGCATCGTCCAGGCCGCGGACGGCGTCGACCCGGCCACGGAGCGGTAGACGTCGTCGATCGAGGCGGCCAGCACCGGCCACGAGTACAGCCGGCGCACCTCCTCCAGCGCCGTCGCCGCCACCCGCTGCCGCAGCGCGCCGTCGGACAGCAGCCGGTCCAGCGCGGCCCGCAGCCCGGCGACGTCGCCCGGCGCGTGCAGCAGCCCGTTCCCGCCGTCGCGCAGGCAGTCGACGACGCCGACCGAGTCGGTGCTCACGATCGGCAGCCCGCTGGCCATCGCCTCGAGCAGCGTGTTGGAGAACCCCTCGCTGTAGGTGGGGCTGACGAACACGTCGGCCGAGCGGTACACCGCGGGCGCCTCGCCGGGCGGGACGTAGCCGAGGAACGTCGTCCGCCCGTCGGCGCGGGCGCGGGCCTCGTCCAGGTCCGGGCCGATGCCGGAGACGACCAGCCGGACGCCGTCGGGCAGCGCCTCCAGCAGGTCGAGCACCCCCTTGCGGCGGTCCACGCGGCCGTGGAACAGCAGCACCGGCGGGTCCTGCAGCGCGCCCAGCGGCCGCTCGGCCGGGGTGAACCGGCGGGTGTCGGTGGCGCCCGGGACGATCGTGAACCGCGCCGGGTCGCTGCCCAGGTTGCCGACCACCTCGTCGCGGAAGCTGGCGCTGCCGATGAGCACCGCGCTCGATGCGTCGACGACGGCGCGCATGGCGTGCGCGTGCGTGGCGCAGCAGGTGCCGACCCAGTGCCCGTCGCCGCCCTGGATGCTCACCACCGCCGGCAGCCCGGTCTCCCGTGCGGCGGCCAGTACCGCCAGCCCCGGCGGGTAGCCGTACTGGGCGTGCAGCACGTCGAACGGGCGCTCGCGGTGCAGGCCGACGACGGTGCGCACGAGATCCTCGACGTCGCCCTCCCAGTCGGCCGGGACGACCGTCTCGCCCCGGCTGGGCAGCGCGTGCACCTCGACGCCGGCGGGCACGCGGTCCGGCGGGGGCGGGCCGCCGCCGTAGACGCGGGTGCCGGCCTCGTCGTCGCGGTACTGGCTGACCAGCACCACCTCGTGGCCGAGCGCGACCAGCTCCCGCAGCAGGTTCTCCGCGTAGACGCTCATCCCGCTCACCGCGGGCCAGTAGCGGCGGCTGACGAAGCAGATCCTCACGCCTGCTCGGCCCTCCTCAGGATCTCGATCGAGCGCGGCACCATCTCGTGCGCGCGGTGCCCGTCGCGGGACAGCTCCAGCGTCACCAGCCGGTCGAACGACGCCTCCCGCAGTGCGCGCAGCACCGCCGGCAGGTCGACGTCGCCCTCGTCCAGCGGCAGGTGGTCGTGCACGCCGCGGCGCATCCCCTCGACGGCGACCGTGCCCAGGGACGGCGCGAACCGGGTCACCGCCTCCTCCGGCGCGTCCGCACCGGCGACGACGCAGTGCCCGGTGTCCAGCGCCAGCGTGATCCCCGGCGCCTCGGCGGCCAGCCGCGCCCAGCCGTCGCAGTCCTCGACGAGCATCCCGGGCTCCGGCTCGACGGCGAGCGCGTAGGAGCGGCCGCCGTGGCTGTCGACCAGCGCGCGGACGCCGTCGACCACCCAGCCCCACGCCGCGCCGCGGTCCACGCCCGGCCTCGGCACCCCGGCCCAGAAGCTCACCGCCTCCGCGCCCAGCACCTCGGCGAGGTCGCAGGCCAGCCGCAGGTAGGCCAGCCGCCGCGCCCGCCCCTCGGCGGAGGCGGTGACCAGCGTCGGCTCGTGCTTGGCCCGCGGGTCGAGCAGGAACCGGGCGCCGGTCTCCACCACCACGCCCAGCCCGAGCTCGTCGCAGCGCGCCCGTGCCTTCTCGGCCTGCGCGAACGCGTCCGGGGCGAACGGGTCGAGGTGGACGACGTCGAGGGTGAGCGCCACCCCGGCGTAGCCGCAGTCGGCGAGGAGGGGCAGCGCGTCCGACAGCCGGTGCGAGGTCAGCCCGTTGGTGTTGTAGGCGTACCGCAGGCTCACTGCGCCAGGACCTCCGCGACCACGTGCCGGCCCGGCTCCCGGTACAGCGCGTAGAGGGCGCCCACCCGCCGGTCGGCGCCGGCGCGGTCGAACCAGGCCGGCCCGCCCAGGCGCTCCTCGGCGCCGGCGGTCAGGTGCACCCGCGCCCAGCCGCCCGGGTCGGTCCCGACGGCCACCAGCGGGTCGCCCCGCTCCAGCAGCCGGCGCACGCCGCGCTCGCCGATCCGCCCGTAGGACATCGTCTCGACCTCCAGGCCGGTCACCAGCACCTTCGCCGCGACCGCGTCGCCGGCCGAGGGCTGCAGCTCCACCAGCACGTCGTGCCCGGCGGCCTGCACCGCGCCGGTGACGTGCGCGTGCAGGTCGTCGCCGCGCCAGGTGGGCAGGTCGGCGAGCGCCACGGTGGACCGGCGGGACAGCACGGTGTCCCGCAGCAGGTCGGCCAGCGCGGCCGTGCCCATCCGGGTCCAGGCCAGCATCGCCTGCAGCGCGCGGTCCTCCTCGACCAGCCGCTCCGGCGGGTGCCCGGTGCGCCAGTGCTCCAGGTAGCCCGGCGGCGTCGCCGGCAGGACGACGTCGAACGGCCCGTGCATGAACGCCTTCCGGCTGCGCGCCGAGGCGAACTCGTGCAGCGCCTTGCGGACGGCGGTGTCCCGGTCCGGGTGCGCCGCCTCCCCGCACGCCGTGGCCATCACCGGCACCGGCTCCGAGCCGTCCCGGGAGCAGCCGACGGCGTACACGTCGACGACGCCGAAGTCCGTCGAGGCGAGCTTGACCATCACGTCGATGCCCGCGGCGTCGAGCCGGTCGAGCAGCGCCCGCGCGTCGGGGTCGGCGATCCCGGCGAGGTCCACGACGACGCCGCGGTCCATCGCGCGGAACGCCGTGGCGTTGCCGTCGCGCTGCAGCACCTCCAGCAGCGCGTGGGTGACCGCCCGGTCGGCGTCGAACGCCGCGCCCTGCCCGTTGGTGATCACCGTGGTCAGCCAGCCGCCGGGCGGCGGGTCGCCGGGCAGGTCGTCGGGCGCGCTCGCCACGAGCTCGGCCGGGACCAGCACCCGCTCGCCGTCGCGCAGCCGGGTCATCGGCAGCCACTGCAGCGGCCGGTCGTCGTCGTAGGGGCTGCCCGCCTCCAGGCACAGCTCGCGCGGGTCGGCCACCCGGTCGCGGCCGTGCCGGCGGGTCATCTCCGCGTGGGAGCCCTCCTCGCGGGAGACGCCCCGGTGCGCGCGCAGCGACAGCGCCATCTCGGCCATCTCGCCCATCGCGCCGGTGCGGGCCTCCTCGCGGGTGGCGCCGTAGCCGAGGCCGCTGCCGCCCGGGTGCAGCTCCGAGGGCGGCAGCACCGCCGAGTGCAGCGGCACGTCGAGGACGTCGATGCCCTCGATCGCGAAGTCCTCGACCGGGACCGGGAAGCTGTCGCGGTACCGCTGCGACGGCGTCGTGCCGACCGCCGTCACAGCTCGTCCAGCGCGACGGGCGCGGCGTCCGGCGGCCCCGACAGCAGCCGCTGCACCAGGTGCACGACGTGGTCGGTGGTGACCCCGGGGACCATCTCGAACGGCGTCGCGACCACCTCGAAGTCCAGCTCCGCGACGACGGCGAGCATCTCCCGCAGCTCCCCGTGCGAGAGCGGGATCTGCGCGTGGAATGCCTTGTGCGCGCTCAGCGCGACCGGGTCGCCGTCGGGGGAGAGGTCGACCTTGAGCGAGTCGCCGCAGAAGAGGACCCCGCGGCGCGAGTCGTGCAGCACCGAGTGCCCGGGGAAGTGCCCGCCGGTGCGGTGCAGCGTGAGGCCGGGGGCCAGCGCCAGGACGTCGTCGGCCGGCCAGGTGACCCGGAAGGCCTTGGTCCAGACGAGGTCGTGCACGTTGACGCACACCACCCGCGGCTCGAGCTCCTGCTGCAGCTGCCACAGCGCCCCGTAGCCGTGCACGTGCGACGACGCCAGCACCGGGAAGCCGCCCTTCCCGTCGGCCATCCGGCGCAGCTCGCCGAGCATGTCGGCGGTGTACCAGGGCGCGCACTCGAAGCCGACCAGCCCGATGTCGGTCTCGATCACCCAGCCGCGGCTGTCCAGCCCGAAGCGCGGCTCGGTGCCGAACTCGGTGACACCGTCGACCGGCGCGGGCCGCCAGAAGCCGGTGACCAGCTCGTCGGCCTGCTTGTCGGTGACGAACTCGAAGCCGTGCTCGGGCAGCGCGTTGCGCACGTCGGCGCAGACCGGGCACACGGCCGGCCCCGGCGCCGGCCAGCGCTGCCAGTGCCCGCAGTTGGTGCAGGCGTAGGCGGGCAGGTCGGGCAGCAGGCCGCGGTAGGGGTTGGTGTCGACACCTCCCCGGCGGGCCTGGCTGGTGCCGTGCCGCGCGCCGTCGTCGGCGGCGGGGTCGGTGGCCCGGTCGATGGCGCCGGGGACGTCGGGCGAGCTCACGGTTTCCCTCCGGGGAGAGCGGCGAGGAGCAGGCGGTGCAGGGCGAGGTCGCGGGCGGGGTCGTACGGCCAGGCCGTCGTCGCCGGGGCGCGGCCCGCGACCGCGGCGGTGAAGGCGGCGAACTGCGCGGTGAACGGGTCGCCGAACGGCGGGGTGTCGGCGAACGGCACGTCCACCGGGTCGGGGCGGTACAGCGTGAGCGAGCCTCCCGCCGTCTGGCCCATCGTGTCGACGGCGACCGCCATGCCCCGGGTGCCGACCACCTCCAGGCGGCGGCGGGGCAGCGCGTCGGGGGTGTTGAACGCGACGTGCAGGCTCACCAGCACGCCGCCGTCGGTGGCCCCGGTGAGCAGCGCGCCGTCGTCGACGCCGTAGTCGTGCACCCGGGTCTGCAGCAGCGCCGACAGCGAGGTGACGTCCTCGCCGAGCAGCGTGCCGACCAGGTCCAGCCCGTGCGGGGCCAGGTCGATCGCGGCGCCGCCGCCGGCGCGGGCCGGGTCGACCCGCCAGTTGTCGTGCGGGCGGCCGTCGGGCGTCCAGTCCCCGGGCAGCCAGCAGCAGTAGACGATCCGGACGGCGGTGACCGTGCCGAGCCGGGGCACCAGCTCGCGCAGCCGCACGTGCGCGGGGTGCCAGCGCTGGTCGTAGGCGGTGCCGAGCAGCACGCCGGCCCGCGCGCACGCCGTCACCAGCGCCTGCGCGTCGCCCGCGTCGGCGGCCAGCGGCTTCTCGCACAGCACCGCCTTCCCGGCCGCGGCCGCCGCCTCGACCAGCGGCCGGTGCCCGGCGTTCGGCACCGCGACGTAGACGGCGTCCAGGCCGGGGGTGGCGAGGAACTCCGCGAGGTCGGTCGTGCGCCGGGCGCCCTCGACCGGCATCCGGTCCATCGCCGCCGGGTCGAGGTCGTGCAGCGCCACCACCCGGGCGCCGCCGACGGCGAGCAGCCCGGGCAGCGCGTGGTCGCGGGCCACCCAGCCGCAGCCGGCGACGCCCCACCCGACGCTCACGGCGTCCCCCTCCCCGCCGAGATCACGTGATCTCGACGCCGGAGGCCCCCCTGGAGGGGGGGGGGGGGGGGGGGGGGGGGGGGGGGGGGGGGGGGGGGGGGGGGGGGGGGGGGGGGGGGGGGGGGGGGG
>NZ_JBJGZI010000032.1:0-57435 GCF_054050455.1 Geodermatophilus sp. SYSU D00684 | reverse complement strand
CCCCCCCCCCCCCCCCCCCCCCCCCCCCCCCGCCCCCCCCCCCCCCCCCCCCCCCCCCCCCCCCCCCCCCCCCCCCCCCCCCCCCCCCCCCCCCCCCCCCCGCCGCACCCCGGGGACGGCGGAGAGGGCGTCGTGCGCGTCGGAGACCATCAGCCAGGCGAAGTTCGGCGCGCAGAACGACGTCGGCAGCCGCAGGTGCACCTCGACGGTGCCGCCGTGGACGGCCACCGAGCGGACGAACCCGAGGTCGGTGATCGGCTCGTCCAGCTCGGGGTCGACGACGGTCCCGAGGGCCGCGCGGACCTCGGCGGCGAGGTCGGGCAGGACGGCGGTCACCGGACGCCCGCGAGGTCGGCCGCGGCCGGCTCCCGGGGGCCGGTCTCGGTCTCGTCGGCCTCGGGCAGCCGCAGGTGCTCGGGCACCCGCAGGTCGTAGAGGCGGGCGGCGTTGAGGCCGAGCACCTTCTTCTTCTCCTCGGTGGTGATCGGCGCGTACTCGGGACTCATGTCCTCCGGGATCTGGAAGTCCACGAACTTCTCGACCAGCCACTTCGGCGTCCACAGCGCGTAGTCGCTGGAGAACAGGATCCGGTCCACGCCCAGCCAGTAGACGAGCTCGCCCATGATCTGGGCGAAGTACCGCGGCCGGGTGTGGATGAACGGCATGGCCACGGCCAGCCCCGCGTACACGTTGGGCTCCTGGGTGGCGATCCAGCAGAAGTCCTCCAGCCGCGGCAGCCCGCAGTGCTCCACCACGAAGGTCAGGTCGGTGAAGTCGCTGGCCACGTGGTCGACGTCGGCGACGTCGAAGGCGTCCCGGTCCAGCGGCCGGATCGTCGGGCCCTTGTGGATGTGGATGTTGCGGATGCCCAGCTCGCGGCACAGCTCGAAGTAGCGGTAGGCCATCGGGTCGGTGAGCTTCCAGCCCCGGGACTCCCCGTGCCAGTCGGCGGTGTAGAGCTTCACGCCCTTGAGGTGCATCCGCTCGGCGTTCGCGCGGAGCGCGTCCAGGCCGTTCTCGCCGTCGCGCGGGTCCCAGTAGTGGTTGTAGGTGAGCTTGTCCGGGTGGGCCTGCGCGAGGGCGAACGCCTCCTCGGTCTGGCCGAACCCGCGGTGGTAGAACTCCGCCAGCCGGGCCGGCTGGAAGACCGCGTGGTCGACGATGCCGTCGACGAACACGTCGCGCATCAGCCGCTCGCCGCCCTGGTAGAGGTACTCCTCGTAGCCCCAGGTCTCGGACTCCGGGCTGAGGTTGCGGTGGTAGTCGTAGAAGCAGTCGATGAACTGCTTGCCGTGGATGTTGCGCTGGTTCTCCGGCCGGGCGTCCCACAGCGCGATGTGCGCGTCCACCACGTAGTACTGCTCGCCGTCCTTGGTGTACATCCGTCGGCCTCCGTCGGCTCCGGTTGTGAGGCGGGTCACCTCTCCGCCGCCGACGCTAGGGCGGGTCGCGAGGCGCCGAGAACCGTCCCGGTGTCCCACTTTGAGACGCCCCGGCCGCCGCGGCGGCGGGTACCTTCCGGTGACACAGGCCACAGGTGTCCTGCTGTCCGGAGGTGACCGTGGACGAGCTGGTCACCCCGCCGGAGCCGCTGCCCGCGACCGTGCCGGCCGCCCGGGGCAGCGCCCCGCGGGTCCGCGCGTCGTGGCGGCGCAGCCAGGGCTACGGCGTGCCGCCCGACGAGGTGGTGCCGGTGTTCACCGGGACGCCGGACACCGGGTCGCTGCTCTACGAGTGCGCGCACCGGGTCCTCACCGACCTGCAGTCGACGATCGCCAACGAGCCGGTGAGCCTCATGGTCGCCGACCCCGCCGGGTTCGTGCTGGCCCGGATCGGCGACGACACCTCGATCCAGCGGGCGCTGGACCGGGTGCACCTGGCGCCGGGCTTCTCCTACGCCGAGCGCAACGCCGGCACCAACGGCCTGGGCCTGTCGCTGGCCGACCGGGCGCCGTCGCTGGTGCGGGCCGACGACCACTGGGTCACCGACCTGCGGGGCTACACCTGCGCCGCCGCGCCCGTGCTGGAGCCGGTGACCGGCGAGCTGGCCGGCAGCATCAACCTGACCACCTGGTCGGACTCCTCCTCCGACCTGCTCCTGGGCCTGGCGCAGACGGCGGCCAGCGCCACCAGCGCCCTCATGGCGGTGCGCTCGCGCGGCCGGCTGCTGCGCCCGGCGCCGCGCGGCGAGGTGTTCCGGGTGGTCGGCGGCTCACTCGCCCCCGACGACGGCGACCCGTGCGTCTCCCCCGCGTGGCGGGCGGCGGTCGACCGGGCGGCGGTCGCGGTCGCCTCGGGCCGGCTGGCGGTCGTCGTCGGCGAGGAGGGGGCGGGCAAGGCGACGGCGGCCGCGCTGGCCCGGCGGCGGCTGCCCGGCCGGCAGCGGCTGCTGCAGGCCCGCGCGCCGGAGGCCGGGGACGTCGCCCCGTGGCTGGAGCTGTGGACCCCCGAGCTCCGCGACGCCGACACCTGCGTGATCGTCTCCGGGCTGCACCGGCTGCCGGCCTGGGCCGCCGGGGAGCTGGCGCAGGTGCTGGCCACGGTCCGCCGCGCCGGGCGCCCGCAGCCGGCGGTGCTCACCGCGCCGGAGTACGCGGCGCTGCCCGAGCCGATCGCCCGGCTGGCCGACGCCGTCGTCGAGGTGCCGCCGCTGCGCGACCGCGCCGACGACGTGCTCCCGCTGGCGGCCTGGACCGCGCGGCAGGAGCGGCACCGGGACGTGGCGTTCACCCCGCGGGCGGCCCGGGCGCTGACCGCCTGCGGCTGGCCGGGCAACGTCGCGCAACTGCGGCGGGTGGTGCGCGAGGCGGCGGCCCGCGCCGACGTCGTCGACGTGCACCACCTGGCCCCGGAGGTGCTCGACGGCGGCGCCCGGCCGCTGTCCCGGCTGGAGCGGCTCGAGCGCGACGAGATCGTGCGGTGCCTGACCGAGCCGGGCACCACGATGACCCGCGTCGCCGAGGAGCTCGGCATCGGCCGGGCGACCCTCTACCGCAAGATCGCCCAGTACAAGATCACCGTCCCGCAGCGCTGACGGCGCTAGTCCTCGTCCGTGCGGTACCCCAGGTTGGGGGCCAGCCAGCGCTCGGCCTCGGCCAGCGTCCAGCCCTTGCGGCGGGCGTAGTCCTCGACCTGGTCGCGGCCCAGCCGGCCCAGGTTGAAGTACCGAGCCTCCGGGTGCGAGAAGTACAGCCCGCTCACCGCCGCCCCCGGCCACATGGCCATCGACTCGGTCAGCTGCAGCCCGATCGAGGCCTCGACGTCGAGCAGCTCCCAGATCGTCTGCTTCTCGGTGTGCTCGGGGCAGGCCGGGTAGCCGGGCGCGGGCCGGATGCCGCGGTAGCGCTCGGCGATGAGGGCGTCGTTGTCCAGCCGCTCGTCGGCGGCGTAGCCCCAGAACTCGCGGCGCACCCGCTCGTGCAGCCGCTCGGCGAACGCCTCGGCCAGCCGGTCGGCGAGCGCCTCGAGCATGATCGCCGAGTAGTCGTCGTGGGCGCCCTTGAACGCCGCGACCCGCTCGGCCGACCCGAGCCCGGCGGTGACGGCGAAGGCGCCGACGTGGTCCCGCAGCCCGGTCTCCCTGGGCGCCACGAAGTCGGCGAGCGACCTGCGCGGGGCGCCGTCGCGGCCCTCGGTCTGCTGCCGGAGCTGGTGCAGCACCGCGCGCACCCGCGTGCGGGACTCGTCGGCGTAGACCTCGATGTCCTCGCCGTCGACCCGGGCCGCCGGGAACAGCCCGAACACGCCGGAGGCGGTGAGCCAGCGCTCGGCGACGATCCGGTCGAGCATCTGCTGCGCGTCGGCGTACAGCCGCCGCGCGGCGTCGCCGGTGGCCGGGTTGTGCAGCAGGTCGGGGAACCGGCCGCGCATCTCCCAGGCGGTGAAGAACGGCTGCCAGTCGATGTAGCCGCGCAGCTCCTCCAGCGGGTAGTCGCGCAGCACCCGGGTGTGCGCCACCGCGGCGTCGCCGTGCGCGTGGTCGCAGGCGGGCCCGGTGCACACGTCGCGGGTCTGCTGCAGCAGCATCCGCGGCCGCGGCGGGGTGTAGGCCGACCAGTCCAGCGCCGGCGCGGCGGCGCGGGCGGCGGCCAGCGGCAGCAGCGTCCGGGTGTCGGTGCGCGCGGCGTGCCGCTCGCGCAGCGCCTCGTACTCGGTCCCGGTGGCCGCCAGCAGGCCGGGGCGCTGCTCGTCGGACAGCAGCGCCGCGACGACCGGCACCGACCGCGACGCGTCCTTCACCCAGATGACCGGCCCGTGGTAGCGCGGCGCCACCTTGACCGCGGTGTGCGCCCGCGAGGTGGTCGCCCCGCCGATGAGCAGGGGCACCTCGAAGCCCTGCCGCTCCATCTCGGCGGCCAGGTTGACCATCTCGTCCAGCGACGGCGTGATCAGCCCGGACAGGCCGATGACGTCGGCGCCGACCTCCTTGGCGGTGTCGAGCACCTTCTGCGCCGGCACCATGACGCCGAGGTCGACGACGTCGTAGTTGTTGCACTGCAGCACGACGCCGACGATGTTCTTGCCGATGTCGTGGACGTCGCCCTTCACCGTCGCCATGACCACGGTGCCGTTGGTGCGGTCGGCGTCGCCGGGCTGCTTCTCCGCCTCGATGAAGGGCACGAGGTGGGCGACGGCCTTCTTCATCACCCGCGCGGACTTCACCACCTGCGGCAGGAACATCTTCCCGGCGCCGAACAGGTCGCCGACGACGTTCATCCCGCCCATCAGCGGGCCCTCAATGACCTCGATCGGCCGGCCGCCGCGCGCGGCGATCTCCAGGCGCAGCTCCTCGGTGTCGGCCTCGACGAACTCGTCGATGCCCTTCACCAGCGCGTGGGTGATCCGCTCCTCGACCGGCAGCGCCCGCCACTCCTCGGCGGCGGCCTCCTCGGCGGCGCCGGAGGCGGCGTACTCGCCGGCGATCTCCAGCAGCCGCTCGGTGGCGTCGGGCCGGCGGGCCAGGACGACGTCCTCGATCCGCTCGCGCAGCCGCTCGGGGACCTCCTCGAACACCTCCAGCGCGCCGGCGTTGACGATGCCCATGTCCATGCCGGCGGCGATGGCGTGGAAGAGGAAGACGGCGTGGATGGCCTCGCGGACGCGGTTGTTGCCGCGGAAGGAGAACGAGACGTTGGAGACGCCGCCGGACACCAGCGCGCCCGGCAGGTTCTCCTTGATCCAGCGGGTGGCCTCGATGAAGTCCAGGCCGTAGCGGGCGTGCTCCTCGATGCCGGTGGCGACGGCGAAGACGTTGGGGTCGAAGATCACGTCCTCGGCGGGGAAGCCGACCCGGTCGACGAGGACGTCGTACGCGCGGCGGCAGATCTGCTGCCGGCGCTCGAGGGTGTCGGCCTGCCCGTCCTCGTCGAAGGCCATGACGACGACGGCGGCGCCGTACTTCCGGCACAGCCGGGCCTGCTCGACGAACTCCGCCTCGCCGTTCTTCAGCGAGATCGAGTTGACGATCGACTTGCCCTGCAGCTGCTGGAGGCCCGCCTCGATGACCTCCCACTTGGAGGAGTCGACCATCACCGGCACGCGGCAGATGTCGGGCTCGGCGGCGATCAGGCGGGTGAAGCGGGTCATCGCCGCGACGCCGTCGATCATGCCCTCGTCCATGTTGACGTCGATGACCTGCGCGCCGGCCTCGACCTGCTGGCGGGCGACGGCCAGCGCCGTCGGGTAGTCGCCGTCGCGGATCAGCCGGCGGAAGCGGGCCGAGCCGGTGATGTTGGTGCGCTCGCCGACGTTGACGAACAGCGAGTCGGCGTCGACGGTCAGCGGCTCCAGCCCCGACAGCCGCAGCGCCGGGCGGACCACCGGCGGCGTGCGCGGCGGCAGCCCGTCCACGGCCGCGGCGACCGCCGCGATGTGCTCCGGCGTCGTCCCGCAGCAGCCGCCCACGACGTTGACGAAGCCGTCCTCGGCGAACCCGTGCAGCACGCCGGCGGTGTGGGCCGGCGCCTCGTCGTACTCGCCGAAGGCGTTGGGCAGCCCGGCGTTGGGATAGCAGGAGACGAAGGTGTCGGCGATCCGCGCCAGCTCGGCGACGTAGGGCCGCATCTCCTTGGCGCCCAGCGCGCAGTTGAGCCCGACCACCAGCGGCCGCACGTGACGGACCGAGTGCCAGAACGCCTCGGTGGTCTGCCCCGACAGCGTCCGGCCGGAGGCGTCGGTGATGGTGCCGGAGATCATCACCGGCCAGCGGCGGCCGCGCTGCTCGAACAGCGTCTCCAGCGCGACGATCGCGGCCTTGGCGTTGAGCGTGTCGAAGATCGTCTCGACCAGCAGCACGTCCGCGCCGCCGTCGACCAGGCCGCCGGCCTGCTCGAGGTAGGCCGCGACCAGCTCGGGGAAGGTGACGTTGCGGGCGCCGGGGTCGTTGACGTCGGGCGAGATGGACGCCGTCCGGGTGGTGGGGCCGAGCGCGCCGGCCACGTAGCGGCGCCGGCCGGGGGTGCGCGCGGTGGCCGCGTCGGCCTCCCGGCGGGCCAGCCGGGCCGCCGCGACGTTGATCTCCCGCGCGAGCCCGGCCATGCCGTAGTCGGCCAGCGACACGGCGTTGGCGTTGAAGGTGTTGGTCTCGAGGAGGTCGGCGCCGGCGTCGAGGTACTCGCGGTGGATGCCCGCGATGAGCTCCGGCTGGGTGAGCACCAGCAGGTCGTTGTTGCCCTGGACGTCGACCGGCCAGTCGGCGAAGCGCTCCCCGCGGTAGCCGGCCTCGCTCGGGCGGTCCCGCTGGATCGCGGTCCCCATCGCGCCGTCGAGCACGAGGATCCGCTGCTCCATCAGGGCGGTGAGCTCCGCCGTCGCGTCGGGCCGGAGGTCGGGGGCGTCGGTCACGGGCATCCTCGGGGTGCGTTCGGGACGGTGCCGGGAACTCCTGTGCAAGCGTGCCCCACACCGGAGCCGGGTGGTCCGGGGAGCAACCCGGGACGTCCGGGACATCTTCCCATCCCGCTCCACCCCGGCCGGGCCGCCCGACCGACGTAGGCTCGCAGGGGTGATCGACCCGAAGTCCGCTCCCGAGGAACTGCCCCAGCTGAACCAGCCGGTGGCGGTGGTCGCCTTCGAGGGCTGGAACGACGCCGGGGACGCCGCCACCGGGGCGCTCGAGCACCTGGAGCTCATCTGGGACGCCACCCCCCTGGCGGCGCTCGACCCCGAGGACTACTACGACTTCCAGGTCAACCGGCCCACCGTCTCGCTCGTGGGCGGGGTGAGCCGGCGCATCGAGTGGCCGACGACGCGCATCTCCGTGGCCCGCCCGCCGGGCAGCGACCGCGACGTCGTCCTGATCCGCGGGATCGAGCCCAACATGCGCTGGCGCGGGTTCTGCGCCGAGCTGATCGAGCTGTGCGAGGAGCTCGGCGTGCAGACCGTGGTGGCGCTGGGCGCGCTGCTCGCCGACACCCCGCACACCCGGCCCACCCCGGTCTCGGGCTCGGCCTACGACCAGGAGTCCGCGCGCACCTACGGCCTGGAGACCTCCCGCTACGAGGGGCCCACCGGCATCCTCGGCGTCTTCCAGGACGCGTGCGTGCAGGCCGGCCTGCCGGCGGTGAGCTTCTGGGCGGCGGTCCCCCACTACGTCTCCCAGCCGCCCTCGCCGCGGGCCACCGTCGCGCTGCTGCAGCGGGTCGAGGAGGTGCTGGAGCTGGCCGTGCCGCTCGGCGCGCTCCCCCAGCAGGCCGACGAGTGGGTGAAGACCGTCGACGAGATGGCCCAGGAGGACGCCGAGGTCGTCGAGTACGTGCGCTCGCTCGAGGAGCGCGCCACGGAGAGCGACCTGTCCCAGGCCGACGGCGACCAGATCGCCCGCGAGTTCGAGCGCTACCTCCGCCGCCGCGGCTCCTCGCCCAACTGAGCGGCCCTCCCCGGCAACCGGCCCCGCCTCCGGCGGCGCCTACCGGCCGGAGCCGCGGCCGAGTTGGGGATAACGGTCGAGACGGCGGCAGTGCGGGCGTTCCCCGTGCACTGCCGGTGCCGCAGGACCCGCAGGGCACGGGCGACGCCGGCACCGGCCCGGCATCAGGCGGGCGCGGCGCCGACGACCCGGCCCCGCCCGCTCACTCGCGGCGCAGCAGCGGGGCCATGCGGGCGGCGGCGTCGTCGCCGAAGAGCCGGTCGTGGGTGGCCAGCGCGTACCGGTCGGTCATCCCCGACACGTAGTCGACGACCTGGGTGACGACGTCGGCCTCGGTGTCCCGGTAGGACGCCGGGATGAGGCCGGGCGCGGCGAGGTGGTGGTCGACCAGCCGGCGGATGACGTCGACCGCCAGCTGCTTCTGCCCCGCCGCGGTCTCGGACAGGTAGACCCGCCGGAACATGAACGTGCGCAGCTCGTCCATCGCGGCCAGCGGCTCGGCGGCCATGACCACCGCGCCGCCGTCGGCCAGGGACCCGGCGACGACGGCGTCGACCATCGCGCCCACCATCGCGCTGCCGGGCTCGCCGAACAGCGCGCAGGCGCGGGCGGGCAGGTCGGGCACCCGGAGCACGCCGGCGCGTACGGCGTCGAGCGCGTCGTGGGACAGGTAGGCGATCCGGTCGGCGTACCGGACGCACTCCCCCTCGCGCGTGGCCGGCGGCGGGGCGATCTTCCAGCTGTGCGCGCGGATGCCGTCGCGCACCTCCCAGGTGAGGTTCAGGTGCTCGAGCACCTCGACGATCCGCACGCCCTGCGCCGCGTGGTGCCACCCGCCGGGCACGTAGGGGTCGAAGGCGTCCTCGCCGATGTGCCCGAACGGCGAGTGACCGACGTCGTGGCCCAGCGCGATCGCCTCGGCGAGGGTCTCGTTCAGCCCCAGCGCGCGGGCGATCGCGCGGGCCACCTGGGTGACCTGCAGCGTGTGGGTGAGCCGGGTGACGAAGTGGTCGCCGTCGGGGTTGAGGAAGACCTGGGTCTTGTGCTTGAGCCGGCGGAATGCCTTGGCGTGCAGGATGCGGTCCCGGTCCCGCTCGAAGGCGGTGCGCAGCGGGTCCTCGGGCTCGTCGACGGCGCGGCCGCGGGTGGCCGCCGACCGGGCCGCGGCCGGGGCGAGGCCCTGCTCCTCCCGCTCGCGCGCGGCGCGGTCGGTGAAGCAGAAGCCCCCGCCCATCAGCCCTCCTGCAGCGCGGTGTCGAGCTCGATCCCGAGCAGCGCGTCGACGGCGTCGGCCACCATCGCCGGGGCGCCCTCCTCGCTCTCCCCGTCCCCGGCCAGCGTCGCGGCCGCCCAGGCGTCGACGGCGGCGATCGCGCCGGGGCTGTCGAGGTCGTCGGCCAGCCGCTCGCGCAGCGCCGCCAGCACCGGCGCGGCAGGGGCGCCGGCGTCGCGGGCGACGGCCCGCCGCCAGGTGGCCAGCCGCGCCTCGGCGGCGGACAGCAGGTCCGGCGTCCAGGCACGGTCGGTGCGGTAGTGCCCCGACAGCAGCGCCAGCCGGATCGCCATCGGGTCCACGCCCTCGCCGCGCAGCTTGGAGACGAACACCAGGTTGCCCCGGCTCTTGCTCATCTTCTCGCCGTCCAGGCCGATCATCGCCGCGTGCACGTAGGCCCGGGCGAAGGGCTTGGTCCCGGTCAGCGCCTCGGCGTGGACGGCGGAGTACTCGTGGTGCGGGAAGACCAGGTCGCTGCCGCCGCCCTGGACGTCGAAGCCCATGCCGATGGTGTCCAGCGCGATCGCGGCGCACTCGACGTGCCAGCCGGGCCGGCCGTCGATGCCGCGCGGGCCGGGCCAGGACGGCTCGCCCTCGCGGGCGCCGCGCCACAGCAGCGGGTCGAGCCGGTTGCGCTTGCCCGGGCGGTCGGGGTCCCCGCCGCGCTCGGCGGACAGCGCGAGCATGGTCGCCTCGTCGTAGCCGGACTCCTCGCCGAAGCCCGGGGCCTGCGCGACGTCGTGGTAGACGTCGCCGGTGCCGTCGTCGAGGACGTAGGCCAGGCCCGCGTCCAGCAGGGTCTCCACGTGGGCGACGATCATCGGGATCGCCGCCACCGCGCCGACGTAGTCCTCGGGCGGCAGCACCCGCAACGCGGTCATGTCCTCGCGGAACAGCGCGGTCTCGCGCATGGCCAGGACGACCCAGTCCTCGCCGTCGCGCTCGGCGCGCTCGAGCAGCGGGTCGTCGATGTCGGTCACGTTCTGCACGTAGTGGACCGCGTGCCCGGCGTCGCGCCACACCCGGTTGGCCAGGTCGAAGGCCAGGTAGGTGGCGGCGTGGCCGAGGTGGGTGGCGTCGTAGGGGGTGATCCCGCAGACGTACATCCGCGCCACGGCGTCGGGCTCGGTGTCCACGACCTGCCCGCGCGCGGTGTCGTAGAGCCGCAGGACCGGACCGGGGCCCGGGAGGGTCGGCAGGAGCGGGGCGGGCCAGCTGAGCACGTCAACGAGCCTAGTTGCGGTGCCGGCGCGCCCGCGGGCGCCGCCCCCACCTGGGGACGGCGCCCGCGGAGCCCGGCCGGCTGCCGGTCGGCTACTCGTCGTCCTCGTCGACCCACTCGAGGGTCCGGGTCACCGCCTTCTGCCACTTGCGGTACTGCCGGTCGCGGGCGGTGTCGTCCATGCCCGGGCTCCACCGCTTGTCCTCGGCCCACTGGCTGGTGAGCTCCTCCTCGTCGGCCCAGAACCCGACCGCGAGGCCCGCGGCGTAGGCCGCGCCCAGCGCGGTCGTCTCGGCGATCTTCGGGCGGACGACGTCGACGCCGAGGATGTCGGCCTGGAACTGCATGAGCAGCTCGTTGACCACCATGCCGCCGTCGACGCGCAGCTCGGTGAGGGCCACCCCCGAGTCGGCGTTCATGGCCTCGACGACCTCGCGGGTCTGGTAGGCCGTGGCCTCCAGCACCGCCCGGGCCAGGTGGCCGCGGTTGACGTAGCGGGTGAGCCCGACCAGCGCGCCGCGCGCGTCGGAGCGCCAGTGCGGGGCGAACAGGCCGGAGAACGCCGGCACGAAGTAGGCGCCGCCGTTGTCGTCCACCGACCGGGCCACCGCCTCGATCTCCCCGGCGCCGCCGATCAGGCGCAGGTTGTCCCGCACCCACTGCACCAGCGAGCCGGTGACGGCGATCGAGCCCTCCAGCGCGTAGACGGGCTTGCGGCCGCCGATCTGGTAGCAGACCGTCGTCAGCAGGCCGTTGCGCGAGGACACCGCCTCCTCGCCGGTGTTGAGCAGCAGGAAGTTGCCGGTGCCGTAGGTGTTCTTCGCCATGCCCTGCTGGAAGCAGACCTGCCCGAAGGTGGCCGCCTGCTGGTCACCGAGGGCGCTGGCGATCTTCACGCCGGCCAGCGCGCCGGCGTGCCGGCCCTCGCCGTAGACCTCCGAGCTGGACCGGATCTCCGGCAGCATCGACACGGGGATGCGCATGTCCGCGGCGATGGACTCGTCCCACGTGAGGGTGCGGTAGTCCATGAGCATCGTGCGCGAGGCGTTGGTGACGTCGGTGATGTGCTGGCCGCCGGTGGTGCCGCCGGTCGCGTGCCAGAGCAGCCAGCTGTCGACCGTGCCCATGAGCAGGTCGCCGCGCTCGGCGCGCTCGCGGGCGCCCTCCACGTTGTCGAGGATCCAGGTCACCTTGGGCCCGGCGAAGTAGGTGGCCAGCGGCAGGCCCACCTTCTCCTTGTACCGGTCCGCTCCCCCGCCGAGCTCGCCGAGCTCGGTGCAGATGCGGTCGGTGCGGGTGTCCTGCCAGACGATCGCGTTGTAGACCGGCTCGCCGGTGTTCTTGTCCCAGACGACGGTGGTCTCGCGCTGGTTGGTGATGCCGACGGCGGCGAGGTCGGAGCCGACCAGGTCCGCGCGGGCCAGGGCCTGCCCGACGACCTCGCGGACGTTGGTCCAGATCTCCATCGGGTCGTGCTCGACCCACCCGGCGCGCGGCATGATCTGCCGGTGCTCGGTCTGGCCGACGCCGACGACGGCGCCGTCGTGGTCGAAGATCATGCAGCGGGTGCTGGTGGTGCCCTGGTCGATGGCGGCGATGTAGCTGCTCACGGTTCCTCCGGGTGCGTCGTTGCAGGGGGACGGTGCAGGGGTCGGGTGCGGACGGTCGGGGCGGGTGGCCGGCGGGACGGCCGGGCGGTCAGAAGCCCTGGGCCAGCAGGCCGGCCAGGGCACCGCCGACGAGCGGGCCGACGACGGGGACCCACGCGTAGCCCCAGTCGCTGCCGCCCTTCTTCGGGATGGGCAGCACGGCGTGCGCGATCCGCGGCCCCAGGTCGCGGGCCGGGTTGATCGCGTAGCCGGTCGGCCCACCGAGCGAGTTGCCGATCCCGACGACCAGCAGGGCGACGGCCAGCGGCCCGATCTGGCTCGGCGTGTCACCGAACTTCAGGATGATGTAGACGAGCACGAAGGTGCCGATGGCCTCGGTGACCGCGTTCCACGGGAGGCTGCGGATCGCCGGGCCCGTGGAGAAGGTCGCCAGGATCTCCCCGGGCTCGTCGTGCCGGGCGTAGTGCTTCTGGTACGCGAGCCAGGCGACGACGGCGCCGAGGAACGCGCCGACGAACTCGCCGGCGAAGTAGACCAGGGTGCTGCCGAACGTGACGTCGACACCGGGGGCGTACTCGTCGGCGCCGAAGGCCCACAGCCCGACGGTGACCGCCGGGTTGAGGTGGGCACCGCTGCGGTAGGCCGCGTAGACGCCGGCGAAGACGCCCAGGCCCCAGCCGAAGTTGATGAGCAGCCAGCCGCCGCCGTGGCCCTTGGAGTCGGTGAGCAGGACGTTGGCGACGACGCCGACGCCGAAGAGCAGCAGGATCGCGGTGCCGAGCACCTCGGAGAAGAAGACGGAGGTCAGTGACACGCTGAGACACCTCTCTGTGTCCGGTTGTGCCGTGATGGGGGCCCGCCCGGTGCGGGCGGGTCGTGCCGAGCCCTCTGTCCACCTCCTTCCGGCAGCGGCGGTCGCGCCGGGCCGGCGGGACGCCCCGCCGGCCCGGGGTCTCAGGAGGCGCCGGCGAAGGGCCGGATCTCCGGCGCCCGCAGGCGGGCCTGTTCGGCCGAGGTGTCGTCGGGCATCGCCTCGGCGGCGCGCTCGGCCTCCACCCGCGCCAGGTAGGTGCTGATCTCCCGCTCCCGCTGGGCGTCGTCCCAGCCGAGCAGCGGCGCCATGAGGTCGGCCGCGGCGCGGGCCGAGGCGGTGCCCCGGTCGGCCTGCTCGTAGGACAGCCGGGTGCGGCGGGTGAGCACGTCCTCCAGGTGCAGCGCACCCTCGGCGGTGACGGCGTAGACGACCTCGGCCGGCAGGTAGTCCGGCGCGCCCTCCAGCGGGCGGCCGAGCTCGGGGTCGGCGTCGACCAGGGCGAGGACCTCGTCGACCAGGCTGCCGTAGCGGTCGAGCAGGTGCTCCACGCGCTGCTCGGTCCAGCCGTGCGCGGCGGCCAGGTGCGCCTTGCGGTTCCAGCGGACCCGGTAGCCGTCGGCGCCCACCAGCGGCAGCTCCTCGGTGAGCGAGGCCGGGATCGGCGCGTCGGGGTCCTCGCCGGGCGCCCGGTCGCGCAGCGCCATGTCGACGACGTCGCGGGCCATGACGCGGTAGGTCGTGTACTTGCCGCCGGCGATCATCGTCAGGCCCGGCCGCACGGTGGCGGCGGTGTGCTCGCGGGAGACCCGGGTCGTCCCGCCGGCCTCCTCGTCGACCGGCTGCAGCAGCGGGCGCAGGCCGGTGTAGACGCCGAGGACGTCGTCGCGGGTGAGCGGGCGCTCGAGCACCGCGTTGGCGTGGTCGAGCAGGTAGTCGACGTCGGCGGCCGAGGCGACCGGGTGGTCCTTGGCCAGGTCCCACGGGGTGTCGGTCGTGCCGATCACCCAGTGCGTCGGCCACGGGATGATGAACAGCACGCTCTTCTCGGTGCGCAGGATGAAGCCGTCCTCGCCGGCGATCGCCTCGCGCGGCACGGCGATGTGCACGCCCTTGGAGGCGCGCACGGTCAGGCCCTGGGCGCGGAAGAGCTCCTCCGTCTGGTCGGTCCACACCCCGGTGGCGCCGACGACGTGGCGGGCGCGGACGGTGAGCTCGCGGCCGGTCTCGAGGTCCACCGCGCGCACGCCGGCGACCCGGCCGTCCTCCTCCAGGTAGCCGGTGACCTGGGTGCGGCTGGCGGCCAGCGCGCCGTGCCCGACCGCGGTGCGCACGAGCACCTGCACGAGGCGGGCGTCGTCGACCTTGGCGTCCCAGTAGCGGATGGCGCCGACGGCGACGTCGTCCTTCAGCGAGGGGGCCACCCGGCGCAGCGCCTTCTTCGACAGGTGCCGGTGCAGCGGCACGCCGTGGCCGTCGCGGCGGCCGAGCAGGCCGCCGAGGGTGTCGTAGAGGGCGATGCCCGCGCCGATGTAGGCCCGCTCCCACACGCGGTGCCGGATCGGGTAGAGGAAGGGCACCGGGTGCACCAGGTGGGGGGCGAGCCGGCCGACGAGCAGGCCGCGCTCGTGCAGCGCCTCGCGGACCAGCGCGAAGTCCAGCATCTCCAGGTAGCGCAGCCCGCCGTGCACCAGCTTGCTGGCCCGGCTCGAGGTGCCCGAGGCCCAGTCGCGCTGCTCGAGCAGGCCGACCGTCAGGCCGCGGCTGGCCGCGTCGAGCGCGGCCCCGGCCCCGGTGACCCCGCCGCCGATGACCAGGACGTCCAGGACGTCCCGGGACATGCGGTCGAGGGCGTTGGTGCGGACCTCGGGCGAGAGGGCTGTGGACACCGGGCACTCCTGAGGTGGTGCGGGGGTGGTGCGGGGCGCCGGCGGGGTGCCGGCACCCGGGGACGAGGGTCAACCTGCACCTGTTGGCCTCGCAGGGCAACCACCTGCACGTCCGTGCACCGCGGCGTTAGCGTGGGACCGGTGCGCGGGGTCGCCCGCGCCGGGAGGGAGCCAGGGCGTGGCGGCCGACGAGGACCTCGAGCGGGTGGCCCGCCGGTACTGGCTGGACCGCGTGCGGATGGAGGACATCGCCGCCGAGGAGGGGGTCTCGCGGTCCACGGTGTCCCGGATGCTGGACGCCGCGCGGGCGCTCGGCATCGTCACCGTCTCGGTCAGCGCCGTGCACGGACGTGCAGCCTCGATGGCGAGCGAGCTCGGCGCGCGGTACGGCGTCACGGCGCGGGTGGTGTCGGTGCCGGAGGACGCCCCCGACGTCGCCCGGCTGCAGCTGGTCGCCGGCCGGACCGCGGCGGTCCTGGACGAGGCGATGGGCGACGGGATGACGCTCGGGCTGGCGTGGGGCACCACCACCAGCGCCGTCGGCCAGCACCTGCGGGCCCGGCCGCTGCGGGACGCGCACGTCGTCCAGCTCAACGGGGCGATGAACACCCACAGCAGCGGCGTCGGCTACGGCAGCGACGTCCTCGGCCGGTTCGGCACCGCCTGGGACGCGCAGGTGCACCACTTCCCCGTGCCAGCGTTCTTCGACCGGTCCGAGACCCGGCAGGCGATGTGGCGCGAGCGCAGCGTGCGCCGGGTGCTGGCCATCCAGCAGTCCGCCGACGTCGCGCTGTTCGGCGTCGGCGCGATGGCCGGCCCGGTGCCGAGCCGGGTCTGGGCGGAGGGCTACCTCGGCCCGGCCGACCGCGCCGACCTCGCCGCCGCCTCGGTGGTCGGCGACGTGTGCACCGTCTTCCTGCGCGGCGACGGGACCTGGGAGGGCATCCCGATCAACGCACGCACCAGCGGCCTGGTCCCGCCGGCGCTTCGCCGCATCCCGCGCCGGGTGTGCGCGGTGGCCGGCGTCAACAAGGTCACCGCGCTGGCCGCGGCGCTGGCCGGCGGGCTGGTCACCGACCTGGTGCTCGACGAGCGCACCGCCGCGGCGCTGCTGCTGCGCCGGGCCGCGGCCCGCCCGGTGCCGGCCCTGTGGGCCCGCTGACGGGCTAGCGTCGGGGCCCGTCCCCGCGCGAGGAGGCCGCGATGGAGCTGTCGGGCTACCTGCCGGTGCTGCGCCGCACCGACGCCCGGTTCGCCGACGCCGCCGCCGAGGCCGTGCTGGCCGGCGGCTGGACCGCCCCGGTGCCCGGGTGCCCCGGCTGGACGCTGGCCGACCTGGTCTGGCACCTCGGCGAGGTCCAGCACTTCTGGGCCTGGGTGGTGCGCACCCGCGCCCAGGACCCCGGCGGGTACGGAGCGCCGCAGCGCCGTCCCGACGACGAGCTGCTGGGCTGGGCGGCCGGGCAGTCCGCGGAGCTGGAGGCCGCGCTGGCCGGCGCCGACCCCGCCGAGCGGGTGTGGACCTGGGCGCCCCGGAAGGACGTCGGCTTCGTGCTCCGGCGTCAGGTGCAGGAGGCCGTCGTCCACACCGTCGACGTCGAGCAGGTGCTCGGCGACGTCCGCCCCATCCCTCCCGACGTCGGCCTCGACGGCATCGACGAGTGGCTGGAGGTGATGGTGCCCGGCGCGCTGCCCGACGGCCCGCCCGAGGGCGCGCACCCGGTGGTGCTGCACGCGATCGACGCCGGCGTCGAGCGGACGCTGTTCGCCGGCACCCGGCCGCAGCCGGTGGCCACCCTGCGCGGCACCGCCGGGGACCTGCTGCTGGCGTGCTGGCGGCGGGTGCCGCTGGAGGTGCTCACCGTCGACGGCGACGGCCTGCAGGCGGCCGCGATGATCGCCGCGGTCGACCTGTCCTGAGCCCGCGGGGGCGTTCGACGGTCCCGAGCGGGTGCGCCGAGGCCGCGTTCCGGCGCCCGGGATGCGGCGTCGGCGCACACCGTCGAACCCGCGCGGCGGGTCAGAAGGGGGGCCAGGGCAGGGCGGGCCAGTCCCCCGACGGCTCGGGGTGCACCTGCGTGCGCAGCAGCTCGGCCACCCGCTGCTGCGTGCACCGGACCTCGCGGCGGGTCAGGTGCTCCTGCAGCGCCTCGCCGAGGTCGCCGCGCAGGTCGTCGGCCAGCCGCTCCAGCACCGCGAGCGCCTCCAGCAGCAGCGGCTTGCCCGCCCAGCGCCACAGCAGGGTGCGCAGCTTCGGGTCGGTGGAGAAGCAGATGCCGTGGTCGACGCCGTACACGTGGCCCGACGCCGTCGGGATGATGTGCCCGCCCTTGCGGTCGGCGTTGTTCACGACCGCGTCGAACACCGCCATGCGGCGCAGGCCCGGGTGGTCGGAGCGGACGAACGCGGCCAGGTCGACGTCCGGGTCGCCGTCGATCCACAGCTGCACCATGCCGGGGCCGAACGGGCCCTCCCGCAGCACGGTGGGCGGGACGACGTCCCAGCCGGTGGCCTCGCTGACCAGCGCCGCCGCCACCTCGCGCCCGGCGAGGGTGCCGTCGGGGAAGTCCCACAGCGGCCGCTCGCCGGCGACCGGCTTGTAGACGCACTCGGCCTCGAGCGTGCCGGTGCGGACGGTGCCGAACAGGGTCACGTTGCTCGCGTCGAGCATGCGGCCCTCGACGTCGATCTCGCCCTCGCGCAGCAGGGCGCGCGCCTCGGCGGCGCTGGCCGGGGCGCGGAGGTCCTGCGCGGGCTCGCTCATCGCCGTCGTCCGGGGATCAGCGGCGGTAGCCGTTCTGCCGGGGGCAGACGTGCCCGGTCGGGTCCAACGGCAGCGAGCACAGCGGGCACGAGGGCCGGCCGGCGGCGACGACGCGGCGGGCGCGGGCCACGAACGAGCGGGCGGCGCCGGGGGTGATGGTCACCCGCAGCGCGTCGGGGCCCTCCTCGGCGTCGGACAGGATCGTCTCCTCGTCGACCGGCTCGTCGGTGGCGGCCACGGCCTCGACGACGACGGCCTGCGCCTCGCCGTCCCAGGCCAGGCCCATGGCCGCGACGCGGAACTCCTCGTCGACGGGCGCGGTGAGCGGCTCGAGGTCGTCGACGTCGGCGGTGGCGGGGACGGCGGTGCCGGGGCGGGTGGCGATCTCGTCGAGCAGCTCGTCCATGCGCTCGGCGAGGACCTGCACCTGCGACTTCTCCAGCGCGACGCTGACCACGCGCCCCTCGGCGTCGGACGCCTGCAGGTAGAAGGTGCGGTCCCCGGGCTGGCCCACCGTGCCGGCGACGAACCGGGACGGGCGGTCGAAGCGGAAGACCTGGCGAGGCACGCGCCCAGGTTACGCGGGGAGGCGGACGGTTGCGTTCAGGTCGTGGCCGCCCCGGCCCCGCCGCCCACCACGGCGTCGGAGTCGGCCGTCCCCTCCTTCGGGAGGAGTGCCGCGACGTCGCCGCCGGTGTCGTTCATCCGGACGACGAACGGGCGGGTCTCGGTGTAGGTGACGACCGAGATCGACGCCGGGTCGACGACGATCCGCTGGAAGGCGTCCAGGTGCAGGCCGAGGGCGTCGGCGAGGACGGCCTTGATGACGTCGCCGTGGCTGCACGCCAGCCACACCGCGTCGGGCCCCAGCCGGGCGTTCCACTCGCGGACGGCGGCCACCGCGCGGGCCTGGGTCTGCGCCAGCCCCTCCCCCTCCGGGCCGGGGAACACCGCGGCGGAGGGGTGCTGCTGCACGACCTTCCACATCGGGTCCTCGGCCAGCTCCTTGAGCGGCCGGCCGGTCCAGTCGCCGTAGCGGGCCTCGCCGAGCCGGTCGTCGGCCTGCAGCTCCAGGTCGCGGTCGGCGAGGACGGCCTCGGCGGTCTGCCGGCAGCGCTCCAGCGGGCTGCTGACCACCGCGGCCAGCGGCACCGGCGCCAGCCGCCGGCCCACCGCGGCCACCTGCTCCTCCCCCGTCTCGTCGAGCCGCACGCCCGGGGTCCAGCCGGCCAGCACGCCGCCGGCGTTCGCCGTCGTCCGGCCGTGCCGCAGGAGGATGACGGTGGTCACGACGCCCGAGCCTAGGCGCTAGCGCGGGGCGAGCACCCCGACGCCGACCAGCGCCAGCAGGGCCAGGCCGAGCACCACGCGGTAGACGACGAACGGCGTGAACGTGCCGCGGTCGAGGTAGCGCAGCAGCCAGGCGATCACCGACAGGCCGACGCCGAACGCGATGGCCGTGGCCAGGATCGTCGGCCCCCAGGAGACGGTCTCCCCCGCGACGTCGCCGGTGAGCGCCTCGTAGACCTGGAAGAAGCCCGACCCGAGCACCGCCGGGATGGCCAGCAGGAACGAGTACCGGGCGGCGGCCGCGCGGGTGTAGCCGAGGAACAGGCCCATGGTGATCGTGCCGCCGGAGCGGGACACGCCCGGCACCAGCGCCATCGCTTGGGCCAGCCCGAACAGCAGGCCGTCGCGGACGCTGAGGTCGGCCAGCTCGCGCTTCTTGCGGCCCACCCGGTCGGCCCAGTACAGGACCAGCGAGAACGCGACCAGCGAGATGGCCACGATCCGCAGGTCGCGGAACGTCGTCTCGATGTCGTCCTGGAACAGCAGGCCCAGGACGACGATCGGGATGCTGCCGACGATGATCAGCCAGCCCATGCGGGCGTCGGGGTCCGACCGCCGCGATTGGTGCCGCAGCGCCCGCAGCCAGGCGACGACGATCCGCGCGATGTCCTTGCGGAAGTAGAGGAGCACCGCGGCCTCGGTGCCGATCTGCGTGATCGCGGTGAACGCCGCGCCCGGGTCACCCCAGCCCGCGGCCTCCCCGACGACGCGCAGGTGCGCGCTGGAGGAGATCGGCAGGAACTCCGTGAGCCCCTGCACCAGCCCCAGGACGACGGCCTCGAACCACCCCACCGCCGCTCAGCCCCGGGTTCCGGGGGTCGGGCGGGACGCGGTGCGCGGGTTCGGTCGGAGCACGGGAGGACAGCCTAGGTCGGTCCCCCGGGACCGGCCGGGCACCACGCGGGTCGCCGTCCTCACACCGCCGCGCCCACCGGCCGGTGTCGGTCCGCGACGGTAGGTTGGCCGGTCGTGGAACAACGGGCGCTGGGACGCAGCGGCCTGGTCGTCTCCCGGCTGGCGCTGGGCACCATGACCTGGGGCCGGGACACCGACGAGGACGAGGCGGCGCTGCAGCTCACCGCGTTCGTCGACGCCGGCGGCACGCTCGTGGACACCGCCGACGTCTACTGCGACGGCGACAGCGAGCGGACCCTGGGCCGGCTGCTGGCCGACGTCGTCCCGCGGTCGGAGGTGCTCGTCGCGACCAAGGCCGTGGGCCGCACCGGGCCCGGGCCGCTGGGCCGCGGCGCCTCCCGCGGGCACCTGCTGGCCGCGCTGGACGCGTCGCTGGCCCGCCTGGGCGTCGACCACGTCGACCTGTGGCAGCTGCACGCCTGGGACGACCACACCCCCGTCGAGGAGACCCTCGCCGCCTGCGACGCCGCCGTCGCCAGCGGCCGCGTGCGCTACGTCGGGGTGAGCAACTACACCGGCTGGCAGACCGCGCAGGCCGCCACCTGGCAGCGCGCCTGGCCGGGCCGCACGCCGCTGGTGAGCACCCAGGTCGAGTACTCGCTGCTGCAGCGCGGCGTCGAGCGCGAGGTCGTGCCCGCCGCCGAGGCGCTGGGGCTGGGCGTGCTCGCCTGGTCCCCGCTGGGCCGGGGGCTGCTCACCGGCAAGTACCGCACCGGCACCCCGGCGGAGTCGCGCGGGGCCTCGCCGCAGTGGGCCGGGTTCGTCGACGACCTGCGCTCGGCCACCGCCGACCGGATCGTCGAGGCGGTCGCCACCGCCGCCGACGGCCTGGGCACCACCCCGCTGGCGGTGGCGCTGGCCTGGGTGCGCGACCGCCCCGGCGTCGCCGCGCCCGTCGTCGGCGCCCGCACCGCCGTCCAGCTGCAGGCCTCGCTGGACGCCGAGAGCGTCCGGCTGCCCGCGGCCATCCGCACGGCGCTGGAGGACGTCTCCGCGCCGCACTTCTCCTACCCGGACCAGCGCACCGCCCGATGACGACGACCTCCGTGAGCACCGCTCCCGCCCCCGACCCCGTCTTCGCCGCCTTCGTCGCCGCCGGCCTGTGGCCGGGCCTGGGCAAGCGGGCGGCCGCCGAGCTGCCCGCCGCCGGCATCACCTCCCCCGACGACGTCACCGCCGCGAAGCTGCTGAAGATGCCGCGGGTCGGCAAGCAGCGCGCCGAGCGGCTGTTCTCCTCGTTCCTGTCGGCCCAGCCCACCTACGGCGTGGTCGAGCTGCTGGTGCGGGCCGGGCTGGAGGCGAAGCTGGCGTCCTCGGCGGCCGACGCCCTCGGCGACGACGCCGCGCGGCGGCTGCGCGACGACCCGTGGGCGCTGCTGGGGCTGCACGGCGTCACCCTCACCGACGCCGACCGGCTGGCGATCTCGCTGCTGCCCGGCGCCGACCGGCAGGACTCCCGCCGCGGCCGCGCGATCGTCGTCATGACCCTGCGCACGGCCAGCCGGGACGGGCACACCGTGCTGCCCGCCGACCTGGTCGTGGCCGCGCTGCGCGCCGAGGGCGTCAGCGACCCGGCGGCGGCGATCGTCGCGGCGGTCGAGTCCGGCGAGGTGCTCGACCACGAGCCGCCGGAGCCGGAGTGGGACGAGTCCTCCGACGAGGAGCCGCCGGAGCCGGACCCCGCGCTGCGGATGCTGTCGCTGGCCCGGTTCGGCATGGCCGAGGAGGCCGTCGCCGAGGGCGTGGCCCGGCTGGCCGCCACCGCCGAGCGGATCGCCGACCCGGCCGCCGTCCGGTCGGTGTCCAAGGGGCTCGACGAGGCGCAGGAGCAGTCCGTGGCGCAGGTGCTCGGCGCCGGCGTCTCGCTGCTCACCGGCGGCCCGGGCACCGGCAAGAGCCGCACCGTGGCCGCGATCGTGCGGCTGCTGCGGGCCAAGGGCACCGAGGTCGCGCTGGCCGCGCCCACCGGCCGGGCGGCCAAGCGGCTGGAGGAGCTCACCGACCACCCGGCCGTCACCGTGCACCGGCTGCTCGGCGCGCAGGGCTTCGGCGGCGGGTTCGCCCGCAACGAGGAGTGGCCGCTGGACGCCGACGTCGTCGTGGTGGACGAGGCGTCGATGCTCGACGTCGAGCTGACCGCGGCGCTGATCGAGGCCTGCCCCGACGGCACCCACCTGCTGCTGGTCGGCGACCCCGCGCAGCTGCCCTCGATCGGCCCCGGCCACGTGCTCGGCGACCTCATCGACTCCGGCGTCGTCCCGGTGACCGAGCTGACCACGCTCTACCGGCAGGCCGAGGGCGGCGCGATCGCCCGGCTGGCGTCGGCGGTGCGCACCGGGCAGCTGCCGCCGGTGGACTCCCCCGACCGCGAGGTGGTGGTCGTGCCCGCCACGGGCAGCGGCGAGGCCGCCCGGCGGGTGGTGCAGCTGGTCACCGACTCGATCCCGCGGGCGCTGGGGATCGACCCGCGCAACGTGCAGGTGGTGACGCCGGTGCACCGCGGGCCGGCGGGGACCATCGAGCTGAACAGGGCGCTCAAGGAGCGGCTCAACCCCGGCGACGGCACGGTGTTCGGCTTCGACGTCGGCGACCGGGTGGTGGCCACCGCCAACCACCTGGACCTCGAGCCGATCGGGTTCGCCAACGGCGAGGTCGGCGTGGTCACCGGCACCGGCGAGGGCTCGCTGACCGTCGACTTCTCCTCCGGCCCGGTGACGGTGACCGGTGACGCGCTGCCCGACCTCAGGCACGGGTGGGCGATCACGGTGCACCGCGCGCAGGGCTCGGAGTGGCCGGGCGTCGTCGTGGTGCTGCCGCCGGAGGCGGGCGGGATGCTGTCGCGGCCGCTGGTCTACACCGCGCTCACCCGGGCGCAGCAGCACCTGTCGATCGTGCACGCGTCGGGCGCGGCGCTGGCGCGGGCGGTGCGGGAGGTCGACGTCCGCCCGCGGCGCACCCGCCTGGCCGGGCTGCTGCGCGAGAACCTGGACGCCTGACCGGGGCGGCGGAGATGGCCATGTCCGCCGCCCGGCGGGCTCAGTCGCGGCGGGCGAGGCCCGCGCGCAGGGCGCGCAGCAGCTGCGACGTCGCCGCGCGCAGCTGACCGGGGCAGGTCAGCGGCCGCGGGAAGGGCACCCGGACGTCGCGGTGCCCGCCGGGCCGCTCCACCCGCAGCCGGTAGCCGAACCGGTCGACGCCCAGCGGGCGCACCGTCTCCCCCGGCCCGGCCGGCACCCGGCTGCGCAGGACGGCGAGCACGTCGGGGTGGTCGCGGTCGAGGTGCTGCAGCATCCGCGCCTCGACGGCGGCGAGCGGGTCGGGGCGGGCGGCGGCGAACTCGCCCGGCGAGACCTCGGCGCACGCGTCCCCCTCGCGCAGCACGACCTCGGCGAGGTCCAGCCGCAGCAGCGTGGCCGACGTCCCGACGTCGAGCAGCGCGCCCTCGGGCCGGACCTCGGCGAAGGCCACCGCGGCCGCGCGCCGGTCGACCTCGGGCACCGGGGTGAGCCAGCCGGCCAGCCACAGGGTCGCCCGCACCGGGTCGCGCAGCGGCACCGGCGCGCGGTCGCTGACCATCAGCAGCGCCGACACGTCCCGGTCCGGCGCGGCCTCGAGGGCGGCGGCGACCTCGCCGTCGGCGGGGACCAGCACGAGCACCTGCCCGGCGGCGGTGGTGGCGTGCGCGAGGGGGCGGCCCGGCTCGCGGCCGGCGACGCACAGCGCCGCGGCGCTGCGGGTCGCGGCGGTGCGGGCCCGTTCGGGGGCGCCGGCGACGGAGAGCGCCGGAGTACCCGGGCAGGTGGTCATGGCTCCCCCTCGAGACGACGGTAAGGGAAGCCTAACCACACCCACCGGCGGAGGGGAAGCGGAACGTCATCCGCCGTTGACGGTGCGCGCCCGCCGCAGGTTGCGCCGGACCGTCGCCGGGAGCAGCGCCAGGTTGCCGATCGCCCCCGCGGCGAGCACCACCAGCAGGTAGACCACCCCGCCCGCGTCGAGCACGACGGCCAGCACCACCGCGGCCAGCAGGCACAGCCCGGCCAGGCCGAGGACGACGGAGGCGGCGCGGTCGCGGCCGGCGTGCGCGGCGTGCTGCTCGTCGAGGACGGTGAGCGTGGTGCCGGCCCAGTCGGCGGCCGCCGGGCGCAGCCGCGCGTCGTCCACCGGCCGGCCGCGGGTCACCGCCGTCTGCACGGTGTCGGCCTCGGCGCCGCTCAGCCCGTGCCGGGCGACCACCTCGGCGCGCAGGTCGCGGGTGCCCGGGCCGCGCAGGTCCGCCCAGAACCGGCGGCCGGCGAGCGACCAGGCCAGCAGCGGCAGCACGAGCGCGACGAGGAGCAGGAACACCAGCACGAGGGGCACCCGCCGAGCATGCCGGGCGGGTGCGGGCCCGGGGACGCGGCCACCCCGGACGGGTGTGCCGGACGCTCCCGCGGGGCACGAGGGCGCCGACCCGACCGGGAGGGGGCCGCGTGCACGCACTGGTGACCAACGACGACGGGATCGACAGCCCGGGAGTGCACCTGCTGGCCCGCGTGGCGGCGGAGGCAGGCCTGGAGGTGACGCTGGCCGCGCCCGACCAGGAGTACAGCGGGTCCAGCGCCTCGCTGACCGCGCTCCTGCAGGGGAACCGGCTGGCGGTCCGGGAGCACGAGCCGCCCGGCACGGGCACCGTCCGCACCCTGGCCGTCGAGGCCTCCCCCGCGCTCATCGCCTTCGCCGGGGTGCGCGGCGCGTTCGGGCCGCGGCCGGACATCGTGCTCTCCGGCGTCAACCGGGGCCCCAACACCGGCACGGCGGTGCTGCACTCGGGCACCGTGGGCGCCGCGCTGACCGGCGCCACCCACGGGCTGCCCGCCCTGGCGGTGTCGCTGGCCGGCACCGCCGACCCGGCCGCGGAGCACGCCTGGGCCACCGCCGAGGAGGTCGCCCGCCGGGCGCTGCGGTGGACCCTCGGGCACGCGCCGGGGCCGGTGGTGGTCAACGTCAACGCCCCCGACGTCCCGCCGGAGCGGCTGCGCGGGCTGTGCCCGGCCCGGCTGGCGACCTTCGGCGCGGTGCAGTCGAGGTCGGCGAGGCCGGCGAGGACTTCGTGACACTCACCTTCCACGAGACCCCCGACGGGCCCGAGCCGGGCACCGACGACGCCCTGCTGCAGGAGGGGTGGGCCACCGTGACCCTGCTGCGGCCGCCCGCCGAGGCGCCCGGGGCGGACTACCCGGGGCTCGACGGCGCCTGAGCGAGCAGCGGGCGCGGCTGCTCGTGCGCCCGGGCGGCGAGCGTCGTCGGCGTGGTGGGTCGCCGGTGGGCGTGGTCGCCACGACCGCCGCGCCGGGGGTCTGCTCGCCCCCACGGACGATCCCTCGGTCAGACGGTGCGGTCGTCGTCGTCGAAGGGGACGTCCGCCTCCTGCTCCAGCACGTCGGCCTCGTTGGCGTCGACGTCGCCGACCGGTCGCAGCGGGCCGGCCGAGCCCGGCGCGGTCGACAGCTGCTGCTCGAGCGCGTCGGCCTCGTTCGCGTCGAGGTCGCCGACCGGTCCCGCGTCGCCGGCCCCGGCGGGGGCCGCGGGCTCGAGGAGGGCCTCCTGCTCGGCGCGGTCGGCGTCGGTGGCGGAACCGGGATCGGTCACGTCGTCCTCCCTCGGGTGCGGATCGGGTCGCCGTCCATCCTGCCGCCGGTCCCCGGCAGCGGCAGTCCGGGGACCGGCACCCTGGTGACCGGCAGGTGTCCACCGTGGCAACATCGGGCGGGTGAACGCCGCCGACTGGGAGTACGCGCCGCTGCGGATCCCCCCGGGCACGTCCCGTTCCGCAGCGGCGACCATGTTGAGCCTCCAATCCGACGTCGGCGGGTGGGAGCTGGCCCGCCTCCAGCTGCACGCGGACGGCACCCGCAAGGTCGTCCTGCGGCGCCGCGCGCGGCTGTCCTACCTGCCGATGCCGGTCACCTAGCCGGCGCGGAGACGGCGCAGGGCGTGCTCCCCGGGTGGGGAGCACGCCCTGTCGTGTCCTCAGGGGTGCGTCCTCAGGGGACGAGCACGACCTTGCCGACGGTGCCGCGGTCGGCCAGCGCGGCCAGCGCCTGCGGCGCCCGGTCCAGCGGCAGGACCTGGCCGACGAGCGGGTCGATCGCGCCCGCGGTGACCAGCCGGACCAGCTCGTCGTGGGTCTGCCCGATCACGGCCGGGTCCTTCTTCTTGTACAGGCCCCAGTGCAGGCCGACGACGCTGTAGTTCTTGACCAGCGCGTGGTTGGCCGGCGCCTCGGGGATCCGCCCGCTGGTGAACCCGACGACGAGCAGCCGGCCCTCGAAGGCGATGCACTTCCGCGACCTGTCGAACACGTCGCCGCCGACCGGGTCGTAGACGACGTCGGCGCCCTCGCCGCCGGTGAGCTCCTTGACGACGGGGACGAAGTCCTCGGCCGTGTAGTCGACGACGTGGTCGGCGCCGAGCTCGCGGCAGACCTCGACCTTGTGCGCGCCGCCGGCGGTGGCGATCACCTTGGCGCCGGCGGCCTTGCCGAGCTGGATCGCCGCCGAGCCGACGCCGCCCGCGCCGGCGTGCACCAGCAGCCACTCCCCCGCCTGCAGGTGCGCCCGGCGGTGCAGGCCGACGTGCCCGGTCTGGTAGGTGAGGTACAGCGCGGCGGCCTTCTCGTCGGACAGGCCGTCCGGCACCGGCCAGGCGTCGCGGGCGTTCATCAGCGCGTACTCGGCGAACGCGCCGGGGCCGCCGGCCGGGCCACCGATGACCCGGCGCCCGTCCTCGGTCTCGCCGCACAGCTCGACGCCGGGCGTGAAGGGCAGCGGCGGGCGCTCCTGGTACCGCCCCTGCGCCATGAGGACGTCGGGGAAGTTCAGCGCCGCCGCGCGCACGCGCACCTTGATCTGGCCCTCGGCCGGGGTCGGCTCCTCGACGTCCTCCAGCCGCATGACCTCCGAGGGGTCGCCGAGCTCGTGTACCCGCCATGCACGCATGCGCCGACCCTGCCAGAGGCCGGGTGACGCCGGTCACCGGCCCCCGGCAGGAGCGGTCAGAGCATGGACGGCGGCCGCAGCGCCTCGGGGACGACGGCGGTCTCGCCGGTCGCGGTCTTCGCGCTGGGCACGCCCTTGAACTTGTAGGGCACGGTGCCGACGCCGGGCTGGATGACGTACGCGGCGCCGGGCTCGCCCGAGGTCCAGGCCATGACCATCGCGTCGGCGACCTCGGCGGCCGGGATGACCGGGAAGTCCGCGGCCTCGAACTCGTGCCGGATGCGGTCGATGATCGCGGTGTCGGCGAAGCCGGGGCAGATCGCGGTGATGGTGATGCCCTCGCGGGTCAGCCGCGGCGCCATCGACCGGACGAACGCGATCGCGCCGCCCTTGGCCACGCTGTAGCCGGGGTCGGTGGGCATCGGCGACAGGCCCGCCAGCGACGCCGTCACCACGATCGCGCCGCCGCCGGCCCGCTTGATCGCCGGGCGCGCGGCCTGCACGCCGTAGACGACGCCGAACAGGTCGATGTCGACCACGCGCATGAACTCGTCGAGGTCGAGGGCGTCGTCGCTCTTGGCGGCCGAGATGCCGGCGTTGAGGTAGGCGGCGTCGAGCCGGCCGTGCTCGGCCTCCACCTGCGCGACGACGGCCTCGTTGGCGGCGCGGTCGGTGACGTCGAGGGCGACGAAGTGCGCGCCGAGCTCCTCGGCCACCGACCGGTTGCGCTCGGAGTCGAGGTCGGCGGCGACGACGGTGACGTCCCGCTCGCGGAGCTTCTGCGTGAGGGCGCGGCCGAAGCCGCCGGTCCCTCCGGTGATCAGCGCGACGGAACCCGGGCCGGGAGGTGTGGGAGAGGTCACCCCGGCATCACACCACGGGCGCCCTCCGCTGACGCCGCCCGTCCTGTCCCGTCCCCGCGCGACCGGCCCTCCGTTCCCGCGATCATGGCGCGGTGACGGCGACACGCCGACGGCCGACGGCGTGTCGCCGCCACGGCGCCATGATCGTTGCTGAGGACGGCGTCAGACGCCGCGCAGGAACCGGTCGAGCACGCGGACGCCGAAGCGCAGCGACTCCACGGGCACCCGCTCGTCGATGCCGTGGAAGAGCGAGGCGAAGTCGAGGTCGGCGGGCAGCCGCAGCGGGGAGAAGCCGAAGCAGCGCATGCCCAGGCGCTCGAAGCTCTTGGCGTCGGTGCCGCCGCTCATGGTGAACGGCACCGGCCGCGCGCCGTCGTCCTCGGCCGTGAGCGCCTCGGTCATCATGTCGACCAGCGGGCCGTCGAAGGTCGTCTCCACGGCCTGGTCGTGGACGAGCCACTCGCGCTGGACGCCCTCGCCGACGAGGCTCGCCAGCTGCCGCTCGAACTCCTCCTCCTGGCCGTGCAGGAAGCGGCCGTCGACGATGGCGCTCGCCGTCCCGGGGATGACGTTGGTCTTGTAGCCGGCGGTGAGCATCGTGGGGTTGGCGGTGTTGCGCAGCGCCGCGCCGATCATCCGGCTGATGCTGCCCAGCCGGGCCAGCGCCTCCTCCGGCTCGTCCGGGTCGATCTCGATGCCGTAGGCCTCCTCGACCGCGGCGAGGAACTGGCGCATCGGCGGGGTCAGCACGGTGGGCAGCCGGGTGGAGCCCAGCCGCGCGACCGCCTGGCACAGCCGGGTGACGGCGTTGTCGTCGTGGACGAACGAGCCGTGCCCGGGCCGGCCGCCGGCGGTCAGCCGCATCCACGCCAGGCCCTTCTCCGCGGTCTGGACGAGGTAGAGGCGCAGGTCGTCGCGGACGGTGATGGAGAAGCCCCCGACCTCGCTGATCGCCTCGGAGCAGTCGGCGAACAGGTCGGGGTGCTCGTCGACCAGCCAGCGGGCGCCGAGCCGGCCGCCGGCCTCCTCGTCGGCGACGAAGGCGAGGACGACGTCGCGCGGCGGCTGCACGCCGGTGCGGGCCCACTCGCGCACCAGCGCCAGGACCATCGCGTCCATGTCCTTCATGTCGACGGCGCCGCGGCCCCACACGTAGCCGTCGCGCTCCTCGCCGGAGAACGGGTGCACGCTCCACTCGGCCGGGTCGGCGGGGACGACGTCGAGGTGCCCGTGGACCAGCAGCGCCGGGCGGCTGCGGTCGGCGCCGGGGATGCGGGCGACGAGGCTGGCCCGGCCGCGCTCGGACTCCAGGATCTGCGAGCCGATGCCGACCTCGTCCAGCTTGCCGGCGACCCACTCGGCGGCGGTCCGCTCGCCGGCGCTGGTGGCGGTGTCGCCGGTGTTGGTCGTGTCGATCCGGATCAGCTCGCTGAGCAGCTCGGCGACCTCGGCCTGGGCCTGGACGGGACCTCGGTTCTCCACCCCGGCGACACTACGGGCCCGCCCCCGCCGCCGAGGGGCACGGACGACCGGGCGATGCGACACGGCGGGGTACCCGTGCCGGGCCGCGCAGGGCGTCGGGTAGTCTTGGCCTCGCACTCGTCCGGGTGGCGGAATGGCAGACGCGCTAGCTTGAGGTGCTAGTGCCCTTTATCGGGCGTGGGGGTTCAAGTCCCCCCTCGGACACCACGGAGTGGGATTCTTCCCACCTGCTCGGGCCGGAGCCACGCTCCGCGTCCACGACTGACACGGTCCCCGCCGATCCTCGATCGGCAACCATCCCCTCCCCTGCGGCGGTCACGGCCGCCTCCGACGCAGCGGTGCTGCGGCGCGTCCTGGGCGCGACTGCCGAGCAGGTGGCGGCACGGACGGTCCGGGCAATGCCCAACGCCGCTCCACCGAAGCCCGCGGGCGCACGCCGCCGGGCCGCGGGCCCACCGCAGCCGACCCCCGCGTCCTCCGTGCCGAACGCGCCCCGACGGACCGCCGCCCCGACGGCCACGCCCGCGCCGGCGGGGCTGCCGGCCTCCTTCGCCGGCATCGGGGCGCTGCTGACCGGCGTCGGCGAGCGGGTGCCCACCGACGCGCTCACTCTCGCCGCCGTAGCCTCCACCGGTCAGACCGGCGCTGCCGTCGACGTCTCCGGCATCTGGGCGATGGACGCCGCGATGGCGCCGGCGCGCAGCAACACCGTGCTGCGGGCGCTGGACGGCAAGGGCCGCCTCATGCTGCCGCTGGAGGTGGCCACCGCGACGCGGGTGCCCGCCGAGCGGGACGGCGCGGTGATCACCGTCTTCCTGCCCGGCGCGACCGACGGCCCCCGGCCCAACTTCACTGCCGCGCCGCTGCCGCTGGACGCCCGCGGCCGGCTCACCCTGACCGCCGCGGTGCGGCAGGCCGTCGGCATCCCCGACGGCGCCGACGTCTATGCCCGGATCGACCCCGAGCGCCGGACCGTCGTGCTCACCGCGGCCAGCCGCCTCACCGCCGCTCTCGCGGACGCCTTCGACGGGCTGCGCAGCCCCTCCCCCGCGGCCGACCGCTCCGGCACCCACCTCACCGCCGAGCTGCCCGCCGAGCCGGTCACGGAGCCGCTCGTCGCGCCCGACGCGCCCGACGCGGCGGCCGACGACCCGGGCACCGGACGGCGACTGCGCAGCGTCGGCTGACCCGCACCGTCCCCGGCGTCCCGCGGCAGGACCGCTGCCGCCGACCGAACGGAGACCACGATGACCACCGCCACGCCCACCGGCGGGGAGGCGACCCGCGAGGCCATGCGCGCGGCCCTCATCGCGCAGGGCTACGACCCCGCCATGATCGACGCGGCCTTCGCCGCGCCGCCGACGGCCGAGCAGATCTACCGGGTCCAGCAGGCCGTCGCCGACGCGATCACGGCCATGCGCAAGCACAAGCCGCGCAGCGAGAAGACCTGGGCGCCCTACCTGCGGCTGCTGGTCGACGGGCTGCCTGACATGTGCCCCTGCCCCTGCCCCGCCTGCGCCAGCGGCACCTGCCCGTGCCCGGGCGGAGCCGCGGGCCACCACGACAGCTGCGCCATGCCGGACGGCGAGCCCTACGGCGACTGCGCCGAGCGCTTCCGCGGCGTGCCGGAGCTGCCTGCCGACGAGGTGAACCGCGAGGTCATCGAGGACGCGGCCTGGTGGGCGGAGCGCCGTGGCCTCAAGCGCACCGTCGCCCGCAACGTCAAGCGCGAGGAGAAGGGCCGCAACCTGCTGCACAGCGACGGGCGCGGGGCGCGCGAGTCGTTCATCCAGGGCTGCCGGTGGATGTTCACCTGGCTGGTCGACACCGGCAAGGTCCACACCAATCCGGCCGCGAAGGTGACGCTGCCGGCGCGGCAGGAGGCCACGGCGCGCTCGCTGACCCCCGAGGAGTTCCTCGAGGTCTACGGCGTCGCGGTCAGCACCGGGCAGGACCCCACCCTGGACGGGCTGATCCTGCGCCACCTCCTGATCCAGGGCGTGCGCCGCGGCGCGCTGCTGGACAGCACCTGCGAGGGGCTCGACGTCGCCAACTGCCGGATCCGCTACTGGGACCAGAAGAAGAAGACCTGGCGGTGGCGGCCCACGACCCGCACCCACCTGGCCGACCTGGTGACCCACACGATCGTGCGCGGTCCGCGGGTGGCCGCGCCGCCGGACGCCTCCGAGGAGGAGCGGCGGCACGGCATCCCCGCGCTGACCGCCACCTCGCCGGTCTTCTACGCCCAGCCGGTCGACACCTTCGATGAGAACGGCTACTTCGTCTCCCGCACGGTGCGACCGATCACCCGCAAGCGCATCGAGTCGCTGTTCACCCGCATCCGCCGCCACCTGACGTGGACGGAGAACGTCGAGCTGCGCTGCCACGACATCCGCCACACCAGCGGGCGCATGATCTACAAGGCCGCCGACCAGCAGATGGCCAAGCTGCACCTGGCCCACGACGGCGGCACCACCACCGATCACTACCTCAAGGAGCGGCTCGACGAGCTCGCCAAGCTCAAGGAGCAGCTCTTCGAGCCGCGGCGGGACGGCGACCAGCCGTAGCCCGCCACCCCCTCCGCAGGCCCACCGCGACGTTCCGGTGGGCCTGCGGCGTCTCCGGGCCCCGCGGCGGCTGGACCGGGCCGCACCGACATGGCAGGCGGGGCTTCCCGCGGGGTGACTGCGCAACTCGGGCAGCAGCGCACCGTCACCGGCGTCCCACCAAAGCCGGCCCCGCCGGCGAACAGGAAGGAGACGGCCGTGACCGTCACCCCCAGCCCCGACGCCCACTCCCCCGACCCGATCCCCGAGGGCCAGCCTGCGGAGGTGCCGGACTGCCGGCCCGTCCTCGACCGGGTGGCGTTGGGCCCCGCGCGCCTCACCCACCTCTCCCTCGAGGAGTTCCACGCCGCCTACGCCCTCGCCGTCTCCACCGGCGACGACCCGGCGCTCGACGGGCTGCTGCTGCAGCACCTGCTCATCGAGGCGGCCCGGGCCGGTGAGCTGTTGTCCCTGCGCTGCGGCGACCTCGACCTGGCCGAGGCCGCCATCACCGTGCGCAACAGCCGGCTGCACCGGGCGCAGACGCGGCCGTCGACGCCGCAGCACGTGGCCGCCCTGGCCACGCACGCGGCCGAGCGTGGGCCGCGGACGCCGGCCCCGCCGGACGCCCCGAGGAGGTGCGCCGCGCCGGCGTCCCGGCGCTCAGCCCCGACGACCCGGTCTTCTACCGGCGGCCGATCGACACCTTCGACGCCGACGGCTTCCTCCTCGACCGGAAGGTGCGCCCGGTGACCAGCAGGCGGCTGACCTCGCTGGCGGCGCGCATCCGCCAGCACGGCGGGCCCACGCTGACCGCGTCGGCGGTCCGCGCGCTCAGCATCCGGCTCATCTGGTCCATCGGCGGGAACGTCGAGGCGTCGGGCGGGCTCCGCCGCCGCAACGCCCCGCACACCGTGCTCGACGCCGAGGTGGAGCGCCGACGGCTCGGCCGGCTCAAGCGGCACCTCCTCGGCGACCAGCCGGAGCTCTCGGCCGAGGACGACCCGAGCAGCACGGACCGCTGAGCAGGACAAGAAGCCCCCGACGACCCTCGGCCGTCGGGGGCTTCCTGCTGTCCGTGACTACAAGACCTCCTGGTATGGAGCTACGCGCTCTCGGCTGGCGCGGCGCGGCGGGGCGGGGCCTTCGCGCCGGGTCGGCGGCGGGCGTTGTAGGCCTGGGTGACCGCGTCGACGTCGAGGCCGTCGTCGAGGGCCTGACGGGCGAGGTGCAGGGCGCGCGCGCTGAGCCCCTGGTATACGACGTTGCCGTTTCGGTTGCGTCGGATGAAGTAGGCCCGGTCGTCGTCCTTGAGCTCGAGGTGCTCTACGATCGCCAGTCCCTGCTGGCGGCTGAGGCCGAGGCGTTCGCCGAAGGAGATCAGCTTGATGCTGAACTCGTCGAACGGGTTGGACTGGCGGTAGGCGAGCGCGGTCGCGTCCTCGCCGGCGTGGGCGCGGCGGACGGGGACGGCGTCCGGGGCCTTCCCGACCTGCAGCACGATCTCGCTGGCGTCCGGGTGCGGGCGGTTGCGGACGCTCAGGGTGGTGAGCCCGGGCAGGACGGTGCGCCAGTCATTCCCGGCGCGCAAGGCCCGCTCAGCGCGGGCGACCTCCCGGTCGGTGGGAGGGTCGCTGCGGCCGGTGGCGCTGCCGTCGAGGGCGAGCAGAGGGCGGAGGCGGGCGGCCGCCTCATCCCGGCGCCGCCGCCCGGGCTGCAGGAGCTGCCGGACGGCCTCGACCTCCTGGTCGAGGAGCAGGCCGAGGTCCTCGGGCGGCGCTGCGCTGACCGGCAGGACGCGGCCGGGCAGCGCGGCCTCCTCGACGCCGAGGACGTCGCGAGAGAGCCGCTGGAAGATGGTGACCGCGGAGCGCATGTGCACCCACAGCAGCTCCTCGGCCATGACGATCACGTCGTGGGTGGCGGCGTCCCGGTCCTGCTTGAGGGAGCGCAGGACGACCCGCTCGTCGGGTCGCAAGACGGTGAGGTCGTCGGCGGCGATGTCGATGCACCGGCCGAGGCTGAGCGAGTCCTCCGAGCCGGGTTCCCGCACGGTGCCGCGCGCCTGGAAGATGATCCCCTTCAGCAACATCTCGAAGCTGTGCGCGGCCATCATGACGACGGCGTGGTCGCGCGCGACCGGGCTGGGCCGGTTGAACAGCTCCACGGCCAGGGTCATGGACTCGACCGCGGCCGCCCGGAACATCGCCGCCCGTCTGCGTAGCCGCACCGCTCCCCGCTCCCCCGTGTGTCCGGCCTCGTGCTGCGGGCCGGTGGACCGACCTTACGAGCCGTTCAGCGGCTGGTCGCCGAGGGTGCGGGCACGCGAGCCGGGCGGCCGGGCCCGTCGGCCCCTGGACGGAAGTTGACCGTCGGGGCGAGGTCGCACGCCTGGTGGGCTTCGGAGGGCTCGGAGTTCGGCAGCAGGGGGTGACGCCCGTCCGTTTTGAACGAGCGAGCCGCGCCGTTCGTGCGGGTCACCGGCCGCATCATCAGCGAGAACCGCGTCGCCCAGCAGTGAACCCGAGAGGAAGCCCGTGACGACCAGCTCCGCGGGAGCGGCCGACCACGCCCAGATCGACGACTACTGGCAGTGGCGCAACGCGCTGCTGCGGCACCCCGACGGCCGAGCGGCCGGAGGCGAACCGTGCGTCAAGTGCGGGCAGCCGGTGCCGGCGAACGCCTTCTGGAGGTACCGCGACCGGCACGTCTGCAGCGACCGGTGCAACACTAAGCTCGGTCGGCAGCTCAACCGGCTGATCGACAAGGGCGCCGACCTGCCCATCCCCCGGCCCGCGCCGATGCCGGACCCGCGGCAGGACCCGTCCCCGCGGGTGTTCGCCACCCTCCCGACGCCGGCGGACAACGGCCTGCGCTACGAGTTCGACGGATTCAGCCCGCGCTCCGGCGATGTGGTGGAGCGCGACGGCGAGGTCACCGTCTACGAGTGGGTGCGCCCGGAGGAGCTGCCGCGCGTTCCTGAGCACGCCCCCCACGGCTTCTTCCTCGCACAGCACACCTCCGGCCACCACCTCGTGCAGACCGCCTCGGTCGACGGCCGGGGGTCCGGCCTCATCGGTGAGTTCGACCCCTCCGGCCAGCAGCGCTCGGGCCCGTTCGAGGTCGACGGGAAGACGCTGCACTGGACGCACGAGCTCATCAGCGACGTGACGCCCGAGGGCCGGGAGTTCCGCTGGGAGGCGGTGGTCTGCGTTCCGGTGGCCGCCCGACATCCCATCACCCTTTGGACCGCCGCGCGGACCGCTCTGTCCGAGGAGCGGCGCCGCACCTCGTCGTCGACCGCCCGGCACGCCCGCCGGGTCCGCCTCGAAGGCGCGACCGTCGAGCGCTTCGACCCCATCGAGGTGTTCGAGCGGGACGGCTGGCACTGCCGGCTCTGCGGTGGCCCGGTGGACCGGGACCTGCGCTGGCCGGACCCCGCGTCGGCGAGCCTCGACCACGTCGTGCCGCTCGTCGCGGGCGGCGCGCACAGCCGCGACAACACCCAGCTCGCGCACTGGCTCTGCAACGTGCAGAAGGGCGCCCGGACAGAGGACCCCGATGACCGCCCGCTGCGCTGAGCGGACCGTGAAGGCGGAGCCGCGCCGCTGCCGTTGAAGTCGTCCCACAACCTGTGGGGCAACTTCGCCGACGGCGACTGCTACCGGGCCAGTCCGTCGGCGGCGTGAGCAAGGTCGGGGTAGCCGGCGTGCGCGGACCAGCACTCGGTGGCGCCGCCGTGCGGCAGCAGCTCCGGCGGGAACGACACCGTGGCCGCGGGCAGGTAGCGCTCGAGGACACGCCGCTCGAGGACCAGCGCGGTGGCCCGGTCGCGGACCTGCACGGTGTCGAGCACGACGCCTCCGACGCGCCGGTGAGCATTGAGCCGCCCGTCGTCGGTGCAGTGGGTGATGCCGACCTTGAAGACGCCGACGTCGCCGAGGTGCGGGAAGTGCACCAGGTAGACCCGATGCGGGGCGTCCGGGTCCAGCCGGGCGCCGTCGCAGCGCAGGCACGGCGGGGTGCCCGAGCAGATGGCCGTCCACGCCACCGCCCGGGGAGCGCCGCAGCGCCGGCATACGGCCTGCAGCGGCCGGCCGGGGTCCCCGTCGAACTCGTCGAGCAGCTGCAGGCCCAGCGCTTCGAAGCGGGCGGCAACCGTCTCGGTCGTCGGACGGAACCGCGCGGCGTTGCAGTGCGCGCACGGCAGCCAGGACGCCCGCACGCCGCCGTAGATGCCGTCCAGGCTGTCGGCCTGCGCTCCTCCGCACTGCAGGCACTCGTAGTTGATCGGGTCGAAGCCGTCCGCGTCACCCAGCGGCAGCACCGACCGCATCCCGGCGGCGGCGAGCAGCTGCTCCTGGAGTGCCACCGGCCAGTCCCGGCGGGAGGCGTTCATCGCCCGGTACGGCGGCCCGAGCTCGAGCCACTTGCACATCTGGCAGACCCAGCCGCCGCGCCGCAGCATCGCCAGCGAGATGTCCGCGACCGCACCACACGGGTCGTGCCGGGTACGGAACCGGTCCCGCGGCCCGTCGCCGAGCCGGACCACCGTTGCGTCGCAGACCTGCACCAGCCCCGTCAGGCAGGCGTCGCAGAACCCCATGCCGCGGTTGCGCCGCGGCCACCGCGACTCGTTCCCGCAGCCCGGAGTGCTGCACGCCCCGTTGCCGCTCGTCACCGCCGCGTCCCCCGTTTCCTCACCGGGGCACGCTACGGCTGCTCCTGCCCGCCGCCAGCGCACCCCGCGCGGTCTGCCGCAGTGCCGCATTGCCGCAACGGCGGCACCAGGTCAGTCCCACCAGAACCCCACGCAGGCGGTGTCGGGCGGCAGCGCCCCGCTCAGCAGGTCGATGCCGGTCCCGGTCCACGAGGGTTGCCGGGCCGTCCACGACGTCCAGGTCTCGGCGACCGCTGCGGTCAGGGCGTCGCCGGCCTCCGCGGACGCCGGCCACTCCGCGGCCATCCGGTGGGCCAGTACGCGGGCCGACCCCGGGGCCAGCTGCACCCCATCGAAGCGGACGTAGGCCCGGCCCGGCGCGAGCCCGCCGACCAGCTGCCCGCCGAGGAGGTCGGCCTGCGGCACGAGCCAGGACATGGGCGGCTGCGCACCGTTGCAGCGCGCGGTGACCTGGTCCGATGCCAGCAGGCGCAGGGCGCGTTCGCCGACGGCCGGCGGCACTCCGACGAGCCGGCCGATCTGCTCGAACTCCGGGTCGGCATAGGGCGCGAGCAGCATGACCAGCGCCTGCGCGCGCCCGTTCAGTGGGTGCCCTGCCGGCGGCGCCGGCGGGCGGTGCCGTCGAGGTCGTCGGTCATCGCGCGGATCGAGTCGGCGCTGGGGTTCGTGTAGATCTCCAGCGACCGGAGCGACTCGTGCCGCGACTTCGCGCGGATGGCCGCGACCGAGTAGCCGTCCTCGACGGCGTGCGAGATGCCCGCGTGCCTGAGCCGGTGCAGGGTCCACGGCGGGCCGTCGGGGTCCAGCCGCCGTCCGGCCTCGGCGAAGATCCGCTCGGCCTGCCGGTAGGACAGCCGGGCCCGGCCGCTGATCGGGTCGACGTCGGCGGCGGGCATCGGTTGGGTCGGTCTACGGGAGGCGAGGAACAGCGGCCCGGCGGTGCGGTCGGCGGTGACGCGGGGCAGCAGTCGGGCGGTGCCGGTGGCCCACCACACCGTCTCGACGTCGCCGCCCTTGCCGTGCACCCGGGCCTCGCGGCGGCCGGTGTCGAGGTCCTCGATGTTGAGCCCGAGCAGCTCGTCGGCGCGGGCCCAGGTCTCGTAGGCCATCCGCCAGAACAGCCGGTCGCGGCCGGTGACACCGTCGAGGGTCCACAGCTCGGCGAGCAGGTCGCGGCTGATGGGCCGCTCCCGGCGCTCGTCCTCGCTGCGCTTGCGGACCTTGCGCGGCTCGACCAGCGCCGCCGGGTTGGCGGCGAGGTAGCCGCGGTCGAGGCACCAGCCGAAGAAGCTCAGCAGCGCCGCGCGGTGCCGGTTGTAGGTGGTGGCCGCGGCGTTCGCCCACCGCGCGAGCAGCTCGTCCTCCAGCTGTTCAGTGGTCACCGCGGCCACATCGGTGTCGGCACCGACGACGTCGGCCAGCGCGGTCAGGGTGCGGCCGTAGGCGTCGCGGGTGGTCGGCTCGAACGCGTCCCGGCGCAGGAACCGCCGCGACGCCTCGGCCAGCGTCGCCGGGCTGGCCGCACGGTGCAGGCGGGTTACCGCTGTCATCGCCCGTCCCCGGGGGTTGTCCGCTCGGTCGACGGGGCGGTGCCGGTGACGGCGTGGGCGACCGCGCGCACCTGCTCCTCCTCGGCGGCGGTGAGGACGCCCTCCCACGGGCTTCGCTGGCGCAGGTCGTGCGCGTACTGCGACCGGGAGGTCAGCGCATCAAGCAGGTTCAGCAGCGGACCGTCGAGCAGCCGTTCCCACTGGGAATGCCACGGGGACGCGAAGGGATGCTGCTTGCGTAGCCGGGACAGCCTGCCCCAGGCCAGCGTCCGCATGCCGTTCGGGTCGGCGGCGACCTTGCCGGCGACGACGTAGTGCACCAGCAGGCGGCGCAGTTGCTCAAGGTGGAGCCGCTTCTCCACGGGGCGGCCCCTGGTAAGTCCGAAGGCCTGGTTCATCTCCTCTTCGGTGCTGACCTTCCTGGCGGTCTCCCACTCAGCGAGGAGGGCATCGACGGCGGCTAACTGCCCGCCGCGACTCCGGCGCGGGTGCCCGCTGACCCGGCGCCCGACGCGGCGCAGCTCTTCGGGGGAGAGGTCCGCACCGTTGTCCCAGACGACGGTGCCGGCCTCGGCGTCGACGGTGACCGTGGCGAAGACCGCCGGGTCTCGCAGCGGTTCCAGCGCCGGGCCGTTCAGGTAGGGCTCGACGTCCACGATCATCACCACGCCGTCGGCCCAGGTCAGCTTGAGCACGTAGTTGCCGAGCACACGGACGCCGGTGACGTCGACGAACTCCCTTGCAGCTTCTCCGCCCGGCGTCTCATCTCCGGTCACCGGGCCGCCCCTGCGGCGGTGGCGAACCGGGCGGCGGCTCGAAGCGCCTGCGGCGGGTCGCTGACGGCGACCTGTTCGGGTACGCCGCCCGCCAGCTCCTCGTTCGGGGCGGACAGCCAGGCGGCTCGGGTGGGGCCGTCCAGCCCGGCGCCGCGCAGGGCCTCCAGCAGCGGGCGCAGCTCGGGGCGGGGCTCACCGTCAGCGGTGAGCATGAACGCCGGCACGCGGATGGTGTCGCCGTCCTCCGTCGCGATCAGCGTCCGGTCCCGCACCTGCCGGTACACCCACCCGCCGACCCCGGCGAGGTTCGGATCGCCGCGCCGGGCGGCGACCTCGGTCAACGTCAGCCATCCGGCCGGCAGCGGCCGGCGCTCACTCCTCACATCCGCGGACCGTAGGCCACCCCACCGACACCGGACAGGCCACGAACGGCCCGCAGGCCCACCCTCCGCGGCAGACTGCGTCCGTGCAGGTGGACACCGACGATGACCGCTGGGCCGCGCAGATCGGCCCGGCCCTCAACGAGGCGGACACCGCCCGGCTGCTCGACCTGAGCCCAGAGGAGGTGCGGCGGGCTCCGGATCTGCTGCAGCTGCACAACCGGGATGGGCGGCCGGTCTATCCGGTGTTCCAGTTCGCCGGCCGGGCTCCGCTGCTCGGGGTCGGCGAGGTGGTGACCACGCTGACGCCTGCGCTGCAGCCGCTGGCCGTCGCCGCCTGGCTGACCGGGCCGAACCGGGTCCTCGGCGGCCGGCGGCCGGCGGACCTGCTGCGCGACGGCGACTCTGGCCGGGTGCTCGAGCTGGCCCGGCAGCTGGCGGACAGCGCCAGGGCCTGACCCGGCGCCGCGGCGAGGCCGCCCCCCGTCGCCGGCCGCGGCGCGGGCACCAGCGGGAAGGTTGAGCCCGCGCCGGACCGAGACGCACGATGGGGCTATGACCGAGCCGAAGCCGGATCTGCAGACCGCGGCCGCCAGACTCGCCGCCCTGTCCGGCGAGCAGTACGCCGAGCTGGTGGCGCGCAGCGACGCCGAGTTCGCCGCCGACGAGGGCCGCCCCGATCCGATCAACGCCCACCGGGTGACCCGGCCGCTCCCGCCGCTGGTGTACCGCCGGGGCGCCGCCGCCGAACTCGACGCCATGCGCGTCCAGCTGCGCGCGTTCGAGAAGCGCTATGGGCTATCCAGCGACCGGTTGACCGATGCCGCGGCCTTTCACGATGCCAGCGGCCCGCTGCCGGAGACCATCAAGACCTCATGGCGTGGAGCAGCCTCTACGCCCGCTACCGCGTGCTGACCCGGGCCGACCCGACCGACCGCTGAGCACCGCCGCCGCCCGGCGAGGATCGGGCGGCGCCCCGCCGGGCACAGCCCCGGAGCGCGCTCACAACGGCGTGGTGTCCCCTGCGGCCGCGGGCGCCCCCTCCGCGACGACGTTCACCCAGCCCGCCGACCACCGCGGCGGCCGCGCTCGCGTACCGCCTCAGCGTCCCGTAGCCGGGGTCATCGACCGGCGGCGTGACGATGACGGCACCGGCGGCATCGACCCGCGGCCGGGTCAGTCCGTACAGGCTGCCATTGCGGCATTGCGCAACGTCAGCGCAACAAGCACGTCGACCGTCGCTGCTTTCACGCCCAGTGGTCGCGGCCCTACCGTCGGCTTTCCACTGACAGAGGACCCTCACTGACAGGGAAGCACTCATGTCCGAAACCCCGCATGCTCTCCGCGACTTCGCCGTCCGAGCGGGAAATCAGCACCGCGATCTCGTCTCGGAGCATATGAGGGCGCTACGTGACGCCGACGGCGACTGGCCGACCTACCGCCGGGCACGCCTTGCTGGGCTTGGCGACCACGAAGTCATCGACGCTGGCGACCGGCAACGGCTGGAGAGGCTGATCGGGTACGCGGAGCGCGTCGACAGTGGCGAGCAGGCTCCGCTGGTCGATGTGGCCGACGCCGCCCAGGACATTTACAGCACCACGGGGAGCCCGGTCGCCGTCGCCCTCGCGAGCATCATGTACGACGCCGCCGCAAACACCCGCACTGCACTCGCCGGTTTCGCCGACCTATCGGCGCTGCCTGAAGGGGCGCGGGGACCGGCGATGTCCGACGTCGACGGGGGGCTGGTCGGGGCGGGCTTTGGCGTTGCCGCTGGCACCGCCTTCCCTGTGGTCGGCCAGCTTGCCGGCGGACTTTTGGGTGGCATCTATGGCGCGGCCATCGGCTCTCTGGCGTGGGGTATTGACCACAAGCAGGACGCAGCGGTATCGGGGGCGCCGGTGCCCGACCTCCCGGCGTGGATGACATCAGGAGAGACGGCGATACCGCAGGACCCCGCAGCGCTCAACATCCTGGCACTGGGAGCCGGTCCGCTCCATAACTACCTGCTGCGCCGGATGATTCGCAGCGAGGTCCCCCAGGTAGATCGGCGCTCCGCGAACGCCAGGCTTCGGCAGGAGATCCGCCGACGCGGAATGGCCACCGCCGAAGAGGACGACGCGCTCACGCAGCTAGATGACCTGTGTGACTCGATCGACCGAGCCACCGACGTCGCCGAAGCCGACCGGGTCGTCCGCGACACTCGTTCCACCGCCGACCGGTTGCTGCGCGAGGACCGTCGGGGGACCACCAATCCGTTTGCGCTGTGCGCAGCCTCTGTTCTGACCGACAGCGTCGTCCTTGCGCGGGACAACGAGACGTTCGGCGCCGCACCCACCGACGCCGCCGGGCCGGCAAAAGAGGACGCCAATGGCCTGTGGATGGGAGCCGCCGTGGGCGTCGCCGGAGGCGGCTGGGGACTGCTCGCCGGCATGGTGCTCGGCGCCGGGCTGAAGTCGGGCGCCTGGTTCGCGGACAACAGCCAGGGACTAGCCGACGAGTGACCGCATCTGGCGCATCGGGTCACGACTTCCTGCGCCTGCCTGACCGCACTTTCCAGAGCTGGAAGGAGTGCACGGACCATCCGGTCGAGTGCAAGCCTCCTGCACCCAAGCCCGCCTGCGCTCGGCGGAGCTGAGCGGAGCACCCGTCCTCCATTCGGGCCTCGGCTGTGCGGCGCCGCCGCCGAGCCTGCACGCCTCACGACGCCGTCGAAGACCGCACTGTGCATTTCAAACCAGCTGATTCGTCGTCACCCGATGACATGACAGATAACGGCCACTTCCCTGCCATGGAGCGCCAGCTGCGCAGCAGTTGCTGCGCAACCGGCGGGACGGCCGGACCACCCACTCCTACGCGTCATCTGCCACACGGGGTGGACGGTGCTCGTCGACGCTGGCGGGGTGGAGCGCCGCCTCCGTGCGGCGGGCTATGCCCCGCTGGTGCCCTACCCCGGGTCGATCGCCGCAGGGCAGCTGTCGGAGTGCACCGGCTGCGGGAGCCAGAAGAAGCGTCACCTCCGCGCCGCCAGCCCTCTGCGGACCGGTGGCGCGCGTCTGCTTCCCTGGCTGAGTGATGGACGTGGTCGTCGGGGTGACCGCCGTGGTCGCGCTGCTGGTGTCGGTGGCGGCGTTCCTCTACAGCCGGCGGTCCACGCTGGCGGCCGAGAGGTCGGCGACCGAAGCCAAGCGGTCGGCCGACGCCTCTGAGCGGTCCGCCGACGTGACCCAACGGGAGGAGCAGCGCGCCCAGGTCGAGGCCGAGGAGCGCGCGGTCCGGTGGCGCCTCGAGCGGACCGGCAGCGCCGCGGCCACCTTGACCGATGTCGGTGAGGGAGCCGCGTTGGACGTCCACGTCGAGGTTCCGGAGTCGATGCGCGTCATCGGCGCCCGCACGACCGCAGCTGAGCTGCCGGCCGGCGGGCAGCTCATGGTCCGGGTGGCCCGAAGGATGAGCGCTCCCGCGGATAGCCACATCACGGTGCGCTGGCGTAACCGGCCCGGCGGTCCCTGGCGGACGCAATCGCTGCTTGAGCAGTAGGGGGCTGCTAGCCGTTATCCCGTCGGGCGTCGAGAGGACCGCCGGATGCCCCAGGTCCATCCGGGCAGCTGCTCGAGCTGTGCGGCTCGCTCCCGGCTCAACTGCCCCCGTCGGTGCTGCAGGCGGAGGTTCGCGACCTTCTGCCCAAGCCGGTAGCCGTCCTCGACGTGCTCTTGGGGCACACGGGCCGTTCCTTCGCGGGCGAGGTAGCTGGCCAACGCGTCCTCGAACCGGATCCACCGGTCGGCCTGGTAGTCCCAGATCCAGCCGGTCAGGCGGGTGAGCAGAGCGGCCTGGGGCGGGGGGAGCTTGCCGGCGCGGTGCAGGCGCCGCTGCGCCATCACCCACCGGCCGAGGGCAAAGCCGTCCTCCTGATGCTCGCTGGGCGGACACGCATGCCCCTCGCGCTCCGCAAACGCGGCGAGCAGGTCCAGCCCAGTGTGGAAGCGCCCCGGCGGGGCCTGCCAGCGCCACGGCCGCCGCGGTGCTGCGGCGGCCCGGCCCAGCGCCGCCTCCAGTAGGTGCCGGGCTGCGGGCGGCAGCACCGCCCGCAGGTGGGCTAGCAGCAGGGCAACCAGCTCGTCGGCGGCGGCCGCCGGCCGCACCGGCACCGGCAGGTCATCCGGGTCGAGCAGCGGCAGCGGCTGCTCCCGCATGCGCACCACCGTCCAGCCGGCGGAGCGCAGGTCGGCGGACTTGCGGACGTCATGAGCGCCGCGGTCGCGGTGGTAGAAGGCGCCGTCGTACTCCACGACCAGGCGCAGCTCGGCCACGGTGATGTCCGGCCGCCAGCGGCCGCCGGCGGTGACGACCGCCTCGGGCCGCGGATCCACGCGCAAGCCGGGCAGGGCGTGCGCGAGCGCGGACGCGACGGCCAACTGCCGCTGCGAGACGTCACGGGGCTTGCACTGCGGGCAGTCCCCGTGCCCGGCGGTCAGTGCGTTGACCCGGCTCGCGACGGTGGTCTGCCAGGTGTGCCCGAGCCCGTTGGGACACGACCAGGTGACCTTGCGACCGCTGCCGGCGGTGATCTGCGCGGCGGTCAGGCCGCCGTTGAGCGTCGGGTCGAGGTCGCGGGCGGCCTGCGGGCAGCGGGTCGCCAGGCTGGTGGTGACCGACACCCGGTTGCGGGAGCAGAACGGGCAGCCGCGCTGGTGCAGGGCGCGGGAGGCCACGCGGGCGCGCCAGCGGTGGTCGGGCCCGTGCGGGCAGCGCCACCAGACCGGCTTGCCGGAGGACTCCCCCAGCATGAGCGGGGTCGCGGGCGCGTTCGCCTCGTGGTCGAACTGGGCGACCAGTTCGGGATGGCGGGCCAGCGAGTTGGTCAGTGACAGCTGCTTGCCGGCGCAGCACGGGCAGCCGTTGTTCTGCGACGTGCGGGAGACCACCGAGACGCGCCAGACGTGGTCCGGGCCGCGGTCGCAGCGCCAGGTGACCGCCTCTTTGGTGCCGGCGAGGACCTGCTCGGGGCGGCGGCCGTCGTTGAGCGCCGGGTCGAACTGGGCAGCGATCGCCGGGGAGCGGGCCGCGAGGTTGTTCGTCGCCGACAGCTGGTAGCCGGCGCATGCCGGGCAGCCGGTCGGCTGCACCGGCTTCGTGCGCGCGTTCGGGGTGGCGCGCCACTCGTGATCCGGATGAACCGGGCACAGCCACCACACCCGGGTCGAGCTGCCGGGGCGGACGTCCTGCGGTCGCCGCCGGCCGTTGCGGGTGGGATGCCACTGCGCGGCCACCTCCGGCCGGGCGACTGCGAGGTTGCCGGTGTCGGTCACGACCGATCCGGCGCAGGCCGGGCAGCCGACACCGCGCTCGGTGCGGGGGCCGATCTGCGCCTCCCAGCGGTGGTCGCAGGTGCTGCAGCGCCAGCCGACGCGGCGGTGGGAGCCGGCGATGATCTGGTCGGCGGTCAGCCCACAGGTCGCCGGCGCCTCCACGTCGAGCTCGGCGGCGAGCGCCGGGAACCGCCCGGCGAGGCTGTTGGTCACCGAGGGCTTCTTGCCGGTGCAGCACGGGCACCCAGCGCCGTTGGCCACCCGGCGGCGCGGCGGCGCCTGCCACCTGTGGTCGGGGCCCTTGTCGCAGATCCAGCCGACGTCCTTGCCACCGCCGGCCGGGATGCGGTCCGCCGGACCCTCGTCCGGGTCCAGCTCCGCGGCGAGCGCCGGGTAGTAGGCGAGGGTCACCCCGGGTGGGATGCGGAGAACCTGTTTCCGCACTCGGGACACAAGGCCGCAGGCTAGGCCGCTCCGCCGACGGAAGCGCGGAACACGGTACGACGGTTCCGGGCCGGCATGAGCGCCGCGCAGGGCCGTGACGGCGTCTGCCCGGTGTGGCGGGTCCCCCAGGACGACCAGGGATAGCGGGGCGACCTGCACCGAGCGGACGCCTCCGCGGCGACCCATCGAGCAGCCAGTACCACTCGTTGCGTGTCCACAGGGAGGGCGACTGCGGATTAGGGCGCCGGCCGGACGTTGAGGGCCATGTACATCACGCAGACGCACAACCGCTGGCCGCGAACGACCCCGCGCATCGCCGCCCGCCTCCGTCAGGTCCTCGACCTGCCCGGCCTCACTGTCAAGACCCGCGGGGACCACGTGACGATCACGTGGATCGGCGGTCCCGAGGCCGCGCCGGTCTTCCTCGAGCTGCACGACCGGTTGAGCGGCGTCATCTCCTACCGGGCGGTCCGGCTGTACCCGGTCGCCGTGTTCGGCGCCGCCCTCCTGGCCGAGTGCCGACCGCCGTTCGACGTCCGACAGTTCGAGGTCGCGTGGCGGCTGCTGCACCGTCGAGACCTGCACACGGACCCCTTCGACGACGCGCTCGTGGCCCGTGGCGCCGTGCTGGCGGCGATCGCGGGAGCACCGAGCACCGCGCACATTGCCTGGGGACGGCGTCGATGGGACTGGGAGATCTGGCAGTCCCTCCGGCGCCTCGGGGACCCCGGCATCCTCGAGATGATCACCGCACCGGCGGGGGCCTGATCAGAGCGTCACGGACCTACCGTCCACACGACGACCGACGCCAGTCCCCGACGCTGCGACACCGAACGACCGACGACGCCCGCGCATCGGCTGATCGGGGACCAACGACGAACCCGAACAGTGTGAAGTTCGGCGTGCGTGAACCGCCCTTCACGGACGCCGAACTTCACACCGACATGCCGTTTCTGCAGGTCCGTGGATGAATGCCGCTGCGGCGTCCACCGTCACCGTCCCGTCCGACCGCACCGTCGACGGACAGGACCCCCGATGCCCACCCCCGCCCCCACCCGCTCGCCGCGCCCTCATCTGGTCGCCGTCCTCGCCGCCGACGAGCCCCCCGCCGCACCGGCGGTGTGGCCCGCGCCGGCCGGCACCGACGACCTGCGCGACCGTGACGCGGTCGTCGCCCTGTTCGGCCGCGGGCCCAGGCCGCCAGCCGAGGAACTGCCTACCGTCGGCGGCGCGGTGCCGGCCGTCCTGCTGGCCGAGCTGGCCGTCGCCGAGGAGCTGGCCGCCAACGCGTTGGCTCCCACCACCCGGGCTAGCTACAGCTCCCACGTGCACGGGTTCGCGACCTGGTGCCGCGCCCGCGGCATCGACCCGCTCCAGGCCACCCCGCATCAGGTCGGCCTGCACCTGAGCGGCTACGCCGTCGCCTACGACGAGCACGGTCGGCCCCGGCGCACCCCGGACGGCAAGCTGGTCCCGGCGGTCGCCGCCGTCTCGGTCGCCACCCGGCTCGCCGCCATCGACAAGGCCTTCGAGCTGCTCGGCCGGCCCAAGCCCGGCGCTGACGAGCAGCTGCGCACCATGCTGCGCGGCGTCCGGCGCGCGTTCTCCGTCCGCCCCCGGTACGCGAAGGCGGCCCTCGACCTGCCCCGGCTGCGGCAGGTACTCACCGTGGTGCACGCCGCCCGGTTCGCCCAGCGCCGCGACCACGCCCTGCTGCTGCTGCGCGCCCGCACCCGCGCCACGGGCGGCCAGCTGGCCCGGCTGCGCTGGCCGGCCATCGTCGTCGAGGGCATGCGGGCCAGCGTCACGCTGCCGCCGGGCCGCCGCGGCGGCCCCGAGCGCACCAGCACCGTCACCGCGCACCGCGACCCGCGGCTGTGCCTCGTCACCGCGCTGCGTGAACTCCGCGAAGTCGCGCCACACCTGAACGAGGTGACCGTGCACCCGGGCGGGCGGCGGATGACTCGGGAGGCGGTCTACCAGCTGCTGGACCGGCGGCTGCCGTCCGACCTCGACCTGGACGCGACGCCGGGGCGGCTGGACGCCGCGCTGCGAGGCTGCCTGGCCACGGGTGCCGCCGAGCTGCTGACCGCCGAGCTGCGCGACGCGGCCGCCCTGCTGACCGGGTTCTTCGCCGCGCTGCGCCGCACCGAGCTGACCCACCTCACCTGGGCCGACCTGACGTGGGAGGGCGGCCAGATCCGGCTGTTCCTGTCCCGTGCTAAGAACGATCAGGAAGGCGAAGGGTACGAGCTGTGGCTGCCGCCGGTCACCGACCCGATGATGTGCCCGGTCACCGCGCTGACCGCCTGGCGCGCCCACGTGACCGCGCTGCTCGGCGCCGACCCGGTCACCGCCACCCCGCAGGCCCCGGTGTTCGTCTCCGTCGACCGCAACGGCCGCGCCCGCCGCGACCGCACCGGCCGGCTGCGCCCGCTGGACGAGCACGGCTTCAACGCGATGGTGCAGCGGCACTGCATCGCCGCCGGGCTGGCCACCCCGCCCACCGACCCGGAAGAGCGCCGCCGGTGGCGCAACCCGTTCGGCGGGCACTCATGCAGGGTCGGCTGGGTCACGGAGTGCCTGAAGCAGGGCATGAGCATCGCCGCGATCGCCGAGGTCACCCGGCACCGCGACATGAACACCCTCATGCGCTACCAGCGCACGCACGACCGCGAGCACAACAACCCGGTCCGCGAGCTGGTCGCCCGAATCGGGCTGTCCGGCTGACCGCCCAGCCCGGCAGCCGGGGACGCACCCCGCCGGCCCGAGGGCAAGCTCGGGCCGGCTGGCGCTGGCGTCCGGGTCCGCGGACGGTGCGCCGCCTACACGGGCAGGAAGAACTCGTCGGAGAACGGGTCGCGCTTACGGACGTAGAGCTCCAGCACGTTGAGGTCCCGGTGGAAGGACACCTCGTCGGCGATCCGCCAGCGCTCCCAGCCGGCCTCGCTGTAGGTCGTGATGCCACCGGCCCGCAGCGCCCGGGTCGCCACGCGCTTGCCCTGCGGAAGGCCCGCCCGGTCCCACAGATCCTGCACCACCAGGCGCCCGTTCTGCCGGGTCATCACCCGCCACTCGCCGGCGTAGCGGGTGGCGAACACCGGGCCGGTGGAGCGGCCGTGGGCCCGCTCGACCAGGTCGCGCTGACGGCGCAACGCGCACGCAGGGCACAACGGATGAGTGCAGGTGAGCGGATCGGGCCCGGCATGCCGAACCGGGAACCAGTGGCCCTCCGGGAAGTTCTTCGTGCGCTCGACCCAGACGTCGTAGCCCTGCGACGTCGGCCGCAGGTTCTCGATCATGAAGTGGGAGAGCTCGTCGTGTCGGCAGGCGGTGAACAGCCCGACCAGTGCGTACCCCCAGTTCCGCACCCGCCGCTGGTGGTCCTCGTCCACGTGCGCCAGCAGGAACACCAGGTCCTCGCGCGAGAGCTCAGCCAACCGGCCCCGGCCGACCGCCGCCGCCAAGCCCGAGCGCCCGGCGGCGGCCGCTGCGAGCCGCCGGGCCTCCCCAGGCGGGCCAGCGAGCGGGAAGTCTCCTGGCGCCGGGTCGGCCAGGGCCCCAGTCAGCACGTCGAACTCCACCGGATGGCGCCGGGCGTCGACGAGGACGGTCTCCCCGCCCGGAATGTGCACCCGGACCTCCGTGGCGCAGGCACGGAAGTTCGCCGTCTGCAGCCGTTCCGCCCACAGCAGATCAGGCTGCTCAAGGCGACGGGCCGAGACCTCGAGCAGCGGCAGACCTGCAACGGCGGACACCACCAGGACAGCCCGGATCCGCGCCACCCGCGGGTCCCGAGGCACCTGCCCCTCAAGCGCGGTGCGGATGCGGTCCGCCTCCTGCGCCCGCAGCGCCTCCACCAGCGGCTGCGGGGCCGCGGTCTCCTCATCGGTACGCAGCCGCCGCAGGTACTCCGCCAAGCCCTTGAGCTCCGGGCGGGGCAGGCCCCGCTCCCGGTGCGCGAGCCGCAGCGCGGGACACAGGGCCTTCGCATACGACCACCGCCACTGCGGGTGGTGCGCGTGCGCGAACAGCTGCGCAACGTCGTCGTCAACAGGGAACGCCGCCAGCCCGTGCAGCTCGCACCAGAGGCGGTACCGCTCCGCCCAGCCGCGGTAGTTCTCCAGCGTCCCCTCCGCCAGGCCCCCGTGGGCCAACAACTCCTCGCGCACGACCTCAGCCCCGGCGCCGGCAGCGTCCGCGGGGTAGTCCACGGCGGTCACGCGGCACCTGCCGCGCGCGCCAGGGCCAGCGGCGCCGGGCGGGAGCGGGCCGCGCGGGCCATCACGTAGCCGACCGCGACGTTGACCCGCTCCTGACGCATCACCCGGCGTAGTTGGTCGACGGTGGCCTGCGCATCGGCCCCCGTCACCGCGAACCCGGTCCGCGTCGAGTGCAGGGTGAAGCCTGACAACCCCGCCCGCCGCTGTAGGTCGGCGAAGTGTCGCCACATCCAGTTGTAGGTCACCGGCTTCAGCACGAGGTTGGTTCCCCGGGGGCAGCGCACAAACACCGGCAGCCCGTCCTCGGCGACCATGCCGGCGGCGGCCGCGTCGAGAACCGCCAGCCAGTCGTCCAGCGCCGCGACCGGGTCCAACAGCGGATCCTGCGCTGGCCGGACACCGAGCACGACGCCCCGCCGCCGGCGATCCCCCTTCGATGCCTCGACCGTCAGCTTGTAGCCCTGCTCAGTGCGCTCCAGGCAACGGCGGGAGCGGCGGCGCAGGTCATCGCTGCGCAGCCCGCGATGCCAGGAGAGCAGCAGCCCAGCCCGCTGCTGCAGCAGCCTCAACCCGTCGTCCGACGTACTGAGAGTCAGCCCGAGCCGCAGCCCGGCCATCAAACGGGCATCGGCGGCCACATGACCGAGCGCGTGGACCCGCCGCTGTCGCAGCTCGATCGGCCAGCAGCCCTTGCCGCTGCGCATCCGAGCATGCACCGTCCGCCAGGCCCATGTGGCCTGGGCGCGATGCTCACCGCTGTCCCGCACCCGGTAATCGTCCTGATCCCTATCAACGCCCGATGCGATGCCGAAGAGGTAGGGCGCCTCGGCCGGCAGCAGCTGAGCGCACGCCCACAGTGCGCACAGCAGGCAGTCGGCACCGCAGCCGTCATCAGCGCAGCGGAGCGCCGCAGTGCGTCCCGAGCAGCTGAAGGTCCCCTCGGTCGGCGAGGTCAACTGCAGCGCGGACGGCGGCACGACGGCCAGCTCGGCCAGCGGAAGCGGCAGATCGACGGCGGCGAGCAGGAGCGCACGCTCGGCCAGGCCCACTGGCGTCCAGGTCGCTTCAACGGAGGCCAGTGTCCGCACGTCGTCAGGCGACAGCGGATGCGCCTTCCGGACCTGGTGGCCTGCGAGTGCGCGCCTCAGCCCTCGCCGGACCGTCTGCGCCCACGCATCGTCGGTCGGGCTGGTCAGCTTCTGCCCGTGGTGCCACCAGGCCAGGGCCGCCCACGTCTGGTCGATCACCGTCATCGACAAGGGGGGCCGCTCGTCGTTTTCCTCCGGCACCGTCCCCTGCTCATCGGTGGCCTCGAACGCGTCGACTCGGGCCGCGCCGGTCAGGGCCGCGACCATCCATGCCCCCAGCACCGGAACTGAGGTGGGCAGAGCCACCACCTCACGACTCTCGCACCAGCGGCGGAACCGGCTCAGGCACTGCTCGTACGTCTCCTCGGACCGTGCGGCCAGACGAGGCCTGCTCATGTAGTCCGCCAACCGGGCACGGAGCACGTCCAGGTCCACCAGTTGTGGGACGTACACGTTGGCCGGACGCCATCCCGGTCGGCCGGTCACGACCGCTCCTCGGCCACGAGCTGCCGCAGCCGGTCGAGCTGACCCACCGACAAGGGCGTCGACCGGTCAGCCGCGAAGAGATCGAGGGAATCCGCCGTACGTGGAGCTTCCAGAGCCCAGCACCAGTCGCTGAACTCGGCCCACGACGCGCCGCCGTGCCGCTCGTCCGTCTCGCGCTGCTGCCCGAGGCCAACGAGCAGATTGAGGAGGTCGGCCTCGGGACCGGCCGACCACATCCTGGGCGTACTGCTGTCCTGCGCCATGCACGGCGACCGTCCGTGCCTGCGGTCCGGGCGCACGTAGGTTGTTGTGGGCGAGCGTCACCTCTGCGGCGTGCGAGCACGTGCTTACGACGGCGCCGCGTGCGCGGATGGCGCTCGCGTGCGCGGGAGTGCGCACGACTCTGCGGCGGAGCGGGCGCTGGCCGGACTCCGGCGTGCGGGCCCGGCATGCCAGGCCATCGTCGAAGCCATCCGCGCCGGCGCCCCCGCCACCGCCTGAGCACTTGAGGTCGCACACACCCCCGCGCCCCCGTGCAGCCAGCCATCTGGGCACTGCACCAGCTCGGCCTCACCGATGAGCGCCGGCTGGCCCGCGCGAAGGTGCGCGACCTCGCCGCCGACGCCTCCGAGCTCACCGTCCCTGGTGGCAGCACCGTGCCGGTACCGCCCTGGCTGCGCGCCGCCCTGCTCCGGCAGCGGCTGCACACCTGCGTCGTCGGTCAGCGACCCGGCGACCAGCTGTTCACCTTCGACGGCTCGGCGACCGCACCGTCGGCTCTGCTCTGGTACTGACCGCAGACCAGGCGGTGAGCGGTCAGCTGGGGCTCACCTCGGCGGACGGGGGCGGCACACGATGCACTGGCGCCGGCCCATCCCACCGGTAGGCGTGCAGCGGCTCCGGCCGGCCCTCTCCCTCGGCGTACTCGCGCGCGCTGCGCGCGAGGAGGGCCTCATGCTCCGCGGCCGTCAGGCCGGAGAGGTAGTCCGCAGCGGTCTGGAGCTCCGACGCCGGCTCGGTCACGCGCCCAGCGTGCGCGCCGGCTGCCTCAAGCTCAACCCCGTTCGGCAACGGCGGCGCGCGGCACGATGCCACCGAGCTGCTGACGAGTTCGGTGGCTGGCCGCATCGGCCCCACCTCCGGCGCTGAAGCCGTCAACGCGTTTCCTCGAGATGCTGCTGACTCGGCACGGCCTCGCCGGCCCGACCCGCTGCCCCGCGGCCTTTCCACGGGACACGGGAAAGCTCCTTACCCCCTGGCTGATCCACGAGCCCGTCGCCGGGATGACCCCCTGACCAAGACCCGATCCGCCAAACGGCTCGCACGCCAGCTCCCCGAGGACCCCGCCACCGCCCGGTGCCGGGGTCCTCGCCTTCACGACCATCAGTCGCACCGATCCGCCGCCACGCTTCCGACCGCTACGCCCCCGAGCACGCGCGCGGGCGATCCGCCACCCACGATCCACCGGCCCGATCCGCTGTCCGAGACACAGCACACGCTTCTGCAGTCGATCTTGTCCGACTCGCACGGAGGTGTGCATGTCCCCGCTCGTCCGCCCGCTCGGCCCCCTCTCGCTGGTGCACGGCATCCCCGTCCAGCCGGTCACCGTCCACCTGCTCGACCACTGCCAGTTGACGATCACCGTCGCCCCGCCCAACACGGCACTGCGGCTGGCCGCCGCCCGCAACACCCTGCTCTACAACTTCCTCGGCAACGGCGTCTGCGGCCTCACCGACTACACCGGGATCAGCGAGGAGATCAGCGGCCACCGGGTCATCACCTCCCTGCGGCAGCGGGTCAGCCAGCTGCGCCCCGCCGCGCTCAGCACCCTCACCCGGCCCCAGCCCTACGGTCTGGACCTCCTCCTCGCCGTCGAGGCAGCCACCCTGCGGTACCGGACGATGCGCGTCCGGGCCCTCAACGTCCGCACCAGCGCCGCCGACGCCGTCCGCCGACTCACCCCGGCCCAGCGAGCGCTCGCCGACGCCCTCGGCCGCCAGATCGCTGACGCCATCTCCGTGTACGCGCACGCCGGCCGCGTGAACGTGGCCGCATGGCGCCTGCGCAACGCCCGAGACCACGCAGCAGCGCTCCTCCACCGCCTGGGAGGCAGGGCCGTCGACACCCACCAGGTCGTCGCGATGCTCTCCGCCGCGGGCGCCACCCAGAACTCCGTGCGCCAGGACGCGGTCACCCGCAGAGACCTCACCCAGCGGGAGGACGACCACGACATCCGGGTCGGCCACGTGCAGCACGGCAAGGTCGTCGTCTTCTACCCGGCCGGTGTCACGACCCCCGGCGATGCGCTCGCCGACTACGCCGCCCAGCGCGCCGCCCGGCCCCACGGCCGCCTGCCCATCCCCGCCTCCGCCACCACCGAGTGGTGCCGCTGCCAGTTCTGCACCCCCACCACCGTCTTCGACCTCGCCGGCCCGCGCACCGCCGCCGCAGCCGCGCCCACACCGCCGACAACCCCGACCGGCGTCGCCACCGCGTCACGGCTGGCGGCCACCGCCGGAGGCCACCGGCCGTGAGCGAAACGCCCGACGCCTCCCGCCCGTCCCCCACGTGGCGATGGCGGCGGCACACCGGCCCGGGCTGGCCCGCCTGGCGGGCGACCGTCCCCGGCCCCGTCGGCGACGACGGCGGCACCGTCTACCTCGGCCGCCGCGACGCGGTCCGCGGCCGTTGCACCACCTGCGGCCGGCGCGCCCAGCGGTGGCAGGCCAGCCTGGCCCTCCCCCAGCCGTTCCCGCCGGCGCTCGACCTGCCCGGCGGCGGCTGCACCCGCGACCACATCGCGACCACCATCCCCACCACCTGGGCCGCCGTCGCCGCCATCTACGCCGCCACCGCCGACGAGTTCCGCCACCTGCAGGCGGACAGACTGGTGCGGGTACTCGCCTGCCGACGCGTCCGGCAGGCCCGCTGGGCCGAGTGGCTCGACGGCCAGCCCCCACCGGCCCGCCAGCTCGCGCTCACCCTCTGGACCCGCGACCCGCACCTCACGCCGCCCGAGACGACGGCCATCATCGCCGCCGTCCTCAGCGATCCTGACCATCTCTGCCGACCCGAGACCGTGCCGGTCGGCCGACACGAGTAGGCAAGAGCGACGAGGTGCTCAACGACTGTGAGCCCGCACCAGCTGGTGCGGGCTCACAGTCGGATCGGTCAGCGGGAGGAGCGCTGCGGTGCCGGCGCGCCATGGATGACGGTCAGCAGCCGGTCGAGTGCCTTCCGCTCGATCTGCCGCACGGCCTCTCGCGTCAGCTTCAGCTGCCTGCCGATGCTGGCCAGGCACTGCTCCGGCTCACCGTCGAGTCCGAAGCGACGGACGATGACGAAGTGCTCCCGCGCGTCGAGCTCGACCAGCCCGGACTCGAGCACCGAGGCGCCGAGCAGCGCGTGGACCACCGCGTCCTCCACGGAGGTCCCCTCGTCGACCAGCACGTTCTCGAGGCGGTGGCCGTCGTGGCCGACGAAGCCCTCGAGGCTCCGCAGCTGCGCCGGCCGCAGCACCCGCGCCACCTGGCCTGGTGTCACACCGGTCCCGCACGCCGCCGCGACGTCCGCGACGGGTCGGCTCCTGCCGCCCGGAGCCGGACAAGGCCTCGCGCGCGGCCAGGACCGCCGGACGGCTCAGGAACTCCGACCAGCTCAGCATGGGGTCCACCAGCGCGTGCACCGCCTGGAGCACCGCCCCGCGCATCGCCTTGAACGCCCACTGCCCGAACCGGCCGCGCGCCGGGTCGAAGGTCATGACCGACCGCACCAGCGCCTCCGCGGCAGCGGCCTGCACCTCCTCCAGCTGGGCCGGCGCCATCAAGGGCGCGAACCGGCGCACCGCGTGGTCGACCCGCCAGGCGTTCACCCGGACGGCCAGCTCGTTCAGCACCTCCACGTCCCGCTGCGCACGTCGGCAGCCACCGGCACCGGACGACGATCCCTGGATCACCGCCTGAAGCAGTCCCACCCGCATGTAGGGCGGACCCCCTACACCGGTCGCTGCGTCTTGCCCATCGACTTCCCCGCGGTCAACAGGCCGCAGCACCACGCCGGGCACCGCCTCCCCATGCGCGGGGTCGGCGCGTACCCGCCAGGGCGAGCGGGGCTAGGACCGAGGGCTGACACCGCCCGCTGCCCCTGCCGAACCGCTGGCTACGGCTGCACCGTGCCCTCAGCGCCGATCAAGGCCAGCTCGATCGGCATCGGCCACAGCCGCTCGCGCGGGTAGGGCTTCGCGGGCAGCCGGCGCTGCATGTCCATCAGCTGGGCCCGGCCCTCCGCCTCCGTGCCGAAGGGGCCGACGACGCCGAGCACGTCCTCTCCACCGACCCAGTCGTCCTGGCGCACCACGACCCACATCGCTCCTCCCCGTCTGTCCTGGGCGCTGCTGCCCGTTGGACACCGTTCCGGGGAGCGAAGCGCCCGCAATCGACCGTGGCAGCGGCGACCTGGCCGACCCGCCGCTGCAGAGGCACCCAAGCCCTGAGCACGGCGAACCTCTGGGTTCGCCAGCGACGACCGCTCCAGCGTTCTCACACAGCGGACGATGAACGTGCAGGGTCCCTGCGCCGCTCAGCACGGCGCACCGTCCTCTCCGGCACCGGCCACTGCATCGCGCGATCATCGTCGTACACCGGCGGCAACAACCTTGGAGCCGATTGCGCACCCGCGACGGCTCGACACGGGTGCCGTGCATGATCAAGCGCAACACCCCATCGCCGGACCACCGCAACTCCCTCACCCCGCCCCCGTCGCGAACGGGGGCCGCCCCCAGCAGCACGACCGTCCAGCCCGCGGCGCACTCCGCACACACCGCCCGGGCCGCCACCGCACACTGCCACCGCTGCAGCGAGCCGGTCGGCCCCAGCCGGTACCGCGAGACCAGCGGCCCGCTCTGCCGCCCGTGCGGCGAACTGGCCCGGATGAGCCGCAAGCAGCGAGTCGCCCGGCTCCGCGACAACCCGACCAACGACCTCCTGCACCGCACCGCGCTCCTGCCCGCCGACGTCGACCGGGGCAGCCTCCGCGAGGCGTTCCCCTGGACGCTCAACGGGGACGTCGCCGGCCGCCTCGCCACGCTGTCGACCGAGGTCCTGCAGTTCACCGCTCTCCAGTCGGGAGCGGACGCACCACTGATCGCCCAGGAGATCGGCCGCCGCGGAGCCGCCTTCGACCTCGCCGCGCAGGGCGGCTGGACTGACGCCGACCCACTGTCCGACAACTCCGTGCGAATGGTCCGATGCGCCCTCGAGTGCGACGAGACACTCACCCTCGACCAGCTCAAGCAGATCGCCAGCAGCCGTTTCCGCGACGCCATCGTCAGGCGCATCGCCGACCTGGACGACGCCACGGCCGCGCAACTGGCCGCCGAGGTCGACATCTGGGAGGCGGAGCGGCTCGCCGTGAGGCACCGCGCCCCCGTGTCCGCGCTCACCGCCCTGGCCGAACGAGGACCGTCGATCGCCTACATGGTGGTCCGCGACCCCCGCGCAACCGCACAGACCATCGCCGCAATCGCGGAACACCACTGCGACCAGGCCTGGTCGCACGTGGCCATCGCCGCCCTCACGCATCCCAACGTGGGCGTGGCGCTCCTGCCGGTGCCACTGCTCGTCTCGAGGGAGGCCTCTCGCGCACGGATGCAGGGCTACCTCGACGCGCGCCTCGGCGTCGGCACCCCTGAGCGCAGGACGGCGGGACAGGTCCAGGAGGCCTTCCCCGGCACCCTGAACGACCTCCTCGACGTCGTGGCCACGATCCACTCGACCGTCCGCTGAGGCGTCGCGTCATCGCGCCGGCTCGCCGCTCACCCATCAGTCCGAGCCGCTGACACCCACCAGCACGGCCTCGCTTCCGCTCAGGATGCGAGGCCGTGCTCGTCGTGGGACACGGCTGAGCTACCCGTCATTGAGCTGTGACTCCATGCTGGGCTGGGCGACGACTGTCATCGCGGACACAAAGGCGTTCAAGGGCGACCGGTTCGAGGGGATGGCTACGCCGCCGGCAAAGTGACTGGGGAAGGCGCCCTGTTGTAGACGTACGCCGCCCCGTCGACGACCTCACCCCCGAGCTCAGCCGTCCGGGCCCCGCAGGGCCGCCTCGGCCTCCCCTTCGATCCGCGCGTCACCACGCGGCGACCGTCCGCGGCCCGGCAACGCGGAAGTGCGCGCGGCTGTGCCGACCACCACGGATCGGCAGGTTGCACATACCCCGGGGGGTATGCATGATGGAGGACGTGGACATCCCCCAGGGCGAACTCGCCGACGTCGTCAAGCGCCTCCGCCGGATCGAGGGTCAGATCGGCGGCATCGTGAAGATGATCGAGGACGGCCGGGACTGCTCGGCCGTGGTCACCCAGATGGCCGCGGCGTCGAAGGCGCTGAGCAAGGCCGGCTTCGCGGTCATCTCCACCGGGATGCGCTACTGCTCGACCGCCGAGGACGGCGAGACCCGCGAGGTCGACCTGCGCGAGCTCGAGCGCCTCTTCCTCACCCTCGCCTGACCGACAACACCGGAGCAGCCATGCACCCACAGATCCCCCAGCTCAGCCCCGCCCAGGCCGCCGACCGCCCAGAGGCCGTCCTGCTCGACGTCCGCGAGGCCGCCGAGGTCGCCGAGGGCCACATCGCCGGCAGCACCCACGTCCCGCTGGGCCAGCTGGCCGCCCGCGCCTTCGAGCTCGACCGCGCCCGTCCGGTCATCACCGTCTGCCGCAGCGGCGGCCGCAGTGCGCAGGCCGCGCATTTCCTCGCCGCCCAGGGCTACGACGTCGCCAACCTCGCCGGCGGCATGACCGCCTGGACCGCCGACGGCCGGCCGGTCGCGACCCGCTGACCGGTCTCTCGCGTCACCCGCAGATACCCCTGCCCCGTACCGTACCGAGGAGCTCTCCGTGCAGATCGACGTCATCGAGACCACCG
>NZ_JBJGZI010000031.1:0-58252 GCF_054050455.1 Geodermatophilus sp. SYSU D00684 | reverse complement strand
CGCCGACGACGACTGGCCCTAGACCGCGGCGCCGGGCGCCGGCGCCCCGGCCCCCCCTCCGGCCGCCGCCGCGGCACCCCCCGCGGCGGCGGACGCCGACGACTGGCCCGAGACCACGCCGCCCGGCTCGGCGCCGTCCCGCCCGGCGCCCGCCCCGGCCGGTCCCCGGTCCGGCGCGCGGGTCGCCACCGGCGAGCCCGACATCCCGCTGCCGCCCGAGCCGACCGACGACGAGGACTGGCCGCACCCGGCCCAGCCCGCCGCCGCGCGCGCCGCGGCGGCCCGAATGGCGGAGCCGCGCCCGCCGGCGGCGCCGCCGCGGGCCGCCGCCGAGTCCGCGCCCGCCCCGCGCGGCGGGGAGCCGACCCCGGTGGTGTCCGCGAACCCGCCCGCCGACCAGGCAGCCGGGGACGCCGGCGAGGGCGGGCTGGGCACCGGCGACGTCCGCCGGGTGTGGCCCGAGCTGCTCGCCGTCGTCAAGCGGCACAAGCGCACCACCGAGGCGCTGCTCAAGAACGCGCAGGTGCACGAGCTGCGCAACGGCGTGCTCACGCTGTCGACGTCGTCGCCGGCGCTGGCCCGCCGGATCGGCGACGACCTCAACAAGGACGTGCTGCGCGAGGCGCTCAACGAGCTGCTCGGCGTGCGCTGGAAGGTCGAGGCGGTCGTCGAGGGCGCGACCCGCGGCTCCGGCCCGGCCGGCCCGTCCCCGGAGGCCGCGCGCGAGGCAGCCCGGGCGGCGGAGGCGGCCGAGGCGCGCGAGCTCATGGCGCAGCGGGCGGCCGAGGGCGACGACCCCGCCGCCGACCGCGTGCCCTCCGTCGACCCGGAGCAGGCCGCGCTCGCGCTGCTGCGCGCCCAGCTGGGCGCCCAGCCGCTGGAGGGCTGACCCCGCCGGTCCCGGCCCTCGTCCCCCCGGATGTCGGACCGGCGGCCTACCCTCGGGTCATGTTCCCCGGTGGTGGCCAGCCCGACCTGTCGGCGATCCTGCAGCAGGCCCAGCAGATGCAGCAGGCGCTGGCCGCCGCGCAGGAACAGCTGGCGAACGAGGAGGTCACCGGGTCGGCCGGCGGCGGCCTGGTCACGGCCACGATGAGCGGCGACGGCGAGCTGCGGTCGGTCACCATCGCGCCGTCGGCCGTCGACCCCGACGACGTGGAGACCCTGCAGGACCTCGTCGTCGCCGCCGTCCGCGACGCCTCGCGCCTGGCGAGCGAGCTCACCGCCGACCGCATGGGCCCGCTGGCCGGCGGTCTCGGCGGCGGCTTCCCCGGGCTGCCCGGCGCCTGACCGGCCCGTCCGCACCACTCTTCCCCTAGGAGCACCGTGTACGAGGGGGCCGTCCAGGACCTCATCGACGAGCTCGGCCGCCTGCCCGGCGTCGGGCCCAAGAGCGCGCAGCGCATCGCCTTCCACCTGCTGGCCGCCGAGTCCGCCGACGTCGGCCGGCTGGTCGCCGCGCTGCAGCGCGTGCAGGCCGAGGTCCGCTTCTGCGTGACCTGCTACAACGTGGCCGAGGGCGAGCAGTGCCGGATCTGCAAGGACCCGCGCCGCTCCGACGACGTCATCTGCGTCGTCGAGGAGCCCAAGGACGTCGTCGCCATCGAGCGCACGCGCGAGTTCCGCGGCCGCTACCACGTCCTCGGCGGCGCGATCAGCCCGATCGAGGGCGTCGGCCCCGACGACCTGCGGGTCAAGGAGCTCATGACCCGGCTCATGGACGGCAGCGTCACCGAACTGATCATCGCCACCGACCCCAACCTCGAGGGCGAGGCCACCGCCGCCTACCTGGCCCGGCTGGTCGGCCCGCTGGGCCTCACCGTCTCGCGCCTGGCCAGCGGGCTCCCGGTCGGGGGCGACCTCGAGTACGCCGACGAGATCACCCTGGGCCGCGCGTTCGAGGGCCGCCGCCGCATCGACGCCTAGCACCTGCGCCCCCGACGGTCACAGGCGCCGTCCGGCCAGGTCACAGGATGGTGTCGATGGGGGCCGACGGCTCGGGAAGCGCTCCCCGGGAGACCTAGGGTCCGACGCACGTCCGTGCGGTTCTTCCACCGCACGGCCGCCCAGCGTCGAACTCATCCGGCCCCGCGGGGTCGAGAAGGCAGGTCTTCCGCGATGCAGCGTCGACCACAGCGTGCGCTGGCCGCCTCGGCGGCCGTGCTCACCGCAGTGACCCTGGCCGCCTGTGCCTCCAGTGACCGGGACTCCGGATCCGGCGGGGAGGGCGGCGAGGCCCAGTCCGGCGGCACCCTCGTCTTCGGGGCGGCCGGCGACCCGGCCATGCTCGACCCGGCCTTCGGCAGTGACGGCGAGACCTTCCGCGTCTCCCGGCAGATCTTCGAGGGCCTCCTGGGCAACGAGCTCGGCGGCACCGACCCGGTGCCCGAGCTCGCCGAGGACTGGGAGGTCAGCGAGGACGGCCTCGAGTACACGTTCAACCTGCGCCAGGGCGTGAAGTTCCACGACGACACGGACTTCAACGCCGAGGCGGTCTGCTTCAACTTCGACCGCTGGTACAACTTCGAGGGCCTGGCGCAGAGCCCCAGCGCCTCGTACTACTACCAGGCGGTCTTCGGCGGCTTCGCCAGCACGCCGGACACCCCGAGCATCTACGAGAGCTGCGAGGCGACCGACGAGAACACCGCGGTCATCCGGTTGACCCAGGTCACCTCGAAGTTCCCCTCCGCGCTCGCCCTCCCGGCGTTCTCCATCCAGAGCCCCACGGCCCTGCAGCAGTACGACGCCGACAACCTCTCCGGCAGCGAGGACGCGCTCACCTACTCCGAGTACGCCCTCGCGCACCCGGTCGGCACCGGCCCGTTCCGGTTCGAGAGCTGGGACCGCGGCAACGGCGAGGTGACCATCGTCCGGAACGAGGACTACTGGGGCGACGCGGCCCTGCTGGACGAGATCATCTTCCGGACGATCCCGGACGGGAACACCCGCCGGCAGGAGCTGCAGGCCGGCTCCATCGACGGCTACGACTTCGTCGCGCCGGCCGACTACCAGTCCCTCGAGGACGAGGGCTTCCAGGTTCTCGTGCGCGACCCGTTCAACATCCTCTACCTGGGGATCAACGGCGGGAACGTGCCCGACAGCGGCGCCAACCCCGCCCTGCAGGACATCCGGGTGCGCCAGGCCATCGCCCACGCCATCGACCGCGAGACGATCGTCAACTCGCTGCTCCCCGAGGGGGCGGAGCAGGCGGTCGAGTTCATGCCGCCGACGGTCGACGGCTGGACCGAGGACGTCACCACCTACGACTACGACCCCGACCGCGCCCGGCAGCTGCTCACCGAGGCCGGCCAGCTCGGCACCACGCTGCGGTTCTACTACCCGACCGACGTCAGCCGGCCCTACCTCCCGGACCCGGCCGCGCTGTTCCAGGTCATCAACCAGAACCTGATCGACGCCGGCTTCACGGTCGAGCCGACGGCGCTGCCGTGGAACCCGGACTACCTCAACGCGGTGCAGGCCGGCCAGGCGGACGTCCACCTGCTCGGCTGGACCGGTGACTACAACGACGCCTACAACTTCATCGGCACGTTCTTCGCCGAGCAGTCGAACAACCAGGCGTCGGCGGAGTTCGGGGCCTTCAGCGCGCCGGAGATCTTCCAGGCGCTGGCCCAGGCCGACCAGGAGCCCGACGAGAGCCGCCGCACCGAGCTCTACCAGGAGGCCAACCGGCTGATCATGGACTACCTGCCGGGTGTCCCGATCTCGCACTCCCCGCCGGCCCTCGTGGTCGCCGAGAACGTGCAGGGCCTGGAGCCGAGCCCGCTGACCGCCGAGGTCTTCTCGACGGTGTCGCTCAGCGACTGACCCGAAGTGCCGGCCGCGCCGGGGCAGGTGGATCCTGTCCCCGGCGCGGCCGGCGCCGTCACTGCCCCGGAGAGGTGACCCGAGCGCGTGCTCCGCTTCGTCGTCCGGCGGCTCCTGCAGCTGATCCCGATCCTGCTGGGGCTGTCGGTCCTGCTCTTCGCCTGGCTGCGGGCGCTGCCCGGAGGGCCGGCCCAGGCCGCCCTCGGTGAGCGCGCCACCCCCGAGGCGATCGCCCGCTACAACGAGCTGTTCGGGCTCGACCAGCCGCTCTACGTGCAGTACCTGCGCTTCCTCGGCCGCGCCGTGCAGCTGGACTTCGGCAACTCCGCGCGCACCGGGCGCCCGGTCACCGAGGAGTTCCTCGAGCGGATGCCCGGGACCATCGAGCTGACCGTGTTCGCGATGGTGTTCGCGATCGGCGTCGGCATCCCGCTGGGGTACCTGGCCGCCCGCCGGCACGGCAGCTGGCTGGACTCGACGTCGGTCGTCGGCTCGCTCCTCGGGGTCGCCATCCCGGTCTTCTTCCTCGCCTACCTGCTGCGCCTGCTGTTCGCCGTCGAGCTGGGCTGGCTGCCCGGCTCCGGACGCCAGGAGGTGCGCATCGACGCCACCCGGGTCACCAACTTCTACGTGCTCGACGGGTTGCTCACCCGCGAGTGGGACGCCGCCTGGGACGCCTTCGAGCACCTGATCCTGCCCGGGATCGCGCTCGGCACGATCCCGCTGGCCATCATCGTGCGGATCACCCGGGCCTCGGTCCTGGACGTGGTGAACGAGGACTACGTGCGGACGGCGAACGCGAAGGGCCTGGCGACGGCGACCGTCCGCCGCCGGCACGTCCTGCGCAACGCGCTCCTGCCCGTGTCGACGACGATCGGCCTGCAGACCGGCCTGCTGCTGTCGGGGGCGGTGCTCACCGAGACCGTGTTCGCGTTCGGCGGGGTGGGGTCGGCCATCTACGACGCGATCTTCCAGCGGGACTACGCGCTGCTGCAGGGCTTCGTCCTCATGCTGGCCATCATGTACGTGCTGGTGAACCTGCTGGTCGACATCTCCTACGGGCTGCTCGACCCCCGGGTCAGGGTCTCGTGAACCAGGGAGAGGGCCGATGACCGCGGTGGGGGACGTCCGCCGGCGGCGGATCGACGAGCTGGCCGCCCGGGCCGGCCAGGTGCCCGAGGGCGAGGGCGGCGTCTCGCTCACCCGCAGCGCGTTCCGCCGGCTGCGGCGCAACCCGGTGGCGATCCTCGGCGCGGTCATCGTCGTGGTGTTCCTGCTGGTCGCGGCGTTCGCACCGCTGCTGGCCCCGCGGGACCCGCTGGCGCAGACGCTCCTGTCGGAGATCCGTCCCGGCTACATCCCGGGCGCCCAGGCGGGCTTCCCCCTCGGCGTCGACGAACTCGGCCGCGACCTGCTGTCGCGGCTGATCGTCGGCTCCCGCCAGTCGCTGCTCATCGGGGTGGTGTCGACGCTGCTCGGCGTCGTCGTCGGCATGTCCCTCGGCGTCCTCGCCGGCGCGTTCGGCGGCTGGGTCGACACCGTCATCATGCGGTTCGTCGACATCGTCCTGTCCATCCCGAGCCTGCTGATGGCGATCAGCATCTCGGTGCTCCTGGGGCAGAACCAGTGGTCGCTGATGATCGCGATCGCGGTGACCCAGGTCCCGGTCTTCGCCCGGCTGCTGCGCGGGTCGATGCTGAGCCAGCGGAACAGCGACTACGTCCTCGCCGCCCAGGCCCTGGGCATCCGGCGCGGCCGGATCGTGTTCGGCCACGTCCTGCCCAACTCGCTGTCGCCGGTGATCGTCCAGACGACGCTGTCGCTGGCGACCGCGATCATCGAGGCCGCGGCCCTGTCCTTCCTCGGCCTGGGCGACCCCGACCTGGCCCGGCCGGAGTGGGGGGCCATGCTGTCCAACGCGCAGGACTTCCTGTCCGTCCGGCCGGAGCTGGCGATCTACCCGGCCGTGTGCATCATCGTCGTCGCGCTCGGCTTCACCCTGCTCGGCGAGTCGCTGCGCGAGGCGCTCGACCCGAAGTTCCGGAGGTGAGCCCGCTGACCATCGAGGAGCTGCCGCCCAGGTCCGTCGACCGCACCGGTCTGCCCGTGCTCGAGGTCGAGGACCTCACCGTCACGTTCACGCGGCGCGGCGAGCAGCCGACGCGGGCCGTCGACGGCGTCAGCTTCAGCGTGGCGCCGGGCGAGACGATCGGGCTGGTCGGCGAGTCCGGCTGCGGCAAGTCGGTGACGTCCCTCGCGGTCATGGGCCTGCTGCCGCGCCGCGGCGTGGAGGTCGGCGGGTCGGTCCGGCTCGACGGCGCGGAGCTGGTCGGCGCCCCCGAGCGGGAGCTGCGGGACCGGCGCGGCGCGGACATGGCCATGGTGTTCCAGGACCCGCTGTCCTCCCTGAACCCGACGGTGCCCATCGGGACCCAGGTGACCGAGGTCCTCCTCCAGCACCGTGAGCTGTCGAAGAAGGACGCCGTCGACGAGGCCACCCGCCTGCTCGACCGCGTCGGCATCCCCGATCCCCGGCGCCGGCTCAAGGAGTACCCGCACCAGCTCTCCGGCGGCATGCGGCAGCGGGCGCTGATCGCGATGGCGCTGGCCTGCGCGCCCCGGCTGCTCATCGCCGACGAGCCCACGACCGCGCTCGACGTGACGATCCAGGCGCAGATCCTCGAGCTGCTGCGCGAGCTCGTCGTCGACTCGGGGACGGCGCTGGTGATGATCACCCACGACCTCGGCGTCGTCGCGGGGCTCTGCGACCGGGTGCACGTCATGTACGCCGGCCGGATCATCGAGTCGGCCGACCGGCACGAGCTGTTCGCCCGGCCCCGCCAGCCCTACACGGGGGGCCTGCTGGCCTCCGTCCCGCGGCTGGACGGCGCCCGCGGCACGCCGCTGCACCCCATCCGCGGCTCCGCGCGGGACGCCATCCCCTGGGCCGAGGGCTGCGCGTTCGCACCGCGGTGCGACAACGCCCAGGACGACTGCCTCACCGAGGTCGCGGGCAGCACGGTGCCGCTGGAGTACGACGGACCCGGCCGCGAGCTGCGCTGCCGGCACCCCCTCGAGTACCCCGTGGCCCCGGCCGGGGCCACCGCGTCCGGAGCCGCCCGATGACCGCCGTGCCGTCCGCCGACCCGCTGCTGCGGGTGGAGGGCCTGCAGGTGCACTTCCCGATCAAGCGGGGGGTGCTCGTCGACCGCACCGTGGGGCACGTCCGCGCAGTGGACGGCGTCGACCTGAGCATCGGGCGCGGTACCACGTACGGGCTGGTGGGGGAGTCCGGCTGCGGCAAGTCCACGCTCGGGCGCGCCGTCCTGCGCCTGGTCGAGCCCACCGGCGGGCGGGTGGTCTTCGACGGGACCGACGTCAGCTCCCTGTCGGGGGAGCCCCTGCGGACTATGCGCCGGCGCATGCAGATGGTCTTCCAGGACCCGCTGGGCAGCCTCGACCCCCGGCAGAACGTCGAGTCGCTGCTGTCCGAGCCGCTCGCCGCCCACGGACTGGGCGGCGGCCGGCAGGGCATCGCCGAGCGGATCCGGACGCTGCTCGACGCGGTGGGCCTGCCGTCGGCCGCGCTGCGCCGCTATCCGCACGAGTTCTCCGGAGGGCAGCGCCAGCGCATCGGCATCGCCCGCGCGATCGCCCTCGAGCCGGACCTGCTCATCGCCGACGAGCCGGTCTCCGCGCTCGACGTCAGCGTCCAGGCGCAGGTCGTCAACCTGCTCGAGGAGCTGCAGGAGCGGCTGGGCCTGACCTACCTCGTCATCGCGCACGACCTCGCGGTGGTCCGGCACATCAGCGACGTCGTCGGCGTCATGTACCTGGGCGCGCTGGTCGAGCAGGCCCCTTCCGACGTCCTCTACTCCGAGCCGCTGCACCCGTACACGCGGGCGCTCATGAGCGCCGTCCCGGTGCCCGACCCGGTGGTCGAGGAGAGCCGTGAGCGGATCCTGCTGGCCGGGGACCTGCCGTCGCCGGCCAACCCGCCGAGCGGCTGCCGCTTCCACACCCGCTGTCCGTGGCGGCAGGAGACCCGGTGCGACGACGAGGTGCCCGTCCTCCGCGAGCTCGGCACGGGGCACCTGGTGGGCTGCCACTGGGCGGAGGAGATTCGCGACGGCCTGCTCGCGCCGCGCTCGCCGGAGGAGGTCGCCGCCACCCAGGGCGTCAGCGTCCGCCCGACCGGCGCGGAGAGCCCGGAGAGCGACGCCCTCGTGCAGGGTCTCGACTCGCCGATCGAGCGGCTCTAGCGCCTCAGTCCTCCACGACGACGTCGTCGCCGCGGCGCAGCGCCCGCTTCACCCGCAGCCGCAGCACTCTCGCGTAGCCGCGGACGAACTGGGTGTAGCCCGGCGTGGGCCCGTGGTAGCCGAGGAAGCCGCGCGGGCCCTCGACCATGTCGCCGGTGCGGACGTCGTAGCGGGCCTGGTGCCACGGGCAGACCAGGCAGCCGTTCTCGTCGAGGGAGCCCTCGGAGAGGTCGGCGAGCTGGTGGCGGCAGCGGCGGGACACGGCGAAGTACTCGCCGTCGCGGTTGGCCACGGCCCACTTCCCGGCCCGGCCCACCGTCCCCGGGGGCAGCCGGTCGGCGGGGATGCGGTCGGTCTCGCTCACGGGGGTCCTCCTCGGGCCGGGGCTGGGTCGACCGCCCCCTACCCGGTCGCGCCCGTCCTATCCGGCCGGGGAGCGATCACCCACCTAGGGTCGGGACCGTGCGCCGGCTGATGGGTTTCCTCGCAGTCACGACCGCGGTCCTGGTCGCCGGCGGGAGCCCGGCGCTGGCCGAGCCGCCCTTCGACGTTCCCGACGAGGTGACCGACCGCGCCGGTGTGCTCGGCTCCGGGGGCCTCGCGCAGGTGCAGCAGGCGGTCGACGAGCGGCAGGCCGAGGACGGCACGCAGGCGTTCGTCGTCTACGTGGCCAGCTTCGACGGCGTCGACCAGGGGGCGTGGGCGCAGGCCACCGCGGAGGCGTCGGGGCTCGGGTCGACCGACGTGCTGTTCGCCGTCGCCGTGGACGACCGGCGCTACGGCTACTGGGTCGACGACGCGTTCCCGCAGAGCAACGCGGAGATCGAGGACTTCCTGGCGCGGGACGTCGAGCCCGAGCTCGGCGCCGACGACTGGGCCGGCGCCGGGGTGGCCTTCGCCGAGGGCGTCGGCGACGCGGCGGGCTCCGGGACCGGCTCGGACGGCGGCTCGGGGGCCCTCACCGCCGCGGTCGTCGGTGGGGTCGCCGTCGTCGGCGGGGGCGCCTGGCTGGTGGCGCGGTCGCGGCGCCGCCGGCAGGGCGCGCAGCCGACGACGACGCGGATCGAGCGGCCCGACCCGAACGCCGGCGTGCCCACCGAGGAGCTGCAGGGCCGGGCCAGCGCCGCGCTGCTCGACCTCGACGAGGCGGTGAAGACCTCGCAGCTGGACCTGGACTTCGCCCGGCTGCAGTACGGCGAGGCCGCCGTCGCCGGGTTCACCGAGGCGCTGGGGCAGTCGCGGCAGGAGCTCACCCGCGCCTTCACGCTCCGCCAGCAGTTGGACGACGAGGTGGGCGGGCGGGACGGAGGCATGGACGAGCCGACGCGACGGCGGGTGCTGGGCGAGATCCTGCAGCTCACCGCGGCCGCCGACGCCCGGCTCGACGAGCAGGCGCAGGCCTTCGACCAGCTGCGCGACCTCGAGCGCACCGCCCCGCAGGCGCTGGAGGCGCTGGGCCCGCGGATCACCGCGCTGCACGGCCGGCTGCCGCAGGACGAGCAGCGGATGACCTGGCTGCAGCGGCGGTACGCGGCCTCCGCGCTGGCGCCGGTGGCCGACAACCTCGACCAGGCCCGGGCGCGGCTGGCCGCCGCTGAGCAGGAGGTCGCCGAGGCCCGCGCCGCGCTCGACGCCGGCCGCTCCGGCGAGGCGGTGGGCGACCTGCGGGCGGCCGAGGACGCGGTGGCCCAGGTCGGCACGCTGCTCGACGCCGTCGCCCGGCTCGAGCGCGACCTCGAGGAGGCCGCCGCCCGGCTGCCCGCCGTCCGCGCCGAGACCGAGGAGGACCTCGCCGAGGCCCGCGCCCTGGTGGCCGCGGGGGACGCCGGCGGGCTGCGGCCGCAGGTGGCCCGCGCCGAGGCGGGGCTCGCCGCCGCTGAGGAGGCCATGGGCTCCGCGGACGGCGCGCTGCCCGACCCGCTCACCGCGCTGCGCCGGCTGGAGGAGGCCGACGTCGCGCTGGAGCAGGCGCTCGCCGTCGCCCGCGACGCGCAGACCCGGGCCCGCCGGGCGGCCGCGGCGCTGGACCAGACGCTGCTGCGGGCCCGCTCGACGGTGGCCGCCGCGGCGGACTTCGTCGCCACCCGGCGCGGCGCGGTCGGCCCCGAGGCCCGCACGCGGCTGGCCGAGGCGCAGCGCCACCTCGACGCCGCCGTCGGCACCGGGCGCACCGACCCCGAGGGCGCGCTGCGGGAGGCGCAGCTGGCCGACCAGCTCGCGCAGTCGGCGCTGCAGCTGGCGCAGTCCGACGTCGCCGGCTGGTCCTCGGGCTACGGCGGGGGCTACGGCGGGGGGTACGGCGGCGGCCACGGGCCGGGCTACGCGCCCGGGTACGGCTACGGCGGCGGCCGCGGCGGCGTGGACCTCGGCAGCCTCGTGCTCGGCGGCATCCTGGCCGGCGGCTTTGGCGGCGGGCACGGCCGCGGCCACGGAGGCGGGGGCCTCGGTGGCGGGTTCGGCGGGGGCGCCGGGGGCGGGCGGCCGCGCGGCGGCAGCTTCGGCGGCTCGCGCAGCCGCGGCCGCAGCGGCGGCGGCCGCTTCTGACACGAGCCGCCCGCCGCCTGAGCCGGGCCGGGTCAGCCGGGCAGCTGGCCGTAGGTGTGCTCGGGGGTGAACCGGACGACCAGGCGCCGCTCGGTCACCATCGCCCGGCGGTAGTCGTCCCAGTCCTGGTGCTCCTCGGAGACGCCGCGGTAGTAGGCGACCAGCTCCTCCACGGTGGCGTCGTGCGGGTCGGCGGCGACCGGGGTGAGCTCCGCGGTGCCCTCGACGGCCACCCAGGACCAGAAGTCCCGGGAGGTCACGTGCAGGGTGACCCGCGGGTCGGCCCGGAGGTTGCGGGTCTTGGCCCGGTCGTCGGTCACCGAGATCCGGAACAGCCGCCGCTCCGGGTCGTAGGCGTAGCCGACGTTGGACACCTGGGGCCGCCCGTCGCGCTTGACCGTGGCGAGCACGCCCATCTGGTGCTCCGCCACGAACGCCAGGTGCCGGTCGTGCACGGTCACCGGACCCGCCCCCGGGCCTTGAGCGGCACGGGCGGCAGCGGCGGGGCGAGCTGCCGCTGGTCCTCGTCGAACCCTGCGACGACGCCGAACCGCGGGTCGCCGTCGTTCCACCGCTCGGCGTACTCGGTGATCTCCTCGCCGGACCGGCCGACGAAGTTCCACCACATGACCAGCCGCTCCTCGAACGGCTCGCCGCCGAGCAGCAGCAGCCTCGTCGCCGCCTCCGTCCGGATCCGCACCGACCGCCGGCCGGTGCCGAGGTAGACCATCGCCCCGTGCGCCAGCGGCGCGCCCTCGACGTCGGCCCCGCCCGAGGCGCCGAGCAGCGCGTGCTCGAAGTCCGGCTCCAGCGGCACCTCGACGTCGCCCCCCGCGGCCAGGTCCAGGTCGACGCCGACGATCGGGGTGTACGCGGTGCCCGGCGACACCGCGCCGCCGAAGCCGCCCATGAGCACCGTCGCGGTCAGCCCGTCGGAGGTGAACCCGGGCAGCGTCGCGTGGTGCTGGAACGCCGGCGCGGTGTCGCGGGCGGCGTCGGGCAGCGCCACCCACAGCTGGGCGCCGTGCAGGAACCGCGGGTGCGGCACCGGCGACTGCTCGGAGTGCGCGATGCCGTGCCCGGCGGTCATGAGCGCGAGCTGGCCGGGGCCGAACGTGACGTCGCTGCCGAGCGAGTCCCGGTGGTGCACCTCGCCCTGGAGCAGCCAGGACACCGTCTGCAGGCCGGTGTGCGGGTGCGGCGTCACCTGCATGCCGGAGGTCGCCGCGACGTCGTCGGGGCCGTAGTGGTCGACGAACGCCCAGGCGCCGACCATCCGGCGGCCCAGCGTCGGCAGCAGCCGCCGGACGACGGTGTTCGCGCCCAGCGGCACCTCCTTGGCGGGCAGCAGGTCGAGGGCCGGCCCGGCGGGGGTGTCGGCCAGGCCGCCGACCTCCCGCGCGCTGGGACGGGGCTCGGTGTTGCTCATGGGCGGACCTCCGGACGGCGGACGGTGGGCGGGGGACAGCAGGCAGGGGACGGCGGGCAGGGTCAGCGCGGTTCGGGCGCGGTCGGGCAGCGCAGCGCGGCCAGGTCCCAGCCGGCGCGGCGGGCGCCGGCGGCGTAGGCGCTCTCCAGGAAGTCCAGGACGGTGGCGCGCGGGTCGGCCGCCGTCCGCACGTCCTCGTAGGGCAGCAGCGCCAGGTGCGCGCCGCGGCTGTCGACCCACCGCGCCGCCGCCGGCCGCAGCGGCTCCTCGGCCAGGCCCGCGGGCTCGGGCGCGGTGTAGGTGTAGAACGCCGGCTCCGGGACCTGGTCGTCGCCGAACCAGAAGCCGGCGCTGATCACCTCGTGCGAGTACGCCTCGCGGGTGACCGGGTCGACCGCCGCCGGCTGCTCCACCCGCCGGTCGGAGAAGCGGGTGACGGCCAGGTCGAGGGTGTGCCAGAAGTGGTGCACCGGGCTGGTCTTGGCGTAGCTGCGGCCGGCGAACTCCTCGAGCACCTGGGCCACCTGGCCGAGCACCACCCAGTAGCGGGTCACCGCGGCGCGGTCGTAGGCGGCGTGGTGCTCGTCCTCGGCGAACGGTGTGCCGTCGGCCAGGTCGAACGGGACGGGCAGCTCGACGGTCGCGGGCAGGCCGAGCGCCGACAGGCTGCCGAGCAGCCGCCGGTAGAACGCCGCCACGCTCAGCCCGGGCAGCGGGAAGGACGTCCGCCGCCCGTCGGCCACGGCCACCTCCAGCCGGTGGTCGACCAGGTCGAGGTCGACGGCGAAGACCGGGTCGAAGCCCATCGGCCGGGTGGTCAGGCCGCGGCCGGTGAGGTGGAAGGGGACGTGCCACCAGTGGTTGCGCCGCGGGGCGTTGGCCAGCCGCAGCTTGCCCACGACCTGCAGGAACCGGTGGAGGGTGTCCTTGGTGTCGGCCCACTCGGCCAGCGGGATCGGCGGGAAGACGGACACGGGGGCTCCTCGATCGGCGGTCGCGGCCAGCATGCAGGCCCCGGCCGCGGCGCGGAAGCCGCCACCGGGGCCGTGCTCACCGCCCGGTGCTCACTGCCCGGTCTCGCCGCGCACGGAGCCGTGCGCGTAGGTGGCCGGGATGCTGCCGAGCCGGCCGGCCCGGTGGTCGGCGAACGCGTCGAGCAGCTCCTGCCGGGTGTTCATGACGAACGGCCCGTACATGGCGATCGGCTCGCGGATCGGCCGGCCCCCGAGGACGACGACGTCGAGCGCCGGCGTCCGCGACTCCTGCCGCTCGGCGCCGCGCACCGTCACGGTGTCCCCGGGGCCGAGGACGGCGAGCTGCCCGGTGCGCACCGGCGCCCCGTCGATGCCGACCGAGCCCGCGCCGGAGAGCACGTACACCAGCGCGTTGAACGAGGGGTCCCACGGCAAGTCCAGCGTCGCGCCGGGGGAGACGGTGGCGTGCACCATCGCCATCGGCGTGTAGGTGGAGCCCGGCCCGCGGTGCCCGGCGACGTCGCCGGCGATGACCCGCAGGAACGCGCCGGCGTCGGGGCTGGCCAGCAGCACCGACCGGTCGGCGCGCAGGTCCTGGTAGCGGGGCTGCACCCACTTCTGCGCCCGCGGCAGGTTCACCCACAGCTGCAGGCCGTGGAACAGCCCGCCGCTGACCACCAGGTGCTCCGGCGGCCGCTCGATGTGCAGCACGCCGCCGCCGGCGGTCATCCACTGCGTGTCGCCGTTGCTGATCGTGCCGCCGCCGCCGTGCGAGTCGGCGTGCTCGAACGTGCCGTCGATGATGTAGGTGACGGTCTCGAAGCCGCGGTGCGGGTGCCAGGAGGTGCCCCGGGGCTCACCGGGGGCGTACTCGACCTCGCCCATCTGGTCCATGTGCAGGAACGGGTCGAGGTCGCGCAGGTCCACCCCGGCGAAGGCGCGGCGGACCGGGAACCCCTCGCCCTCGAAGCCCGACGGCGCGGTGGTCACCGAGCGGGTGCGGCGCCGCACGGTGCCCGGCACGGGGACCGGGACGCGGGGCAGGGTGGTGGTGTCCTCGACGGTGACGGCGGGCATGGCCGGCCTCCTCAGTTGAGCTCTCAACCAGTGGCGACCGTAGCACCGGGCGGGCCCGGGTTGTTCCCGACCGGCGCCGGGTGGTGACGGGGTCCGGGCACACCCGCCCGGCGCGTCGTCGCCGTCCGGAAACGCGCGCGACACACGCCCGAACTAGGTTCCGGCCCATGGCGGACCTCTTCGACGGGTATCCCCTCGGGGAGCAGTGGGACGAGATGTTCGGCGGACCGGCCCAGCCCCGGCCGGCCTACGCCGGGCTGTTCGCCTCGCTGCAGCCGATGGCCGGCGAGGAGCTCGCCGCGCGGGCGGACCTGCTGTCGCAGACCTACCGCGACGCCGGGGTCACCTTCGCCCACGCCGGCGAGGAGCAGCCGTTCCCGCTGGACATCGTGCCGCGGGTGATCGGCGCCGACGAGTGGGCGGTGATCGAGCGCGGCGTCGCCCAGCGGGTGCAGGCGCTGGAGGCCTTCCTCGCCGACGTCTACGGCGCGGGCGAGGTGTTCGCCGACGGCGTCGTGCCCCGCAGCGTGGTCACCACGAGTGCGCACTTCCACCGGCAGGCGCACGGGCTGGTGCCGCCCAACGGCGTGCGGGTGCACGTGGCCGGGATCGACCTGGTGCGCGACGAGGCCGGCGACTTCCGGGTGCTCGAGGACAACCTGCGCTCGCCGTCCGGGGTCAGCTACGTCATCACGAACCGCGCGGCGATGAGCCAGGTGCTGCCCGAGCTGTTCGCCGACCACCGCATCGAGCCGGTCGCCGGCTACCCGACCCGCCTGCTCGAGGCGCTCAAGGCCTCCGCGCCGCCCAACGTCAGCGACCCGACCGTCGTCCTGCTCACCCCCGGCGTCTACAACTCCGCCTACTTCGAGCACGCGCTGCTGGCCCGGCAGATGGGCGTGGAGCTGGTCGAGGGCCGCGACCTGGTGTGCGCCGGCAACCAGGTGAGCATGCGGACCACCGACGGCCAGCGCCGCGTCGACGTCATCTACCGGCGCATCGACGACGACTTCCTCGACCCGGTGCACTTCCGCCCCGACTCGGTGATCGGCTGCGCCGGCGTCCTCAACGCCGCCCGCGCCGGCCGGGTGACCATCGCCAACGCCGTCGGCAACGGCGTCGCCGACGACAAGCTGCTCTACACCTGGGTGCCCGACCTCGTCCGCTACTACCTCGCCGAGGAGCCGGTCCTGGACAACGCCGAGACCCACCGGCTCGACGACGAGGACACCGTGCGCTGGGTGCTCGACTCCCTCGACCAGCTGGTGCTCAAGCCGGTCGACGGCTCGGGCGGCAAGGGCATCGTGATCGGCCCGCGCGCCGACGAGGCGACGCTCGCCGAGCTGGCGGTCAAGGTCCGGGCCCGGCCCCGCGACTGGATCGCGCAGCGGCCGATCGGGCTGTCGACGTCGCCGACGCTGGTGGGCGGCCGGATCGCCCCGCGGCACGTCGACCTGCGGCCGTTCGCCGTCAACGACGGGGAGAGGGTGTGGGTGCTGCCCGGCGGGCTGACCCGCGTGGCGCTGCCCGAGGGCGAGCTGGTGGTCAACTCCAGCCAGGGCGGCGGCTCGAAGGACACCTGGGTGTTCAGCCCGCCCCGGCCGGCGCCCGAGGCCGACGAGCCGCCGGCGCGCACCCGGATCGAGTTCACCGCCGCCGACCTGCCCGGCGACCCGCCCGGCCAGGACCCCGGACCGTTCGAGGACGCGGTCGCCGGCCAGTCCCAGCAACAGCAGCAGCAAGCGGCAGAAATGGCCATTTCTGCCGTCCAGGAGGGCGTGGAGTGCTGAGCCGGATCGCGGAGTCGCTGTTCTGGATCGGCCGGTACGTCGAGCGCGCCGACGACACCGCCCGGATCCTCGACGTGCACACCCAGCGGCTGGTCGAGGACCCGTGGATCGACGAGCGGCGGGCCTGCGCGAACCTGCTCGGCCTCATGGGCGCGGGCGTGCCCGAGGACCAGGCCGACACCGAGCGGGTGCTGGCGACCCTGGCCTTCGAGCGGGACAGCCCGAGCTCGATCGTCGGGGCGCTGTCGGCGGCGCGGGAGAACGCCCGCGGCGCCCGCGAGGTGCTCTCGGCCGAGATCTGGGAGTCGCTCAACGTCACGCACAACGCGCTGCCGCAGCAGCGCACGATGGCCCGCCGGTACGGGCCGCACTCGCTGTTCCGGTTCGTCCGCGAGCGCTCGGCCATGGTGTTCGGCCTGGCCGACTCCACGATGAGCCGCGACGAGTCCTGGCTGTTCCTCGTCCTCGGCCGCTCGCTGGAGCGCGTGGACATGACCGCGCGGCTGCTGTCCACCCGCGTGCTGGCCGGGGACGCCGCGCCGTCGTGGACGCTGGTGCTGCGCTCCACCGGCGCCTACGAGCCCTACCTGCGCACCTACCGCGGCGTCGTCGACTCCAGCCGCGCCGCGGAGTTCCTGCTGCTGGACCGGCTGTTCCCGCGGTCGGTGTTCGCCGCGCTGGAGCAGGCCGAGGCGTGCCTGGCCGAGCTGGAGCGCTCCACCGTCCGCGACGCCACCCGCATCGGCGTGGCCGGCGAGGCCCACCGGATCGTCGGCCGGGCGCGCACGGTGCTCGAGTTCATGCCGCCGCCCGAGGTGCTGGACCGGCTGCCGCAGCGGCTCGACGAGCTGCAGCGCACCTGCTCGCTGGCCAGCGCGGCGGTCACCGGCCGGTTCTTCACCGAGCAGGCGCCGCAGGTGTGGGTGCCGGAGGGGGTCGCGTGAGCCAGGCGCAGGTCCAGGTGCAGGTCCCGGGCCGGGGGCCGCGCCCGGCCGGCGACCGCTGGCGGCTGCAGGTCGTGCACACCACCCGGTTCCGCTACGGCGGGCCGGTGCGCTCCTCCTACAACGAGGCCCGGCTGACGCCGGAGAACAGCGGCCGGCAGACGACGCTGCGCTCGCGGGTCGAGATCGAGCCGGCCGCGACCGCGTTCGCCTACCGCGACTACTGGGGCTCGACGGTCACCGCCTTCGACCTGCACACCCCGCACCGGGAGCTGGTGGTCACCGGCACCTCGATCGTGGAGGCCGGGCCCGACGCCGTCGACCACGACCACGTGGGCTGGTCCGCCCTCCGCGGCCGGCTGGTCCGCGACCGCTTCGGCGAGCTGCTGGCCCCCACGCCCCGCACCGCGATGGACCCGACCGTGGTGCGCGCCGCCCGGGCCGCCGTCGGCGACGCCCCGCCGCACCTGGCCGGGCCCGCGGTGTGCCGGTTCGTCCGCGAGCACATGGAGTACCTGTCCGGCTCGACGTCGGTGCGGACGACGGCGATGCAGGCGTGGACGGCGGGCAGGGGCGTCTGCCAGGACATCTCGCACGTCACCGTGGGCCTGCTGCGCGAGCTCGGCCTGCCCGCCCGCTACGTCTCCGGCTACCTGCACCCCCGCCCCTCGGCCGGCATCGGCGAGACGGTGACCGGCGAGAGCCACGCCTGGGTGGAGTGGTGGGACGGCGGCTGGTGCGCCTCCGACCCCACCAACGGGGTCCCGATCGGGCCGCGGCACGTGACCCTGGGCCGCGGCCGCGACTACGGCGACGTCCCGCCGTTCACCGGCATCTTCTCCGGCCCGCGCAGCGAGGGGCACACGGTGACCGTGGAGGTCACCCGCCTGGCCTAGGAGCCCCTCGCCCGGGAGCCCCTCGCCCGGGAGCGCCTCGCCTAGAAGCCCCGGAGCAGCCGGGCGACGCCGGTGAGCTCCTCCGCGGCGTCGGCGTCGGGGAGCACCTCGCTGCGGTCGGCCAGCCGCGGCCGCCACGCCGGCGGGGCCGACTGCAGCCACGCGGCGCCGGCGTCGGTGAGCCGGCCGTCGGAGCGCAGCGGCGCCCAGCCGCGCAGGAAGCGCAGCCCCTCGGCGGCGGTGACCAGGGTGCGGGCCACGCCGCGGCCGCGGTACACCGGCTCCACGGTGACGTCGTCGACCAGGCCGGAGCGGATCCACCAGCGGACCTCGGCGATCCGGTCGGTCATCCGCACCCCGGCGGCGGCGACCTCGTGCGGGCGGACGACCGCGCCGGGCCGGAAGGCGTTGCCGCGGAAGGCCAGCAGCGAGGCGGCCGGGACCGCGCTGGTCGCGTGGGTCACCTCGGCGAACCACATCGGCGGGCAGGTCCCGGACAGCTGCTCGGCGACGTCGATGCGCACCACCCGGCCGTCGGAGGCGCGGTGCCGGACGTCGACCTGCCAGCCGGCGGGGCGGCGTCCGCGGGCGTCGACGGCGGTCATGTCGACGGGGGTGCCGTCGGGGAAGCGGTCGGAGTTGACCGCCACCAGCGAGTACTCGAGGGGGCCGGGGCCGCGGCGCAGCAGCCGGGACCACCACAGCGCCGTCGTCTCCGGGGCGGACTCGGCCAGCGGCGGGACCGCCCGCAGGCGCGGTGCCGCCGGCGCCGGGCCCGGGAACGCCGCGTCGTGGGCCGCTGCCGTCATGCTCATGTCGTCCTCCGCTCGTCCGCCCCGGACACCCGGGGTGTGCTGCCGATGACTCTCCGGACGTCACTTGCGGGTGCCTTGGGGTCCACTAGCGGACCGCCCCCAGGCGGCCGGGGCGTGCGGGCAGCCGGGGATACTGGGGGTCCGATGACCTGGACCCGGCCCTGAGCGCCCCGCTGAACCTGCTCAACCTCGAGCGGGTCTCCAAGGCACACGGCACGACCGTGCTGCTCGACGACGTCTCGCTCGGCGTCGCCGCCGGCGAGCGGATCGGCGTCGTGGGGCGCAACGGCAGCGGCAAGTCCACGCTGCTCGGCGTCCTCACCGGCCGCGAGGAGCCCGACTCCGGCCGGGTCACCCGCCGCGGCGACCTCGCCGTCGGCGTCCTCGACCAGTCCGGCACCCTGCCGCCGGGCGCGACCGTCCGCGACGTCGTCCTCCCCGAGACGCTGTTCGCCGCCGAGCACGAGTGGGCCGCCGACCCGGCCGTCCGCAGCGTCCTGACCGGCCTGGAGCTCGACCGGCTCGGCCTGGACTCGCCCGTCGCCCCGATGTCCGGCGGCGAGCGCCGGCGGGTCGCGCTGGCCGCGCAGCTGATCCGGCCGCTGGACCTGCTCGTGCTCGACGAGCCGACCAACCACCTCGACGTCGAGGGCGTCGCGTGGCTCGCGGACTTCGTCAAGCGGCGGGTCGGCGCGCTGGTGGTCGTCACCCACGACCGGTGGTTCCTCGACGAGGTCTGCACGCAGACCTGGGAGGTCGCCGACGGCGCGGTGCACGCCTACGAGGGCGGCTACGCGGCCTACACGCTGGCCCGCGCCGAGCGCGCCCGCGTCGCGGCGGTCACCGAGGAGCGGCGGCTGAACCTGGTGCGCAAGGAGCTCGCCTGGCTGCGCCGCGGCGCGCCGGCGCGCACCAGCAAGCCGCGGTTCCGGATCGAGGCGGCCGAGGCGCTCATCGCCGACGAGCCGCCGCCCCGGGAGACGATGGCGCTCAAGGGCTTCGCCGCCCGCCGGCTCGGCAGGACCGTCTACGACGTCGAGGACGTCGACTACGCGGTGCCCGCCGACGACGGCCCGCGGCCGCTGTTCCGCGACCTGACCTGGCACGTGGGCCCCGGCGACCGGATCGGCGTGGTCGGCGTCAACGGCGCCGGCAAGACCTCGCTGCTGCGGCTGCTGGTCGGCGAGACCGAGCCCGACCGCGGCCGGGTGGTGCGCGGGCAGACCGTCGCCCCGGCCTACCTGTCCCAGCACGTCACCGAGCTGCCCGGCCGGCTGCGGGTGCTCGAGGCGGTGCAGGAGGTCGCGCGGATCGCCCGGATCGGCAACCAGGAGATCTCCGCGTCGTCGCTGGCCGAGCGGTTCGGCTTCCCGGCGTCGCGGCAGTGGACGCCGGTCGGTGACCTCTCCGGCGGCGAGCGGCGGCGGCTGCAGCTGCTGCGCCTGCTCATGGCCGAGCCGAACGTGCTGCTGCTGGACGAGCCGACCAACGACCTCGACATCGACACGCTCACCCAGCTCGAGGACCTGCTCGACTCCTTCCCCGGCACGGTGCTGGTGGTCAGCCACGACCGGTACTTCGTCGACCGGGTGTGCGACTCGGTGGTCGCGCTGATGGGCGACGGCTCGCTGGCCGCGCTGCCCGGCGGGGTGGAGGAGTACCTCGCCCGCCGGGCCGCCGGTGAGGCCGCGCTGCCCTCGGCCGGCTCGGGTCTCGCGCCCGCCGGCGGCGCGGCCCCGGCGGCCGCGCCGGCCGGTCCCTCGGCGGGCGAGGTGCGCGCCGCCCGCAAGGAGGCCGCCCGGCTCGAGCGGCGGCTGGAGAAGCTGGGCGCGGAGGAGGAGCGGCTGCACGCCGAGCTCGCCGCCGCGGCCACCGACCACGCGAGGGTCATGGAGCTCGACGGCCGGCTGCGGACCCTGCTGGCCGAGAAGGACCAGGTCGAGACCGACTGGCTGGCCGCCGCGGAGCTCGCCGAGGGCTGACGCGGCGCCGTCGTCCTGGCTCACGCGAGCGCGTCCTGGCTCACCGTCGGCGGTGAGCCAGGACGCAGCACGATCAGCTGACCTGATCGTGCTCACGCGGCGACGGTGGCCTCCGCGCGGGTGCGGGCGAGCATCCGCAGGCCGACGACGACCGCCGGGACGGCGCCGACCAGCGCGAGGGCGCCGTGGACCGTCGGCGAGAACGGGATCACCGCGGAGGCCACGAGGCAGCCGACGGCCGGGAGCAGCAGCCACCAGCCGGTCACCCCGGCGCGGGCGAGACCCGCGTAGCCGACGATCGGTCCGAGGAGCCCGAACAGCGTCAGGACGCCGACGACCGCGACCCCCGGGTTCGCCCCGACGGCGTCGTAGAGGCCCAGGGCGGTGGCCGGGTCGAGCTCGCGGCCGATGGCGCCGGTCCAGTGGTCGTAGAGCACGAAGCCGGCCACGGTGACCAGGCCGATCGCGGACATCAGCGCCCCGACGACGGCCGGGATGCGCCCGCGGCGGCCCCGCACCAGCGTCGGGACGGCCAGCCAGGCCAGGGCCAGCGCCATGTTGCCGTAGTGCAGCAGCACCGCCGACAGCGTCGTCCGGCCCTCGTCGCGGCCCAGCGCCGCGATGTAGTCGGCCGCGGCCTGGGAGTCCTGCGGCGGGGAGGTCACCATGCCGGCGACGTAGAGCAGCGAGCCGCCGACCAGGGCGGCGCCGGCGATCGGCAGCATGAGCGAGCCGGCGCTGCGGGCCGGGCGCGCCTCGGGGGCGGCGGGGGTGCGGGTGGGGAGCGGGGTGGTGGTCATCGGTCCTCGTCGGTCCGGGCACCGCCGTCTGCGGTGCGTCGGCGAGGACTCTCCGGCCGTGGGGCCCGCCGGCACGTCCGTCCCGGCGGACCGACCGTCCTCCGCCGCGAGGAGGAGGGACGGCGGGTGTCCATCGGCCGCGCGGGGGATCCCGCCCGCGCCTCCCCGCCCCTACCGTGCTCGCCGTGCCCCGCTGGACGTCGTCCCCCTCCGCCCGCCGGCTCGTGTGGCCGGCCCTCGGCGCGCTGCTCGCCGTGCTGTCGGTGCTGGAGACGGTGACCGAGGAGACGTTCCGCTTCCCGCTGGTCACCGCGCTGCCGGGCGTCGCCGTCGGCGCGGTCGTGGCGCTCGGCACGCGGTGGCCGGAGGCGGCCGCGGTCACCGGGGCGCTCAGCGTGCTCGGCAACTACGCGCTCGGGACGCCCGGGCCCGGCGGCGCCCAGCTCATCGCGATGGCCGTCCTCGTGGGGCACGCCGCCGCGGTCCTGCCGCTGCGCCGCGGGCTGCGCGCGGCCGGGTCGGCGACGGCCGTCGTCGTGCTCGCCGGCCTGCTGCTCGGCCCGTCGACCTGGGAGAGCGTCTTCTACCTCGTCGTCACCGGGACCGCCTGGGGCGTCGGCGTGCTGGTGCGCCAGTCGCGCGAGCGGGCCCGCGAGCTGCAGGTCCTCGCCGCGCGGCTGGCCGAGCAGCAGGAGGCGGTGGCCGGCGCCGCGGTGGTGGCCGAGCGGGCGCGCATCGCCCGCGAGGTGCACGACTCGGTGGCGCACGCGGTGAGCGTCATGGTGCTGCAGATGGGCGGCCTGCGCCGGCTGCTGCCCGACCACCCCGAGGCGCAGGACGTGCTGCTCGGCCTCGAGCGGCTGGGCCGCGAGTCGGTCGACGAGATGCGCCGGGTGGTCGGCATCCTCCGCGAGCCCGGCGGCGGCGACCCGGCGCCGCAGCCGTCGCTGTCCCGGCTCGACGCCGTCCTCGCCGAGCTGCGCGCCGGCGGGATGCCGGTGCAGCTCGTCGTGACCGGGGAGCCGGCCGAGCTGCCGCAGCTGGCCGACGTCGCGGCCGTGCGGGTGGTGCAGGAGGCGCTGTCCAACGTGGTCCGGCACGCCGGTGCCGCGGCCACGTGCGTGGAGGTCGCCTGGACGCCGGGCCGGGTGACCGTGACCGTCACCGACGACGGCCGGCCGCGGGTCCCCGTGCCGCCGCCGGTCCCCGGCACCGGCGGGCACGGGCAGCTGCACATGCGCGAGCGGGTGGCCGTCGCCGGGGGCGACCTGTCCGTGGGGCCGGTCCGCGGCGGCGGCTACCGGGTCCGCGCCGGCTTCCCGGTGCCCGCCCCGGCGAGCGCGCCCGCGGGGGTGGGCGCGTGACGATCCGGGTGGTGCTGGTCGACGACCAGTCGATGATCCGCACGGGCCTGCGGATGGTGCTGGCCGCCGAGCCCGACATCGAGGTGGTCGGGGAGGCCGGCGACGGCGCCGGCGGCGTCCGGGTGGTCACCGAGCTCGCGCCCGACGTGGTGCTGCTCGACGTCCGGATGCCCGGCATGGACGGCCTGGAGGCCGCGCGGCGGATCGTCGAGGCGGGCCTGCCCACGCGCGTCGTCGTCCTCACCACCTTCGACGAGGACGAGTACGTGGCCGCCGCGCTGCGCGCCGGGGTCAGCGGCTTCCTGCTCAAGGTGGCCCCGCCCGAGGACCTGGTCGCCGCGGTGCGCACCGTCGCCGCCGGGCAGGGGCTGCTCGACCCGGCCGTGACGCTGCGGGTGATCCGGTCCTTCGCCGCCGCGCCCGCGCCCGACCCCGGCCGCGCCGCCGAGCTCGGGCAGCTGACCGAGCGGGAGACCGACGTCCTGGCGCTGGTCGCGGCCGGGCTGTCCAACGCCGAGATCGCCGCGCGGCTGTACCTCGGCGAGGCGACGGTGAAGACGCACGTCAGCCGGGTGCTGCTCAAGCTGGGCCTGCGCGACCGGGTCCAGGCGGTCGCGTTCGCCTACGAGTCGGGCCTGGTGACGCCGGGTAGATGACCCGGTTCTCCGCGCCGTCGGTTTCCCGGCGCGGGAGCGGCGGTACCCCCACGAGGGGGCGACGCCGCCGCACCGCCGTCGTCGCGTGCTCCCCTCCACCGCCGACCCGGGAGCCCCGTGACCGCACTGCTGCTCGCGCACCTGGTGGCCGCCCTGGCCGCGCCGGTGCTGGTGCGGTGGTGGGGGCGGAACGCCTTCCTCGCCCTCGCGCTGGTGCCCGCGGCCGGGTTCGCCTGGACGCTCGCGCAGCTGTCGGCGGTCGCCTCCGGCGACGACGTCCGCGAGACCGTGCCCTGGGTGCCCGCGCTCGACCTGTCGGTGACGCTGCGGCTGGACCCGCTGGCGCTGGTGTTCGCCGGGCTGGTCACCGGCGTCGGCGCGCTGGTGCTCCTCTACTGCAGCCGCTACGTGGAGCCGGACGCCGAGGGCACCGGCCGGCTGGCCGGCTGCCTGACCGCCTTCGCCGGCTCCATGCTGGCGCTGGTCCTCGCCGACGACGTCTACCTGCTCTACGTCGCCTGGGAGCTGACGACGGTCTTCTCCTTCCTGCTCATCGGCGGGTCGGGGACGGCGCTGGCGGCGCGGCGGGCGGCCGCCCAGGCGCTGGTGCTCACCACCGCCGGCGGCCTGGCGATGCTGGCCGGGCTGGTCGTGCTGGCGCACGCCGCGGACACGTCGCGGCTGTCGGCGATCGTCGCCGACCCCGGCAGCGGCCCGGCGGTCGTCGCCGGGGTGCTGCTCGTGCTGGCCGGCGCGGTGACCAAGTCCGCGCTGGTGCCGTTCCACTTCTGGCTGCCGGCGGCCATGGAGGCGCCCACGCCGGTGAGCGCCTACCTGCACGCGGCGGCCATGGTGAAGGCCGGCGTCTACCTGGTCGCGCGGCTGGCGCCCGGCACCGCCGACCTGCCCGGCTGGCGGCCGGTGGTGCTCGGCCTGGGCGTGGCCACGATGCTGGTCGGCGGCTACCGGGCGCTGCGCCAGTCCGACCTCAAGCTGCTGCTCGCCTTCGGCACGGTCAGCCAGCTCGGGTTCCTCACCACGCTGGTCGGCGCCGGCAGCGCCGAGCTCGCCCGCGCCGGGCTGGCCATGGTGCTCGCGCACGGGCTGTTCAAGTCCACGCTGTTCCTCACCGTCGGCGTCGTCGACCACGCCACCGGCACCCGCGACCTGCGCGAGCTGTCCGGCCTCGGCCGCCGGGTGCCGGTGGTGGCCGCGGTCGCCGGCCTGGCCGCGGCGTCGATGGCCGGGCTGCCGCCGCTGCTCGGCTTCGTGGGCAAGGAGGCGGCGTTCACCGCGCTGCTCGACGGCGGCCTGCCCGACCGCACCGCCGCGCTGCTGGTCCTCGCCGGGCTGGTGCTCGGGTCGGTGCTCACCGTCGCCTACACGCTGCGCTTCGTGTGGGGCGCGTTCGCGACCAAGCCCGGCCGGCCGGCCACGGAGCCGGCGCACCCGCCGGGGCCGCTGTTCCTCGCCGCCCCCGTCGTCCTCGCCGTCCTCGGCCTCGCGGGCGGCGTCCTCGCGAAGGGCCTGGAGCCGGTCGTCGGCCGCTACGCCGAGGGGCTGCCCGCGTACGCGCCGGAGGCCGAGGAGCTCGCGCTGTGGCACGGGCTGCAGCCGGCCCTGGCGCTGTCGGCGCTCACCCTGCTCGGCGGCGCGGCGCTGTTCGCCGGGCGGGCGGCGGTGGCCCGGGTGCAGCGGCGGCTCACGGTCCGGGCGTCGGCCGACGAGGGCTACTGGAACGTGCTGCAGGGCGTCGACCGGCTCGCCGTCCTGGTCACCGGGACGACGCAGCGCGGGTCGCTGCCGGCCTACCTCGGGACCATCCTCACCGCGGTCGTCCTGCTGCCGGGTGCGCTGCTCACCACGGTCGCCGAGCGCCCGGAGCAGTGGCGGGCCTGGGACAGCCCGGTCCAGGTGCTGGTCGGCGTCGTCGTGCTGATGGCCGCGGCGATGGCGGTGCGGGTGCGGCAGCGGCTGTCGGCGGCGCTGGTTGTCGGCGTCACCGGCTACGGGCTGGCGGTGTTCTTCGTGGTCGCCGGGGCGCCGGACCTCGCGCTCACCCAGTTCCTCGTCGAGACGGTGACGATCGTGGCGTTCGTCCTGGTGCTGCGGAAGCTGCCCAAGGACGTGTCCGAGCGGCACCGCCGCCGCGAGCGCACCGGCCGCGGCCTGCTCGCCGTCGGCGTCGGCCTGCTCATGGGCGCGGTGTCCGCCGTGGCGCTGGCCGCCCGCGACGCCGCCCCGGTGTCCGACGAGTACGCCCGGCTCGCCGAGGAGGCGCAGGGGGACAACGTCGTGAACGTGACCCTGGTCGACATCCGCGCCTGGGACACCTTCGGGGAGATCTCGGTGCTCATCGTCGCCGCCACCGGCGTGGCCAGCCTGGTCTTCCTGCGGCGGCGCACCGGGGCCATCGAGCGGGCCGAGCGGGAGGACCAGGCCGCCGGGCGGTCCCGGCGCGCGCCGGTCGGGGAGTGGCTGGCCGCCGGCGGCACGCTCGACCCGCGGCGCCGGTCGGTGGTGCTCGAGGTCGTCGTCCGGATGCTGTTCCACACCGTCCTGGTGTTCTCGCTGTACCTGCTGTTCGCCGGCCACAACGCCCCCGGCGGCGGGTTCGCCGGCGGCCTGGTCGCCGGGCTCGCGCTGGTGCTGCGCTACCTGGCCGGCGGCCGCTACGAGCTCGGCGAGGCCGCCCCCCTAGACCCCGGCCGGCTGCTCGGCGCGGGCCTGCTGCTGGCCGGCGGCACCGGCGTCGCCGCGCTCGTGCTCGGCGGGCAGGTACTCGAGTCCACCTACTGGGAGTGGACGCTGCCGGTCCTCGGCGACGTCAAGCTCGTCTCGGCGCTGTTCTTCGACGTCGGCGTCTACCTGGTCGTCGTCGGCCTGGTGCTCGACGTGCTGCGCAGCCTCGGCGCCGAGCTCGACCGCCAGGAGGACGAGGACGACCCGGTCGAGGTCGCACCGGGGGAGGTGGTGGCCCGGTGACGCCGACCGTCGTCCTGCCCGTGGTGATCGGCGGCCTGTACGCCGCCGGGGTCTTCCTGCTGCTCGACCGCAGCCTCACCCGGGGTGCTGCTCGGCTTCCTGCTGCTGGGCAACGCCACCAACCTGCTGCTCATCAGCGCCGCGGGCCCGGCCGGGAGCGCGCCGCTGCTCGGCCGCGGCGACGGTGACACCGCCGACCCGCTGCCGCAGGCGTTCGTGCTCACCTCGATCGTCATCACCTTCGGCGTCTCGGCGTTCCTGCTGGCGGTGATCCACCGTTCGTGGCGGCTGGCCCGCCAGGAGGCGGTGGAGGCCGACGAGGAGGACCGCCGGCTGGCCACCCGGGAGGGCCGCCGCACCGGCCGCGAGGACCCCGACGAGATCGACCCGGACCGGCTGGCCGCCGAGGACCGGCGCCCGTTCCACGCCGAGCCGCCCCGGCGCCGCGGGCAGCCGCCGCCGGGCACCCCCGCGGACGACGTCGACCTGCCCCCGGCCCGGCGGCGGTCGCGGTGATCCGCGTCCTCGCCCCGCTGCCGGTGGTCCTGCCGCTGCTGGGCGCCGCCGTCTCGCTGCTGCTCAGCCGCCACACGCGGACCCAGCGGGCGCTCAGCGTCGCGGTGCTCGCCGCCGTGCTGGGCGTGTCGGTGACCCTGCTGGTCCTCGCCGACCGGTCGGGGGCGGTCGCGGTGGCGGTCGGCGACTGGCCGGTGCCGCAGGCGATCTCGCTGGTGGTCGACCGGCTGGCGGCGCTGATGCTGGTGGTGGCGCACACCGTGGGCCTCGGGGTGCTGCTGTTCGCCGTCGGCCAGGGCGCCGCCGACGGCGGCGAGCAGGCGCCGGTGTCGATCTTCCACCCGACGTTCCTCGTGCTCATGGCCGGCGTCGGGTTCGCGTTCCTCTCCGGCGACCTGTTCAACCTCTACGTCGGCTTCGAGGTGCTGCTGACCGCCAGCTACGTGCTCATCACCCTCGGCGGGTCCGCGCCGCGGGTGCGCGGCGGGATCACCTACGTCGTGGTGAGCCTGGTCGGGTCGCTGCTGTTCCTCGCCGCCATCGGCCTGGTGTACGCGGCCACCGGCACGGTGGACATGGCCGACCTGTCGGTACGGCTGGCCGAGGTCCCCGAGGGCACCCGCACGCTGCTGCACGCCCTGCTGCTCATCGCGTTCGGCATCAAGGCCGCCGTCTTCCCGCTGTCGGCCTGGCTGCCCGACAGCTACCCGACCGCGCCGGCGCCGGTGACCGCGGTGTTCGCCGGGCTGCTCACCAAGGTCGGCGTCTACGCGATCATCCGCACGCAGACGCTGCTGTTCCCCGGCGGCGCGCTGGACACCCTGCTGATGGCGGCGGCGCTGGCCACGCTCGTGGTGGGCATCCTCGGCGCGGTCGCGCAGACCGACCTGCGGCGGATCCTGTCCTTCACGCTGGTCAGCCACATCGGCTACCTGGTGTTCGGCATCGCGCTGGGCAGCGTCGCGGGACTCACCGCCGCGGTGTTCTACGTCGTCCACCACATCGTCGTCCAGACCACGCTGTTCCTCGTCGCCGGGCTGGTCGAGCGGACCGGCGGGTCGACGTCGATCCGCCGGCTGGGCGGCCTGGCCGCCGCCTCCCCGCTGCTCGCGGTGCTGTACCTGCTGCCCGCGCTGAACCTGGCCGGCATCCCGCCGCTGTCCGGGTTCCTCGGCAAGCTGGGGCTGCTGCAGGCCGGCGTCGCCGACGGGCGCCCGCTGGCGCTGGTGCTGGTCGGCGCCGGGCTGGTGACCAGCCTGCTCACCCTGCTGGCGGTGGCCCGGGTGTGGACCCGTGCCTTCTGGCGGCCGCGGGCGCAGGAGCCCGGTGCCGACACCGCGGCCGCGGCGGCGGCCGACGCGGGGCCGCGGGCCGGGACCCGCCCCTCGGGGAACGGCGCCGCCCGGCCGTCGGCGGCGTGGCAGCGGCAGGTGGCGGTGGCGACGGCGTCCGAGGGGCCCGAGGAGCCCGACGAGCACCCGGGCGAGCCCGCGGAGCGGCTGCCGCGCGTCCTGGTCGGCGCGACGGCGGCGCTGGTCGCGCTGACCGTCGCCCTCACCGCGCTGGCCGGCCCGCTCTACGGCCTGGCCGGCCGCGCCGCCACCGACCTGCTCGACCGCGAGCCCTACCGCACGGCCGTGGAGGGGGAGCGGTGAGCGACCGCGCCCGCCACCTGCTGCGCCAGCTGCCCGCGCTGGTCTGGCTGGTGCTGGTCTGGGTGCTGCTGTGGGGCACCTGGTCGTGGGCGAACGTGCTGGGCGGCGTGCTGGTGGCCGTCCTCGTCACCCGCGTGGTGCCGCTCCCGGCGGTGGTGGAGAACGTCCGCATCCGGCCGCTCGCGCTGCTGCGCTTCCTCGCCGTGTTCGCCGTCGACCTCGCCGTCTCCAGCGCGCAGGTGGCCTGGCGCGCGCTGCGGCCGGGCCCGCCGCTGCGCAGCGCCGTCATCCGGGTGCAGCTGCGCACCGACTCCGACCTGCTGCTCGCCGTCATCAGCGAGGCGCTCAGCCTGGTGCCCGGCTCGGTGGTGCTCGACCTGGACCGCGAGCACCGGGTGCTCGCCGTCCACCTGCTCGAGGTCCGCGACCGCGACGACCTCGAGCGCCAGCGCGCCGGGGTGCTGGCCATGGAGGACCGGGTGGTGCGGGCGTTCGGCCGGTCCCGCGAGCGCGCCGCGCTGGACCGGGAGCCCGCGGAGGTGGCGCGGTGAGCTGGGTGGCCGTGGTCGCGTTCGGCCTGCTCGGGGCGGGGGCGCTGCTCGCGCTGGTGCGGCTGGCCCGCGGGCCGTCGCTGCTGGACCGGGTCGTGGCCGGCGACGCGATGCTGGTCATCACGGCCGGCGGGCTCGGCGTGCACGTGGCGCTGTCCCGCGACGCGTCCGCGGTGCCGGTGCTCGTCGTCGTGTCGCTGCTGGGCTACATCGGCGCGATCGCCGTGGTCCGCTACGTCGGCGGCATGGTGCTCGACCGGCCCGCGGGCGACGACCCGGCGGGGGAGGAACGGCCGTGAGCGCGGTCCTCGACGTCGTCGCGACCGTCTGCCTGCTGCTCGGGTCGTTCCTCGCGTTCACCGCGGGGCTCGGGCTGCTGCACTTCCCCGACGTGCTGACCCGCCTGCACGCGGCCACGAAACCGCAGGTCACCGGTCTGCTGCTGGTGCTGGTGGGCGGGGCGATCCGGCTGGCCGGGACACCCGCGATGTGGGTGCTGCTGCTGGTGGCGATGCTGCAGGTGCTGACCGCGCCGCTGTCGGCGCACATGGTCAGCCGGATCGCCTACCGCCGCCGGCACGTGCGCCGGGACCTGCTGGTCGTCGACGAGGTGGCCGAGCACGCCGGCCGGGACGCGGACCCGGGGCTCCGCGGCGACTGACGCCGCGGAGCCCCGGGTGCCTCAGCGCAGGGCCCGGTTGACCGCCGAGACGACGGCGCGCAGCGAGGCGCTGACGATGTTCGGGTCGATGCCCACGCCCCACAGCACGCGCTCGCCGACCGCGCACTCGACGTAGGCGGCGGCGCGGGCGTCGCCGCCGGCGGACAGCGCGTGCTCGGCGTAGTCCAGGACCCGGACGTCGACGTCGAGGGTCTTCAGCGCGTCGACGAACGCGGCGATCGGGCCGTTGCCGCGGCCCTGCACGGTGACCGGGACGCCGTCGGCGGTCAGCTCGACCACCATCTCGTCGAGCTGCTCGCCGTGGGCGGTGTGCCGGTGGCCGCGGAGGGCGAACCGGCCCCACGGGGCGTCGGGGTCGGGCAGGTACTCGCTGGTGAACGCGGCCCACATCTGCTGGGCGGTGACCTCACCGCCCTCGTCGTCCGTGTGCCGCTGGACGACCCCGCTGAACTCGATCTGCAGCCGCCGGGGCAGGTCGAGGTGGTTCTCGGTCTTCATGATGTAGGCCACGCCGCCCTTGCCGGACTGGCTGTTGACCCGGATGACCGCCTCGTAGCTGCGGCCGACGTCCTTGGGGTCGATCGGCAGGTACGGCACCGCCCACGGCATCTGCTCGACCGGCTTCCCGGCGGCGGCCGCGTCGGCCTCCAGGGCCTTGAAGCCCTTGTTGATGGCGTCCTGGTGGGAGCCGGAGAAGGCGGTGTAGACCAGGTCGCCGCCGTAGGGGTGCCGCTCGTGCACGCCGAGCTGGTTGCAGTACTCGACGGTGCGGCGGATCTCGTCGATGTCGGAGAAGTCGATCTGCGGGTCGATGCCCTGGCTGAACAGGTTCAGGCCCAGGGTGACCAGGTCGACGTTGCCGGTGCGCTCGCCGTTGCCGAACAGGCAGCCCTCGATGCGGTCGGCGCCGGCGCGGTAGCCCAGCTCGGCGGCGGCGACGGCGGTGCCGCGGTCGTTGTGCGGGTGCAGGCTCAGCACGACGGCGTCGCGGCGGCCCAGGTTGCGGTGCATCCACTCGACCTGGTCGGCGTAGACGGTCGGCTCGGCCATCTCGACGGTCGCCGGCAGGTTGAGGATGGTCGGCCGGTCGGGGGTCGGCTCCCAGACGTCGGTGACCGCGTCGCAGATCTCGACGGCGAAGTCCAGCTCGGTGCCGGTGAAGGACTCGGGGCTGTACTCGAAGCGGATCTCGGTGTCGCCGGCCTGCTCGGCCAGCTTGCGGACCAGCTGGGCGCCGTGGACGGCGATGTCGACGATGCCGGCGCGGTCGCTGCCGAAGACGACGCGGCGCTGCAGCGTGCTGGTCGAGTTGTAGAGGTGGACGATCGCCTGCCTCGCGCCGCGCAGCGACTCGAAGGTGCGCTCGATCAGCTCGTCCCGGGCCTGGGTGAGGACCTGGATGGTGACGTCGTCGGGTACCAGGTCGTCCTCGACGAGCTGGCGGACGAAGTCGTAGTCGGTCTGGCTGGCCGCCGGGAAGCCGACCTCGATCTCCTTGTAGCCCATCCGCACCAGCAGCTCGAACATCCGGCGCTTGCGGTCGGGGCTCATGGGGTCGATCAGGGCCTGGTTGCCGTCGCGCAGGTCGACGGCGCACCAGCGCGGGGCCACCGTGGTGACCTTCTCCGGCCAGGTGCGGTCGGGCAGGTCGACCGGCTGGAACGCGGCGTAGCGGGAGATCGGCATCCCCGACGGGCGCTGGGGGTTGCGGGCGTGCGGGTGCTGGGGGCTGGTCACGGTGGGATGACTCCTCTGGTGCGGGCTGGACTGTCGCTCCTGGGGGGCGGTCAGCGGGCACCGGGACGTCATCGACCACGGCAGGATCTCCGCGGCGAGGGAGCCGACCTAGGAGGAGGCCTCGCCGCGGCGGGTAAGCAGGAGGCTGCCGCGCACGGAGCCCACGGTAGCAGCGGGTCAGCTCAGGTCGCAGCCACACGCGCAGTCCGGCGCGTGCGGGGCGGGCCGGCCCGGCCTGGGCGGCCGCTCGTCGAGCAGCAGGTCGTCGCAGGCCGGCGGGCACACGCAGCGGAAACCGTCGGCGAACGGCCGGCCCCTGCTCTCCTCCAGGAACCGCGCCCGTTCCGCGGCCCGCGCCCGCGCCGCGGCGGCCCGCCGGGCTGCGGCCCGGGTTGCCAGGGCGTCGCCCGGCTGCGGGAGTTGGTGGTCCTCCGGGGTCCCGCGCACCCGGCGGCGGTCGTCCCTGCTGCCCCGGTCCCGGGTGAACGTGTAGGTGACCGGCGTGCGGTCGTACCGGTGCGGCCCGTGCCACCAGCCGTCGTCGCCGTGCCGGGTGTCCAGGTGCGCGGGGAAGTGCCGGTCGCCCTCGTCCCGCACGGCCGCGCCGTCCATCGGCGCCACCTCCCGCCCCTCGGCGTCCAGCAGCGCCAGCCGCAGCCCCGCGACCGCCGCCAGCCGTGCCAGCGCGCGGGCGTCGAGCCCGCGCGTCCCGGCCTCGATCGCCGCGACGGTCGACTTGGACAGCCCGACCGCCCCCGCCAGCTCACGCTGGGACAGGTCTGCGGTCCTGCGGATGCGTCGCAGGACGCCGGCGAGGTCGAGGTCGGCCATGCGGCGAGCCTGGGCCGGTACGTCGGACGCGCGGGGTCGGTAGGTAGATCTGGGGAAGCTCGTGCTCTGCCCACAGACGCGGGGCAGAGCACGAGCACCCGCGGTGTACATGGGCCCGTCCTTCTTCGTGCTCTGCCCCGTGGGCGGGGGCAGGGCACGAGTTCGCTCGGGAGGTGGCACTGCCGGGGCCGGCACGGGCGGAGCCGGGCGCGGGGAACGGCCCGTCGGCCCCGGGGGCGGGGCGCGCCGGGACCGGCCGGTCGGGCCGGTGGGTGGGCGGCGGCTCAGAACTCGCGGCGGCGGCGGAGGCGGAGGGGGCGGCCGTCGGGGTCGTCGACCAGGCGGTACAGCGGCGTCGCCCAGAGGCGGGTGGGCAGCGTCAGCCGCTCGGCCCTGTGGTGGCGCAGCCGGCCGCGCGGGCGGGGGCCGCGGCAGCCGCCGTCGTACCAGGCGTCGAGTGCGTCGGCCGCGGCGTCGAGGGTCGCGACGAACGTGGCCGGGTCGAGCAGGTCGGCGTCCTCGCTGCCGTCCCCGGCCCGGTCGGTGTGCTCACGGGCGAGCACCAGCCGCAGGTCGCGGGCGAAGGTGCGCGCGCCGTCGCCGGTGCCGGCCGGGTCGCGCGGCTCGCGGGGGTCGAGCGTGGTGTCGAGGACGGCCGAGGACAGCTCGCTGTCGTGGGTCCAGGAGCGCCGGTTGAAGTTGTCGCTGCCGACGCTGGCCCACACGTCGTCGACCACGCACACCTTCGCGTGCACGTAGACCGGGGTCCCCTCGTGGTTCTCGACGTCGTACACGTGCACCCGGTCCCGGCCGGCCCGGCGGCACATCTCGATCGCCTGCCAGCGCCCCACGTACTGCGGACGCTGGGCGATCGCACCGTCCTGGTCGGGCACCCGCGGCACGACGACGACCAGGTGCAGGTCCGGGTGCTCGCGCAGCGCGTCGGCGAACAGCTCCGCCACCTCGGCGGACCACATGTACTGGTCCTCGAGGTAGATCAGCCGCCGCGCCCGCCGGATCGCCTTCGAGTAGCCGCGGGCGACCGACCGCTCCCCGTCGGGGGCGAAGTCGTAGCGCGGCCGGATCGCCGGGTAGGTCCGCAGGCTCTGCACCAGGTGCGGCCCCATCGGCGGCGGGGCCGGCAGCTGCGGCGGCAGCCGGTCGGCGAACATGCGGCCCCGGCGGAACCGGTCGATCACGTGCGCGATCGGGTTGCCCTCGTCGGGGTCGGTGGGGTCGTCCCACCGCTCGCGGAACACCGTGTCCAGGGCCGCGACGGCCGGGCCGCGGATCATCAGCTGCACGTCGTGCCAGGGCGGGGTGGGGCCGTACGCCGCGGCCATCGGCAGCGTCTGCGGGTCGCCGCGGTGGTCGGCGTCGTCGCGGCGGCTGTGGCACAGGTCGATCCCGCCGACGAAGGCGGTGTCCTTCGTCGGGTCCTGGTCGTGCCGGCAGACGACGAGCTTCTGGTGGTGGCTGCCCCCGCGGCGCACCCGCTGGTCGAGCACCACCAGGCCGCCGCCGTCCTCGACCTCGCGGTCCAGGGCCCGGTTCTCGCGGGCGCTGAACGACAGCCAGTCCACGTGCGAGCGCCAGACCAGGCCGCGCACGGTCACCCCGCGGCCCACCGCCTCGGTGAACAGCTGGGCGACGGTCGGCCCTCCGGGGCGCAGCTCCTCGTCGGGGTCGCCGCGCCAGTCGGTGAAGAACAGGTGGTCGCCCTCGTCGAGCCCCTCGACGCACTCGACCAGCCGGTCGAAGTAGGTGGCGCCGTGCACCAGCGGCACGGCGAGGTTCCCCTCGGTCCAGGCCGGCAGCTCCGTGGCCGCGTTGCCCCGCTCCTCGGCGCTGAGCAGCCAGTCCTCGGGAGCGGTCACCCGGTGATCACATCGCCCGCGGCGGCGGGACGCAACGGGACGGCGCCGGGCTGATTCACGGGGGAGGAGGACGGCATCGGTAGCCTGTGGACCCGTGGCCCTCGTCGTGCAGAAGTACGGTGGCTCCTCCGTGGCCTCCGCCGCCCACATCAAGCGCGTCGCGGAGCGCATCGTCGCGGAGAAGAAGGCCGGCAACGACGTCGTCGTCGTGGTCTCGGCGATGGGCGACACCACCGACGAGCTGCTCGACCAGGCCGCGCAGATCACCGACGACCCGCCCGGCCGCGAGCTGGACATGCTGCTCACCGCGGGCGAGCGCATCTCCATGGCGCTGCTGGCCATCGCGATCAGCACCCACGGCTACGAGGCCCGGTCGTTCACCGGCTCGCAGGCCGGGGTGATCACGACCTCCAGCCACGGCAAGGCGCGGATCATCGACGTCACGCCCGGCCGGCTGCGCTCGGCGCTGGACGAGGGCTCGGTCGTCATCGTCGCCGGGTTCCAGGGCGTCAGCCAGGACACCAAGGACGTCACCACGCTCGGCCGCGGCGGGTCGGACACCACCGCGGTCGCCGTCGCCGCGGCGCTGCAGGCCGACGTCTGCGAGATCTACACCGACGTCGACGGCGTCTTCACCGCCGACCCGCGGATCGTCCCCAACGCCCGGCGGCTGGAGACGGTCACCTACGAGGAGATGCTCGAGCTCGCGGCCTCCGGCGCGAAGGTGCTCATGCTCCGCTGCGTCGAGTACGCCCGCCGCTACGGCATCCCGGTGCACGTCCGCAGCTCCTACTCACAGCTCCCCGGCACCGTGGTGACCGGCTCGATGGAGGACCTCAGCGTGGAACAGGCGATCATCACCGGCGTCGCGCACGACCGCAGCGAGGGCAAGATCACCGTCTACGGCGTCCCGGACCGGCCGGGTGAGGCCGCGCAGATCTTCCGCGTGCTCGCCGACGCCGAGATCAACATCGACATGATCGTGCAGAACGTGTCGGCCGAGGCCAGCAAGCTCGCCGACATCTCGTTCACGCTGCCCAAGAGCGACGGCCCGGCCGCGATCGCCGCGCTGGAGAAGGTCAAGCACACGGTCGGCTACAGCGACGTCCGCTTCGACCAGCACATCGGCAAGGTGAGCCTGGTCGGCGCCGGCATGCGCAGCCACCCCGGCGTCTCGGCCCGCTTCTTCGGCGCCCTGGCCGACGCCGGCGTCAACCTCGAGCTCATCAGCACCTCGGAGATCCGCATCTCCGTGGTCTGCCGCGACAGCGACGTGGACCTCGCCGTCCGCGCGGTGCACGACGCCTTCGACCTCGGCAGCGAGGAGGAGGAGGCCGTGGTCTACGGAGGGACCGGACGATGAGCATCTTCAAGCGCGACGGCCTGCGGGTCGGCGTCGTCGGCGCCACCGGCCAGGTCGGCGCCGTCATGCGCCGGATCCTCGCCGAGCGGCAGTTCCCGCTCAGCGAGCTGCGGTTCTTCGCCAGCGCCCGCAGCGCCGGCAGCACCCTGCCCTGGGCGGACGGCGAGATCACCGTCGAGGACGCCGCCACCGCCGACCCGACCGGGCTCGACGTCGCGCTGTTCTCCGCGGGCGCCAGCACCTCGCGGGCGCAGGCGCCGCGGTTCGCCGAGGCCGGCGTGACCGTCGTCGACAACAGCTCCGCCTGGCGCCGCGACCCCGACGTCCCGCTGGTCGTCGCCGAGGTCAACCCGCACGCCCTGGCCGACATCCGCAAGGGCATCGTCGCCAACCCGAACTGCACCACGATGGCCGCGATGCCGGTGCTCAAGCCGCTGCACGACGAGGCGCAGCTGGTCCGGCTGGTCGCCAGCACCTACCAGGCGGTCTCCGGCAGCGGCCTGGCCGGCGTCGAGGAGCTCGACGGGCAGGTGAGGGCGGTCGTCGACAAGGCCGCCGAGCTCACCCACGACGGCGCGGCGGTGGCCTTCCCCGAGCCGCAGAAGTACGTGCGCCCGATCGCGTTCAACGTGCTGCCGCTGGCCGGCAGCGTCGTCGACGACGGCTCGCTCGAGACCGACGAGGAGCAGAAGCTCCGCAACGAGAGCCGCAAGATCCTCGGCATCCCCGACCTGCGGGTCGCGGGCACCTGCGTGCGGGTGCCGGTCTTCACCGGGCACTCGCTGTCGCTCAACGTCGAGTTCGCCCGGCCGCTGCCGGTCGCCCGCGCCACCGAGCTGCTCACCGGGGCGCCGGGCGTGCAGCTCACCGACGTCCCGACGCCGCAACAGGCCGCCGGGCAGGACCCCAGCTACGTCGGGCGCATCCGGCAGGACCAGAGCGTCGACGACGACCGCGGGCTGGTGCTGTTCGTCAGCAACGACAACCTGCGCAAGGGCGCGGCGCTCAACACCGTGCAGATCGCCGAGCTGCTGCTCCGGCGCTGAGCGGAGGTGGCACCCGTCGGCCGTCCGTGGGCCGGGTGGCGGGTCGCCGCGCAGGTCGCCGTGGTCCTCGCGCTGGCGGTGCTCGCCGGGCTGGTCTCGGCCCTGGGTCCCAACGACCCCTGGCACAACTGGTTCGACCTGCGGGTCTACGACGGCGCGGTCGAGTGGTGGCGCTCGGGCCGGCCGCTCTACGACTACACGTTCGGCCGCACCGACTACGGCTTCACCTACCCGCCGTTCGCGGCGCTGGCGGTGCTGCCGATGACGCTGCTGTCGATCGATGCGGTCGCGGCCGTGCACGCCGCGCTCAACCTGGTGGTGCTGGCCGGGATCACCGCGTGGCTGGTCGCGCCGCTCGCCCGCCGGCACGGGTGGCCGGTGGCGTTCACCGTCGCGGCCGCGCTGCCGGTGGTGTTCGTGGTCGAGCCGGTGCGGGAGACGATCGGCTTCGGCCAGGTCAACCTGCTGCTGCTCGCGCTGGTGCTGGCCGACGTCGCCGCGCTGCACCGCGGGTGGCGGTGGGCCGGCGCCGGCATCGGCCTGGCCGCCGCGTTCAAGATCACGCCGGGGCTGTTCGTCGTGTACCTGCTCCTGACGCGGCGCTGGCGCGCGGCGGCGGTCGCGGTCGGCACCGCGGCGGTCGCCACCGGGTTGGCGTTCGCCGTCGCGCCGGCGACGTCGTGGCGGTTCTTCACCGAGACCCTGTGGCAGACCGAGCGGGTGGGCCGGCTGGACAAGACGTCCAACCAGTCGCTGCTGGGCGCGCTGGCGCGGCTCACCGACCCCGCGCAGCCGCCGCGGGGGGTGTGGCTGGTCCTCGCCGTCGCCGTCCTCGCGCTGGTGCTCACCCGCGCGGTGCGGGCCGCCCGCGCCGGTGACGACCTGGCCGGCGTGGCGCTCACCGGCCTGGCCGCCTGCCTGGTCAGCCCGATCGCCTGGTCACACCACTTCGTCTGGCTGGTGCCCGCGCTGGTCGTCCTCGTGGACGTCGCCGCGGGCAGCCCGGCGGCGCCCGGGCGGCTGTCCGGACGCCGGGCCGCCGCGGCGCTCGCCGTCGTCACCGGGCTGGTGCTGGCGTCGTCGTCGATCTGGTTCGCCGAGGCCGACCCCGGCCACCACCACGACCTCGGCGTCCCGGGGCTCGTGGTGGAGGACCTCTACCTGCTGACGACGCTCGCCGTCGTCGCCCTGCTCCCGGCCCGCGCGATGACACCGTCGGCCTGCCGGCCGACACCGCGGCCAGGTGCCGTCCCCGACCGCCGATGAGCCGCTCCGTGGTCCCGGTCGGGAGGCCTCCGGCCCCCGCGCCCGGGACCACACGTCACGGCGTGACGTGCCTGAGCGCGAACGACAGCGCCGTCTCGACCTGCCGGATCGTCTCCTCGATGACCAGTGAGCCGTGGCCGGCGTCGAAGCGGTACACCTCGTGCGGGCGGCCCAGCCGGTCCAGCTCGGTGAGGTAGTTCTCGATCTGCCGGATCGGGCAGCGCGGGTCGTTGGCCCCGGCGACGACGAGCACCGGCGCCCGCACCTGCTCGACGTAGGTGATCGGCGAGGACCGCACGTAGCGCTCGTGCACCTCGTCGGGGGAGCCGCCGAACAGCGCCCGGTCGTAGGCCCGCAGGCCCTCCATCTCGTCCTCGTAGGCGGCCAGGTAGTCGGCCACCGGCACCTCGGCGATGCCGGCGGCCCACCGCTCGGGCTGCGTGCCCAGGCCCAGGAGGGTGAGGAAGCCGCCCCACGAGCCGCCGGTGAGCACCGCGCGCGCCGGGTCGAGGAAGCCCTCGGCGACCAGCGCGTCGTAGACCGCGGCGACGTCCTCGAGCTCGGTGAGCCCGGGCCGGCCGGTCAGCGCGTCCCGCCAGGCGCTGCCGTAGCCGGTGGAGCCGCGGTAGTTGACGTGCACGACCGCGTAGCCGGCGTCGACGTAGGCGGCGCGGCGGGCGCGGTAGGAGTCGTCGTCGGCGGACTCGGGGCCGCCGTGCACCAGGAACGCCGTGGCGTACGGCTGCTCCCCGGCCGGCCGGACGACGAGCGCGTGCACGTCCCCACCCGGGCCGGGCACCCAGCGGTCCTCGACCGGGTGCGCCGCCGGCGGCTCCTCACCGGGCGCGGCGAGCACCACCGGCCCGTCGGCGCGGCGGATCACCGGCGGGCGCTCCGAGGACGACCAGGCCAGCTCCACGGTCCCGTCCGGGCGCGCGGTGGCCCCCCGGACGACACCGGACGGGGTGTCCAGCCGCTCCAGCGCACCCGTCGCCAGGTCGTAGCGGTACAGCTCGCTGCGGGCGGCGTGGTCGTGGCCGACCAGCAGCGCCGACCCGTCCGCGTACCAGCCGGCGGTCACGTCGCCGGGCAGCTCGAGCACGATCTCGGTCTCGGTGTCGGCCGCGACGTCCCAGACCAGCAGCTCCTCCCGGCCGCGCCGCTCGTGGCCGACCAGCAGCCGCCGGTCGCCGGGCAGCGGGGCGAACTCCAGCGCGTGCAGGCCGCGGCCCTCGCCGTCCCACTTCTCGGCCACGACCGCGTCGTCGGCGGTCCGCAGCACCCGCAGCGCCGGGTAGCGCGGGTCGCCGTGCTCGGAGTGCGAGATGACCAGCAGCTCGTCGTCGAGGGTGAGGGCGTCGACCGAGGCGGGGTCCTCGTGCCGGTAGACCACCCGCGGCGTCCCGCCGGTGGGCGCCAGCCACAGCTCGCTGCCGTCGTCGGTGGAGCGGCCGATCGCCACGAGCGAGGAGCCGATCTCCAGCCCGGCGGGGTAGGCCGGCCCGACCTCCGGGACGGCGACCCGGTCGTCGCCGCCCGCGAAGGGCTGCACCATCCAGACGCCGAACTCGTCGCCGTCGGTGTCGGCGAACCACCAGATCGTCTCGCCGTCGGGGGACAGCGTGCCGATCAGCGTGCCGTTGGGCCGGTCGGTGGCCTGGCGGTGCACGTCGGTGGTGCGGTCCCACGCGTACTGCTCGACGACGCCGCTGACGTCCGAGGCGTACAGGCAGCGCTGCGGCGCGCGCAGCGCCCAGTCGGGCAGGCTGACACGGGGCGCGCGGAAGCGGGCCTGCCAGCGAGCGGTGACCTCCGAGGGGAGCGACGCGGCGGGCGGGTCGGACGGGGGGGCCGAGTCGTCTCGCACCCGCTCATCCTCCCTGAACCAGGCGTACGGCGCGGTGCCGGTCTCCCCGGACATCCGTCCGCCCTCCGCGCGTGCGCCCAGGAATCTCGGGACCCTGCCGCTCGCCGTGGGTCTGCCCGGTGACCGCTCGGACCGGCACTTGACGTGCGTCACAGTGATCCGCACCATGGGCGCGACCAAACACGGACGGGTGTCCGTACAGCGGACACCATGTCGTCAGGAGAGCCATGTCCTCATCCACCCGGAGTCCGGCGAGCGCGCCCTCGGAGGCCGGCCCGGACGCACGGCTGTCGGCGGCAGCCGTCGCCGTCGGCTTCACCGTCCTGTGCCTCTCGTACATGCTCAACGCGATGGACCGGCAGGTCTTCTACCCGCTGCTGCCGCAGATCCGGGAGGAGTTCGGCTTCTCCCTGGACCAGACCGGGCTGCTGGCCACCGGCTTCACTCTGGGCATCGCGCTCACCGGCGTTCCGGCCGGCTACCTGCTCGACCGGCTCCCGCGGAAGACGATCGTCGTCCTCAGCGTGGTCGTGTACTCGCTCGGGACCCTCGCCATCCCGCTGTCGGCCGGCTTCGGCGACATGGCGGTCTACCGGCTGGTGTCCGGGGTCGGCGAGGGCGTCCAGGCCACCGCCATCTACGCCGTCATCGGCGCGTTCTTCTTCCACCGCCGCGCCCTCGCCGCAGGCTTCATCGGGCTGGCCTTCGGCCTCGGCGTCTTCCTCGGTCCGGTCATCGGGCAGGCCTTCGCCACGTCGGCGGACACCTGGCGTGCACCGTTCGTCGTCTTCGGTGCCGCGGGCCTGGCCATGGCGGTCGCGCTCCTGTTCACCGTGCCGCGGGCGATGAGCGAGGCGGTGGCCGGCCGGGGCGGGACCGCGGAGGCGCACGCCTACGGCCACGTCCCGGCCAGCCCGTACAACCGGGGCACGCTGGGGCTGGGCATCGCCTCGGCGGTCTCCGGCCTGGTGTTCTACGGCTTCCTCGGCCTGTACCCGACCTTCCTGCAGGAGCAGCTGGGCTTCACGCCTCCGCAGGCCGCGCTGGCCGCCTCACTGGTCGGGTTCGGCGCCATGACGGCCCTGCCGGTCGGCTGGCTCGCCGACCGCTACGACCAGCGCGCGCTGCTCGCCGTCGGCTTCGTCGGCTCCTCGCTCACGGCGCTGGCGGCCTACCGGTTCGCGGAGGGCCCGGCCGCGCAGTACGTCCTGGCTTTCCTCATGGGTGCGTTCGCCAGCGGGGTGCTGTTCACCAACTGCACGACGGCCATGCAGCGGGCCGTGCGCCCCGAGCACGTGGGGCGCGGTGCGGGTCTGTTCATGCTGACCTACTACGTGGCCGCGGCCTTCTCCGGGCTGCTCTTCGCCCGACTGGTCGCGGGCATGGGCTGGGACGGTGCCGGGCTGGTGCAGCTGACCCTGCTCCCCGTCGTGGGCCTCGCGGCACTGCTGCTGGTCGACGCGCGCCGGATGGTGCTCCCGCCCCGGCTGGCCGCCTCCCGCTGAGCCGGCGGGCGAGGACGGCGGCCCGATCCCCCTGGGAGCGGGCCGCCGTCGCGACGTCCGAGCCGCGTCAGCGACCCCCGGCGCCCGCCCCGGCCCTCCGGCCGCCCCGGGCGGCGATCGCCCGGGCCTGTTCGGCCGCGGCGTCGGCGGCGGCATCGCGGACGTCGCCGATGAGCAGCTCGAGCACGTCCTCCAGCGCCACCAGGCCGACGGTGTGCCGCTCCCCGCCGCGGGTGTCCACCACGCCGCCGAGGTGGGCGCCCTGCGCGCGCATCTCCGAGAGCACCTCGGGCAGCCCCGTGCCGGGCGCGATCGGCACCAGCCGGTTGACGTGCTCCTCCGGGATCGGCCGGTCCCGGCCCTCGGCCCCGATGCCCAGCACGTCCTTGACGTGCACGAAGCCGGTCAGCGACCCGTCGTCCGCCCGGACCGGGTACCGGCTGAAGCCGTGCTCGGCCACGACGGCCTCCAGCTGCCGCGGCGTGGTCGCGCGCGGCACGGTGACGACGGTGTCCATCGGCAGCAGCACGTCCTCGACGGTGTGCTGCTCGAAGGTGAGCGCGCCGGCCGCCAGCTCGCTGACCTCGGTGCCCAGCAGCCCCTCGCGCCGCGACTGGGTGATCATCGAGCGGATCTCGGCCTCGTCGAAGCTGGCCGCCACCTCGTCGGTGGGCGTGGCGCCGAACAGCCGCACGAAGCCGTTGGCCGTGGTGTTGAAGAACCAGATGACCGGCTTGAGCAGCCGGGTGAAGGCGGCCAGCGGCGGGCCGAGCGCGATCGCCGCGCGGTCCGGGCCGGCGATGGTGATGTTCTTGGGCACCATCTCGCCGAGCACCATGTGCAGCACGGTCACCAGCGCCAGCGCGATGACCAGCGCGATCGGGTGCAGCAGCGCGTCCGGCACGTGGAGCGCGTGCAGCGGCGCCTCGATGAGGTGGGCGACGGCGGGCTCGCCGACGGCGCCCAGGCCCAGCGAGCAGAGCGTGATGCCCAGCTGGGCGCCCGCCATGTTCTGCGACACGTTGCGCATCGCGGCCAGGGTCCTGGCCGCCCGCGCCGAGCCCTGCGCGACGCGCGGCTCGATCTGGTCGACCCGCGCGGACACCAGCGCGAACTCGGCGGCCACGAAGAACGCGTTGCCCAGCAGCAGGCCGACGAGGATCAGCAGGCTGACGACGTCGCTCACGCCGCCGCCTCCTGCCGCGCCCGCGCCCGCGCCCGCGAGGCCGTGGCGCCCGGGGGCAGCACCACCGTCCGCTCGGCCAGGATCCGGGCGACCCGGCGGCCGTCGAGGCTCTGCACGGTCAGCTGCGCGCCGTCGAACTCGACGTGGTCGCCGACCTCGGGCAGCCGCTGCAGCCGCTCGGCGAGGAACCCGGCCAGCGTCTCGTACCGCCCCTCGGGCACCGCGATCCCGGTGCGGTCGAGCACCTCGTCGGGGCGCAGCAGCCCGGACAGCACCCACCGCACGTCGTCGACCCGGCGGATGGTGCGCAGCGGCCGGTCGGTCTCGTCGGCGATCTCCCCGACCAGCTCCTCCACGATGTCCTCCAACGTCACGACGCCGTGCGTGGCCCCCCACTCGTCGACCACCAGCGCGATCTGCAGGCCCTGCTCGCGCAGCAGGTCCAGCAGCCGCTCCAGCCGCAGGGACGAGGGGACGGCGAGCACCGGGTCGGCCAGCTCGCCGGCGGTGCGGCGGCCCCGCTCGGCCTCCGGGACGGCGACCGCGCGCTTGACGTGCACGACCCCGGTGACCTCGTCGAGGTCGGAGCCGTAGACCGGGAAGCGCGAGTTGCCCGACTCGGTGGCCGCGACGATGACGTCGGCGGCGGTGGCGCTGGCCCGCAGCGTCCACAGCCGGGTCCGCGGCGTCATGACGTCGGTGGCGTACTTGGCGCGCAGGCCCAGCGAGCGCTCGAGCAGGCGGGCGGCGACGGGGGAGAGGTCGCCCTCGGCCGCCGACCGGCGGGCCACCGCGGCCAGCTCCTCGGCGCCGCGGGCGGAGTCCAGCTCCTCGCGGGGCTCGAAGCCCAGCCGGCGCACGATCGCGTTGGCCAGCCGCTGCAGCGCGTTGACGACGACGCCCGCGACCGCGGTGAACGCCCGCATCCCCGGCGCGACGACCTTCGCGATGCCCAGCGGGTCGGCGATCGCCAGGTTCTTCGGCCCGAGCTCGCCGAGCAGCATCTGCAGCGTCGTCGCCAGGGCCAGCGCCAGGCCGTAGGAGACGCCCGTGGCCGCCGCCTGCGACAGGCCCAGCGCCTCGAGTGGGCCGTGCAGCAGCTGGCCGATCGCGGGCTCGGCCAGGTAGCCGACGACGAGCGTGGTCAGCGTGATGCCGAGCTGCGCGGCCGAGAGCTGGGTGGACAGGGTCCGCAGCGCGGTCGCCACGCCGCCGGCGCGGGCGTCCCCGGCGCGGGCGGCCTCCTCGACGCGGCCGCGGTCGACCGTGGTCAGGGAGAACTCGGCCGCCACGAAGAAGCCGGTCAGTGCCGTGAGCAGCACGGCGGCGAGGAGGAGCAGCCACTCGGTCATCGGATCCCCGGTGCCCGCATCGGCGCCCGGCCAACCCCGGGAAACGACTCAGGGGCCGCCCGCAGGCGGCCCCTGAGCTGGAGTCGGGGTGACAGGATTTGAACCTGCGGCCTCGTCGTCCCGAACGACGCGCGCTACCAAGCTGCGCCACACCCCGGTGCCTGGACCACTGTAGCCGAGCCGCGCCACGGGCCCGGCGGCGGGTCGAGCGGGTGTCACGCGGGCCGCGCCGTCAGCGTGAGCAGCGTCGCCTCGGGCGGGCAGGCGAACCGAACGGGCGCGTAGGGGCTGGTGCCCAGGCCCGCCGAGACGTGCAGCCAGGTGCCGTTCGGCCGCCCCGGGGCGGGCTCGGCCCAGCGGTGCAGCCAGCGGACCCGGTCCCGGTCGATGCCGCAGTTGGTGACCAGCGCCCCGTAGAACGGCACCCGCAGCTGCCCGCCGTGGGTGTGGCCGCACAGCAGCAGGTCGTAGCCGTCTGCGGCGAAGCGGTCGAGCACCCGCGGCTCGGGGGAGTGGACGACGCCGATCCGCAGGTCCGCCGTCGGGTCGGCCGGCCCGGCGACGGCGTCGTAGTCGTCCCGCTGGATGTGCGGGTCGTCGCAGCCGGCGAGGACGATCCGGCGGCCGGCGACGGTCAGCTCGCCGCGGGCGTTGGTGAGGTCCAGCCAGCCGCGGCCGGTCAGCCCGTCGCGCAGGTCGCGCCAGGGCAGCTCGGTCCCGTGCACCCGCTTGTCGGGGCGGGTCAGGTAGCTGAGCGGGTTCTTCGGCCGCGGCCCGTAGTAGTCGTTGGACGAGGTGACGAAGGCCCCCGGCCGGTCCAGCAGCGGGTCCAGCGCCTGCAGCACCGTCGGGACGGCGTCGGTCCCGGCCAGGTTGTCCCCGGTGTCGACGACGAGGTCGGGCTCGAGGCCGTCCAGCGCCGCCACCCAGTCGCGCTTGGACCGCTGCCCGGCGGTCATGTGCAGGTCCGACAGGTGCAGCACGGTCAGCGGCGCCGAGCCGGGGGCCAGCACCGGGACGTCGAAGCGGCGCAGCGTCCAGCGGTTGCGCTCGTACAGCGACGCGTAGGCGACGGTGGAGGCGCCCGCGGCGACGGCGGCCGTGGGCAGGGCGGTGTACCAGCGCACGGGCCCGAGCCTACGGGCCGTGATCGGCCCCGGCGGCCGGGACGGCGGGCGTCGTGCCAGGCTGACGTCGTGTCTGACCTGAAGGACCGGCTGCGCGCCGACCTGACCTCCGCCATGAAGAGCCGCGACGAGCTGCGCACCGCGACGCTGCGGATGGTGCTCGCGGCGGTCAGCGCGGAGGAGGTCGCGGGCAAGGAGGCCCGGGAGCTGTCCGACGACGAGGTGCTCGCGGTGCTGCGGCGCGAGGCCAAGCGGCGCCGCGAGGCGGCCGAGGCGTTCGACGGGGCCGGCCGCGCCGAGCAGGCCGGCCGCGAGCGCGCGGAGGGCGAGGTGGTGGCCGCCTACCTGCCCGCCCAGCTCGACGACGCCGACCTCGCCGCGATCGTCGCCGACGCGATCACCCGCACCGGCGCGAGCGGCATGAAGGACATGGGGCGGGTCATGGGCGCCGCCAACGCGGCCGTCGCCGGCCGGGCCGAGGGCGCCCGGGTGGCCGCGGAGGTCCGCCGGCAGCTCGGCTGACCCGGGGCGGCCCCGGGTCGGCCGGGAGCGGGCTCAGTTGCCGCCGCGGCCGTTGCCGCCGTTCCAGTTGCCGTTGCCGGGCCAGCCGTTCGCGTTGCCCTGGTCCGCGTCGTCCTGGCCGGCGCCGCCCTGGTCGGGCGTCGCGGTCCCCTGGTCCGGCGTGGGCGTGGGGGCGCTCGGCGCCGGCGGGGCGGGCGCGGGCTGCCCCTGCAGCAGCGCGGGGTCGGCCGGCGGGAACGCCGAGGTGGGCTTGTCGGCGAGGAAGGGCGCGAAGGCGTCGTGCCAGATGGTGGCCGGCATGTTGCCGCCGTAGCCGCCGACGTCCTGCTGCTCCTTGGGGTTGAACACCATGACGCTGGCCGCGTACTCGGGCATGACGCCGACGAAGGCCACCGAGTCCCGGCCCTGCGCGGTACCGGTCTTGCCGGCGATCGCGTGACCCGGGATGGCGGCCCGGGTGCCGGTGCCCTCGGGGTTGGCGGTGTCGCCGACCAGGATGTTGGCCAGCGTGTTGGCGATGTTCGCCGGGATCGCGTTCGGCGTGCACTGGTCGCCGCGGACCACCGGCCGGCCGTCGTCGCCGGTGAGCGGCTCGCCGTTGCGGTCGAGCACCTGGACCACCGGGATCGGGTCGCACTGGGTGCCCTGGGCGGCCAGCGTCGAGTAGGCGGTGACCAGGTCCAGCGGGCTGGTGGCCTCGGCGCCGAGCGTGAACGAGCCGAAGTTGCCGTCGATGATCTCGTCGGCGGAGTTCTGGGTGGGCTGGTCGAAGCTCATGCCCATCCGCTCGGCCATCCGCACCGGGCCCTCGACGCTGCCCAGCCGGTCCTCCAGCGCGAGGAAGTAGGTGTTCGACGAGCGGACCAGCGCGCCGACCATGTCGAGGGTGTCGGGGTAGTTGCCGGCGTTCTCGACGCAGTACATGCCGGTCGACTGCGACCGGTCGCCACCGCAGGAGGGGCCGCGGAAGACCCGCGAGGTGTACTGGTTGCCCGGCGTGCTGATCACGGTGCTGGCCGGGATGCCGGCCTCGAGCGCCGCGGCAGCGGTGAACACCTTGTAGGTCGAGCCGGAGCCCTTGCTGGCCGCGGTGTGCAGGACGACGGACTCGCACTGCGGGTCCGCGCAGCCGTACTGCCGGTTGACGCTCATCGCCAGGACCGCGCCGGTGCCCGGCTGCACGGCGGTGAACATGCCGGCGAGCTGGGCGCCCATCGGCAGGGTGTTGAGGACCGCCTGGTCGCCGAGGGTCTGCAGCTGCGGGTTCAGCGTCGTCTGGATGGTCAGGCCGCCGTTGTCCAGCTGCTCCTGGCTGATGCCGAGCACCTGGGTCAGGTACTGCTGCATGAAGGCGCAGAAGAACCCGCCGATCGCCGCGTCGATGCAGCCGTTGGGCGGGCTGATGCCCGGCGCCACCTGCACCGGCTCGGCCATGAGCGCGGCGAGCTGCTCCTCGGTCGTCCCGTCGACGTGGCCGAGGTCGAACATCCGCTGCAGCACCTGGTTGCGGCGGGTCTGGCCGTTCTCCGGCTGGGTGATCGGGTCGTCGTTGGTCGGGCTCTGCACCAGCCCGGCGAGCATCGCCGCCTGGGGGAGGGTCAGGTCGGCGGCGTTGACGCTGAAGTACTTCTGGGCGGCGGCCTGGATGCCGTAGGCGCCCTGCCCGAAGTACACGATGTTGAGGTAACGGGTGAGGATCTCGTCCTTGGAGTAGGTCTCCTCCAGCGCCAGGGCCAGCCGGGCCTCCCGCAGCTTGCGGGACAGGCCCTCGACGCCGTCCTGCTCGATGGCCTCCTGCCGCTCCTCGGCGCTGTCGGCGGTCTCCAGCAGGGTCTGCTTGACCAGCTGCTGGGTGATCGTCGAGCCGCCCTCCTGCACCGAGCCCGCGGCCACGTTGGTCACCGCGGCGCGCAGCGTGCCCTGCACGTCCAGGCCGTTGTGGTCGTAGAAGCGCGAGTCCTCGATGTCGACCAGCGCCTGCTTCATCACGTCGGCGATCTGGTCGGACGCCACCACCGTGCGGTTGTGGGCGTAGAAGTTGGTGATCAGCGAGCCGTCGGCGGCGAGCACGCGGGAGTTGCCCGCGGGGGTCGCGTCGGTGAGCTCCACCGGCAGCGCGTCGAGCAGGGACGCGGAGTTGCGCGCCACCAGCCCGCTCCCGCCGACGAGGGGGAAGAGCAGGCCGGCGACGAGCGCGCCGGCCACGACGATCATCGCGACGAGCTTGCCCAGGACTCGGGCGCGGGAGGCAGCAGACATCGCTGCCAATGTACGGGCCCGGCGTAGCCCGGACGGGTGATCAGGCGCGGCGCGCGGGCAGCACGCGGGTGCGCGGCACGCCGGTCGGCGTGTCGTCGTCGGGACCGGTCAGCGCCTCGGCCATGGTGCGCAGCCCGTCCAGGTCGTGGACGTCGCCGGCGGCCGCCGGGACCGCCCGCATCGCCACCTCCGGGTGGGCGCTGGTGAACCGGTCGGCCAGCCGCTGCTCGCGCGCGGCCACGGTCATCCGCTCGGCGTGCACCCGCAGGGCGCCGGCGGCCAGCGCCGCGGCCGGGTCGCCGTCCCCGTTCTCCGCGGCGGCCTCGGCGGCCGCCTCGGCGCGGGTGGCCGACAGCCGGGTGCTCGCCGGCGGGTGGGTGCGGTTGAGCACCAGCCCGGCCAGCGGCATCCCCTCGGCCGAGAGCCGGTCGACGAAGTAGGAGGCCTCGCGCAGCGCGTCCGGCTCCGGCGTCGCGACGACGACGAACCAGGTGCCCGGGCGCCGCAGCAGCTCGTAGGTGGCGGTGGCCCGCTCGCGGAAGCCGCCGAACATGGTGTCCAGCGCGGTGACGAACGCGGAGATGTCGCGCAGCAGCTGGCCGCCGAGGACCTTGCTGATGATCCGGCTGAAGAACATCAGCCCGGCCCCGGCGACCCGCAGCCCGGCCCGGCCGCCGGCGCGGGCCGGCGCGGTGAGCAGCCGGATCATCGTGCCGTCGAGGAACCGGCTCATCTTGTTGGGCGCGTCGAGGAAGTCCAGCGCCGACCGGGACGGCGGCGTGTCGACGACGATCAGGTCCCAGGTGTCGGCCGCCCGCAGCTGGCCCAGCTTCTCCATCGCCATGTACTCCTGCGTCCCGGAGAACGACGAGGACAGGGTCTGGTAGAAGGGGTTGGCCAGGATCTGCTCGGCCCGCTCGGGCGTCGAGTGCGCGGACACGATGTCGTCGAACGTCCGCTTCATGTCCAGCATCATCGCGTGGAGCTCGCCCGCGGCCCCCGGGACGTCGACCGGCCGCGGCTCGTTGTCCAGCTCCACGAGACCCAGCGACTGTGCCAGCCGGCGGGCCGGGTCGATGGTCAGGACGACGACGCGGCGGCCGGCCTCCGCGGCGGCCAGGGCGAGTGCGGCCGACGTCGTGGTCTTGCCGACCCCGCCGGAGCCGCAGCAGACGACGATCCGGGTGTCGCGGTCCTCGATGAGCGCGGCGAGGTCCATCGGGGGCGCGTGCCGGTCGGCCGCCGGCGACGCGGCGGCGCGGGCCGCGCTCACGCCGCCACCTCCGCGCCGAGGTGCTCCTCGAGCCGGTCGGCCAGCTCGAACAGGCAGCCGAGGTCCATCGGGCCGGGCAGCAGCGGCAGCTCGACCGTCGGCCGGTCGAAGGACTCCACCCGGGCGCGCAGCGCGTCCTGCGCCGCCCACCGCTGCGCGTGCTCGACCGCCTCCGCGGCCAGCGCGTCGGCCAGCGCGGGGTCCGCGGGCAGGCCCGCGGCGGTCAGCCCGGGCACGAGGTCGGCGCCGGTGACCGCGCCCTCGGCGGCCCGCACCAGCGCCGGCTCGGGCAGCACCGGCTCGGTGGCCATGTTGACGATCACCGAGCCGACGGGCAGCTTGGCCTCGGTCAGCTCGGCGATCGCGTCGGCGGTCTCCTGCACCGGCATGTCCTCGAGCAGGGTCACCAGGTGCACCGCCGTCTGCGGGGAGCGCAGCACCGCCATGACGCCGTCGCTCTGCGTCTTGATCGGGCCGGAGCGCGCCAGGCCCGCCATCTCGCTGGTCACGTTGAGGAACTTGGTGATCCGCCCGGTCGGCGGGGCGTCGACGACGACCGCGTCGTAGACCCGGTGGCCGTCCTTGCGCCGGGTCACCGCCTCCTTGATCTTCCCGGTGATCAGGACGTCGCGCAGGCCCGGGGCGATCGTCGTCGCGAAGTCGACGGCGCCCATCTTGCGCAGCGCCCGGCCGGCGCGGCGGAGGTTGTAGAACATCTCGAGGTACTCGAGCAGGGCCTCCTCGACGTCGATCGCGAGCGCCCGCACTACCCCGCCGTGGCGGGTGACCGCGACCCGGCGCTCCTCGTAGGGCAGCGGCGGGGTGTCGAAGAGCTGGGCGATGCCCTGGCGGCCCTCGCACTCCACGAGCAGGACGGTGCGGCCCTCGGACGCCAGGGCCAGGGCCAGGGCGGCGGCGACGGTGGTCTTGCCGGTCCCGCCCTTCCCGGTGACGACGTGGCAGCGCACGGGGAAGTCGGGGCTCACCCTGACCAGCCTAGGAGCACTCCGGGGATCGCGGCCCGCCGCGGGCGCAGCGCACCCGCCGCCGGGCCCCCGGCGCTGCGCTAGCGTCGTCCCCCATGAGTGAACCGGCCCGCCGCAGGTGGGAGTACGCCACCATCCCGCTGCTGATCCACAACACCAAGGCGATCCTCGACTCGTGGGGGACCGACGGGTGGGAGCTGGTGACGGTGCTGCCCGGCCCGACCGGCCCCGAGCAGCCGGTCGCCTACCTCAAGCGCCCGCTGGCCTGAGGCGCCGGCGATGACGCAGGGGATGCAGGCCCAGAGCTGGCACGCGCGGCTGCGCGAACTCGGCATCCGGCTGCCCCCGGTGGCCGCGCCGGTCGCCTCCTACGTGCCGGCCGTGCGTACCGGGCAACTGGTGTTCACCTCCGGCCAGCTGCCGTTCGTCGACGGCGGGCTGCGGCGCACCGGCAAGGTGGGTGGCTCGGTCGACCCCGAGGACGCCGCCGCCGACGCCAAGCTGTGCGCCCTCAACGCGCTGGCCGCCGTCGACGAGCTGGTCGGCCTGGACCAGGTGGCCCGGATCGTGCGCGTCGTCGGCTACGTGGCCAGCGCGGAGGGCTTCAGCGGCCAGCCGCGCGTGGTCAACGGCGCCAGCGAGCTGCTCGGGAAGGTCTTCGGCGACGCCGGCCGGCACGCGCGCAGCGCGGTCGGCGTGGCCGAGCTGCCGCTGGGCGCGCCGGTGGAGATCGAGCTGACGGTCGAACTGCGCGGATGACGGCGATCCGCCCGGCGGCGACGGTCCTGCTGCTCCGCGACGGCGCGGAGGGGCTCGAGGTCCACCTGCTGCGCCGCACCCGCGGGATGCCCTTCGCCGGGGGGATGACCGCCTACCCCGGCGGCGGGGTGGACCCGCGCGACGGCGACACCGCCGTCGCCTGGGCCGGGCCGCCGCCCGCCGAGTGGGCGCAGGCGCTGGGCTGCGACGAGCGGGTGGCGCGGGAGCTGGTGTGCGCCGCCGTCCGCGAGACCTTCGAGGAGGCCGGCGTCCTGCTGGCCGGCTCACCCGACGGCAGCGGCGTCGTGCCGGACGTGTCCGGGGACGACTGGGAGACCCAGCGGCAGGCGCTGCTGACCCGCGAGCTGTCGCTGGCCGGGCTGCTGGCCGGGCGGGGGCTGGCGCTGCGGGCGGACCTGCTGCGGCCGTTCGCGCACTGGATCACCCCGCCGCAGGAGACCCGCCGCTACGACACCCGCTTCTTCGTCGCGGCGCTGCCGGTGGGGCAGGAGGCCCGCGACGTCTCCGGGGAGGCCGACGAGGCCAGCTGGCTGACGCCGGAGGCGGCGCTGACCGAGATGCGGGCCGGCACGAGGCCGATGCTGCCGCCGACGATCCACACGCTGCGGCAGCTGTCGGCCTTCCCCGACGTGGCGGCCGCGCTGGCCGGGTCCCCGCCGGAGCCGCTGCACCCGATCATGCCCGAGCTGCGGACCACGCCCGAGGGACGCTTCGCCGAGCTGCCCGACGGCACCCGCATCGGCCTCGTGGTGCCGCTTCCCTCGTGACCCTCCGGGTCACACCGCGGCCAGGTGCCGTCCCCCAGCTCCGCGGGGCGGCTCACCTCGGGTGCCTCGAACGCGAGAGGCCCGGAACCGTCCTGGTTCCGGGCCTCTCGCGTTCAGACGCTCAGCGCGCGCGGCGGCGGAGGCGGTCCTCGTCGAGGACGACGACCGACTTGCCCTGCAGCTGGATCCAGCCGCGGTGCACGAAGTCGGCCAGCGCCTTGTTGACCGTCTCGCGCGAGGCGCCGACCAGCTGGGCCAGCTCCTCCTGCGTGAGGTCGTGCTTGACCCGCAGGCCGTCGGTCTCGCGGCTGCCGAACCGGTCGGCCATCTGCAGCAGCGCCTTGGCCACCCGGCCGGGGACGTCGGTGAAGATGAGGTCGGCCACCGAGTCGTTGGTGCGGCGCAGCCGGCGGGCGAGCACGTGCAGCAGCCGCTCGCCGACCTCGGGGTGCGCCTCGATCCACGGGCGCAGCACCGACTGCGGCATCTTGGCCAGCTTGACGTCGGTGACCGCGGTGGCCGTGGCCGTGCGCGGGCCGGGGTCGAACACCGACAGCTCGCCGAACTGGTCGGAGGGGCCCATGACGGCCAGCACGTTCTCGCGGCCGTCGGGGGAGCGCCGGGACAGCTTGATCTTGCCGCTCAGCACGATGTAGAGGCTGTCGCCCGGCTCACCCTCGTTGAACACGACCCGACCGCGGGGCAGGGTGATCGTCTCCAGACGGCTGGCGACGGGGTCGACGGCGTCCTCCGAGAGTCCCTGGAAGAGCCCCGACTGGGCCAGCACCTCGTCCACCACGATTTCTCTCCACCCCACCGTTCCGCGTTCGACCTGCGGGGCGTCGGCCCCGCATCCACACGGAGTCTAGGCGGCTGTGCGCACGGTCACCCGTTCGGAGACACACGGGGTGCCCCCGCGGGGTGAGTCGGCCCCTCGCGGCGGCCACCATCCAGGGGCCCGCGCCGACCTCGAGAGGCGTGGGGGGAAGGGTGGTCCTTCGTCAGACCAGCGGTCCCGTGCTCTGGCGGACCCGCGACCGGCGGCGGCGGCGCCAGCGGGCCATCGCCCGGCGGATGCCCGACGCGGCCAGCGTGTCCACCTCACCGGGGGTCGCCGACTCGAGGAACTCGGCCACCTCGCGCGGGGACGTCGGACGGCGCAGGGGCTCCTCGACGCGCTCCATGACCAGCAGGAACGCGATGACCATCGGGGGGAAGAGGATGACGATGAGCGCGACCACGTCACCTCCCGGGTCCGGTCGCTGCTGAGCGGGCCAGTACAGCCATGGTGGCACGGCTCCGAGGGTGTCGCCGCTGCCGCCTACCCTCGACCGCGTGTCCACGCCGGCCTACGCGCGCCCCGCTGCGCGCCGTGCTCCCGCCCGCCGTCCGGCCGCCGTGCCCTTCGACCCGGACGAGACGCCGCTGGCCCGCACCCGCCGCGCCCGCCGGATGGCCCGTGAGCTGGCCGTCATCCACCCCGACGCGCACTGCGAGCTCGACTTCACCAACGCCTTCGAGCTCCTCGTGGCCACCGTGCTCTCGGCGCAGACCACCGACAAGACGGTGAACAAGGTCACGCCCGCACTGTTCGCGAGGTACCCCGACGCCGTGGCGCTCGCCGGCGCCGACCGGGCCGACCTCGAGGCGATCCTCAAGCCCACCGGCTTCTTCCGCGCCAAGGCCAACTCGGTGCTGGGCCTGGCGCAGGCGCTGGTCGAGCGCTTCGACGGCGAGGTGCCCGGCCGCATGGCCGACCTGGTCACGCTGCCCGGCGTCGGCCGCAAGACGGCGAACGTCGTCCTCGGCAACGCCTTCGGCATCCCGGGGCTGACCGTCGACACCCACTTCGGCCGGCTGGTCCGCCGCTTCGGCTGGACCGCCGAGGAGGACCCGGTCAAGGTCGAGGCCGAGGTCGCCGAGCTGGTCCCCAAGCGCGACTGGACCATGTTCAGCCACCGCGTGATCTTCCACGGCCGGCGCGTCTGCCACGCCAAGAAGGCCGCCTGCGGGGCGTGCGGACTGGCCCGCTGGTGCCCGTCCTACGGCATCGGGCCGACCGACCCGGAGGCGGCGACGAAGCTGGTCAAGACGCCCGCGGCGTCGGACACCGAGTGAGCGCCCGGCGCGCGGCCGCGCTGCTGGCCGGCCTCGGGGTGCTGCTGTCGTCCTGCACCGCCGCGGCCGACGAGCCCGAGGCGCCCGAGCGGGCCACCGTCGCGGAGACGCGGACGGACCTGGCGGCCTGCCCGGAGCAGCCCGACGCCCCCGCTGCCGGCGGCGACCTGGCGGGCGTCGCGCCGATCGAGTGCTTCAGCGGCGGCACCCTCGACCTCGGCCGCGCCCCGGGCGTGCCCACCGTGCTCAACCTGTGGGCGAGCTGGTGCGGCCCCTGCCGGGAGGAGCTGCCGCTGGTGCAGCAGCTCGCCGACGCCGCCGGCGACCGCGTCCGGGTCGTCGGCGTGATCAGCCAGGACGGCGTCCCGCAGGCGGCGTCCTTCGCGGAGGACGCCGGGGTGACGATCCCCGGCGCGTTCGACGGGCACGGCGACGTCGCCGCGGCGCTCGGGCTGCGTGGCCTCCCCCACACGGTGTTCCTCGCCGCCGACGGGTCGGTGGCCTTCGTGCGGACCGGCGCGGTCGAGTCCCTCGACGAGCTGCGCGCCCTGGTCGGCGAGCACCTCGGGGTGCCGCTGTGACCGGGCTCCTGCCCGGCGCGGACACCACCGGGCTGCCGGACTACCTGCTGCGGCTGGTGGCCGAGGCGGCCGACCTCCCGCTGCGGCACCGCGTGCAGGCGGCCACCGACACCGCGCGCCGGTCCGCGGTGCTCATCCTCTTCGGCGAGGGCCCGCACGGCGCCGACGTCCTGCTCATCGAGAAGTCCGCGCTGCTGCGCACGCACGCCGGGCAGCCGGCCTTCCCCGGTGGCGGCGCCGACCCGGGGGAGGACTACCCGGTCGGCACCGCGCTGCGGGAGGCGCACGAGGAGGCCGGCGTCGACCCGGCCGGCGTCCGGGTGCTCGCCACCCTGCCCGAGCTGTTCCTCGGGCCGTCGGACAACCTCGTCGTCCCGGTCGTGGGCTGGTGGGACGACCCCCGCGACGTCGCGGTCGGCGACCCGCGGGAGGTGGCCCGGGTGGCCCGGGTGCCGCTGGCCGACCTCACCGACCCGGCCAACCGGTTCCGGGTGCGCCACCCGGCGGGTTACGTCGGCCCGGCGTTCGGCGTCGCCGGGATGGTCGTGTGGGGCTTCACCGCCGGGCTGCTCGACGCCGTCCTCGAGGCCGCGGGCCTCGCGCGGCCCTGGGACGTCCGCGACGTGCGCCCGCTGGCGGCGGCCGGTGCGCGGCCGGCGGCCGCGCCCGGGTCGCTGGGGGAGGGCGGCGCCGAGGACGCCGCCGCGCCGACGGTGGCCGACGGCGCGACCGGGGACGCCGCGACAAGTACGGTTCCGCGGCGATGAGCAGGATCTGGACGCGCCGCCTCCCCGCGGCGCTGACCGGCGCGGCGCTGGCGGCCGGGGTGCTGGCCGGCTGCGGCTCCGGCGACGACGGCGGCGGCGGTGCCGCGGCGCAGCCGAGCCCCGAGGCGTCGCTCGGCACGGTCACCACGGCCGAGGACGGCGTCCAGGAGGTCACCGTCCAGACGCCGGACGACTACGTGTTCGTCCCCGACACCTTCACCGTGGCGCCCGGCCGGGTCCGGCTGACGGTGCAGAGCACCGCCACGCAGGCCACCCACAACTTCCGCTTCACGCCCGGCGCCGGCGTCGAGGAGATCCGCGAGGAGATCCCGCTGCTGGCCGCGGGGGCGACGGAGACCATCGAGTTCGAGGTCACCGCCCCCGGCGACCACCCGTTCGAGTGCAGCTTCCACGTCCAGCTGGGCCAGACCGGCGTCATGACGGTGCGCGGCTGACCCATGTCGCTGGTCGACCTCGTCCTCATCGTGCTGGCCCTGGTCTTCGCCTTCACCGGCTTCCGGCAGGGCCTGCTGGTGTCGGCCACCTCGTTCCTCGGCTTCCTCGGCGGCGCGGTGCTCGGCGCCCAGCTGTCCGGGCCGGTCGCCGACCGGCTCGACGGCTCCCCGGTCACCCGGGTGTTCGCCGCGCTCGTCGTCGTCCTGGCGGGGGCGCTGCTCGGGCAGGTGCTGGCCGGCGCGATCGGGCGGGCGGTGCGCCGCCGGGTCACCTGGGAGCCCGCGGAGGTGCTCGACTCGGTCGCCGGCGCCGTGGTGTCGGCGATCGCGGTGCTGCTCGTGGCGTGGATGGTCGCCACCCCGCTGGCCACCGCGCCGTTCCCCGGGCTGGCCGGGCAGGTGCGCAAGTCGGCGCTGGTGCAGGCGGTGGACCGGGCCGTGCCCGACGGCGTCCGGGCGGTCTACGACTCGCTGCGCGAGGCGATCGACCGGCGCGGGCTGCCCGACGTCCTGGACCCGCTCACGCCCACCGAGGCGCGCGAGGTCGAGGACCCGGACCCGGCGCTGGCCGCGAGCCCGGTCGTCGGCCAGGTGCGGGGGTCGGTCGTGAAGATCAGCGGCATCGCGCCGTCGTGCTCGCGGCAGATCGACGGCTCCGGGTTCGTCTACGCGCCCGGCCGGGTGATGACCAACGCGCACGTGCTCGCCGGCGTGGACGCCCCGGTCGTCGAGGCCGAGGGCGAGGAGTACGACGCGACGCCGGTGTACGTCGACGAGGAGGTCGACGTCGCGGTGCTCGCCGTCCCGGACCTCCCGCAGGTGCCGCTGGCCTTCGCCCCGGAGGTCGCCGGCACCGGCGACGACGCGATCATCATGGGCTACCCGGGTGGCGGGGAGCTGTTCATCGGCCCGGCCCGCGTCCGCGACGAGGGCCCGATCAGCGGCCCGGACTTCCGCAACACCCGCACCGTGCAGCGCGACGTCTACGCGCTCCACGGCGAGGTGCGCGCCGGCAACTCCGGCGGGCCGCTGTTCGACCCGGCCGGGCAGGTCCTCGGCGTCGTGTTCGCCTCGGCGATCGACGACCCCCGGACCGGCTACGCGCTCACCGCCCAGCAGGTCGCGCCCGCCGCCACCGCCGGCGCCACCGCCACCGTCGAGGTCGACACCGGCCCGTGCGAATGACTCAGCCGGCCGCCCAGCCCGTGATCGCCGCCGTGACCTCGGTGGCGGCCTCCTCGGGCGGGAAGTGGCCGATGCCGGGGAGCTCGCGCCACTCGTAGGCGCCGGCCACGTAGCGGCCCGAGCCGCGGGCGGTCCGCGGCAGCACCAGCGGGTCGGCGTCGCCGTGCAGCTGCAGGGTCGGCGCGGTGACCGGCGCGGCCATGCGGCGGGCGTAGCGCAGCCCGTCGGGCCGCAGCTGGGAGCGCCCGGCCCAGCGGAAGTACTCCATCGAGCCGTAGGCCGCCTGCGGGATCCGCGCCGCCGACCGGTACCGCTCGACGGCCTCGGCGAAGTCGGCGGTGTGCGTCCAGTCCCGCCCGGCCCACGTGCGCAGGAACTCCGCGACCGGGTCGTCGTCGGTGCGGGTCAGCCGCCGCTCGGGCAGCCGCGGCACCTGGAAGCCCAGCACGTGCCGCAGCGCCCGCCGCTGGGCGGGGTCGCGGAGGCCGGCGCGCAGCAGCCGCGGGTGGGCCATCGAGACGACGACGAGGCGGCGCACGCTGCGCGGGTGCAGCGCGGCCATCGTCCAGGCGACCAGCCCGCCCCAGTCGTGCCCGACGACGACGGCGTCCCGCTCGCCGAGCGCGCGGACCAGCGCCGCGACGTCGCCGGCCGCCGTCGGCAGGTCGTAGCCGCGCGGGGGCTTGTCGCTGGCGCCGTAGCCGCGCAGGTCCGGCGCGACCGCCCGGAAGCCGGCCGCGGCGAGGGCCGGGAGCTGGGCGCGCCAGGTCCACCAGAACTGCGGGAAGCCGTGCAGCAGGAGCACCAGCGGGCCCTCCCCGGCCTCGGCCAGGTGCAGCCGGACGCCGTTGGCGGAGACGTCGCGGTGGATCCAGGAGCCGGGCAGCAGGACGCTGGTGGCGTCGGGGCGCTCGTCGGGGGGAGCGCCCCCGGACCTCGCGACGCTCAGACCAGGTAGCTGTCGGGGGAGCGCCGCTCGACGCGCCCGTTGCTCACCGTCGGCAGCGCGCGGCGCCGCTGACCCGGCTGCTCGCGGTGCATGACGTCGGGCAGCTCGCGCAGCGACTCCAGGGTCCGCTCCGGCTTGTCGATCCGCTTGACCATGCGCATGCCGATCAGCGCGACGAGGCCGGCGATCAGCAGCAGGCCCGCCGTGACGATGAGGTAGGAGACCCAGCGGGGCAGGCCCAGCCAGGTGAAGAGCTCGGCGAGCATGATGAACAGGAAGATGCCGGCGAAGGCCACGAGCACGCCGGCGGCGGCGAACAGCCCCCCGCTGATGCCGGCCTTCTTCGCCGAGCGGCCGATCTCGGTCTTGGCCAGCTCGATCTCCCCGCGGATCAGCGTGGAGACGTCGGCCATGGCGCTCTGCACCAGCACGCCCACGGAGGGGTCGGCGCTGACGGCATGCCGCCCGGCGGGCTGGGTGGTCGACGCGCTGTGGGCCACGGGGGCTCCTCCCTGGTCGGACTGGCGGACGGCCGCGGACGGCCTGGGGAGGATCTTGCCCCGTGACCGCCCGGATCACGCACCCGGAACCCGATCGGGCGGCCGGGACGCGGGCGGGGGGGGGGGGCGGGGGGGGGGGGGGGGGGGGGGGGGCGGGGGGGGGGGGGGGGGGGGGGCGGGGGGGGCGCGGGGGGTGAGATTTATTG
>NZ_JBJGZI010000030.1:0-60732 GCF_054050455.1 Geodermatophilus sp. SYSU D00684 | reverse complement strand
GGGGAGACCGAGCAGCAGCTCGCCGACGCCCGCCGCGAGCTGGTCCGCATCGGCCTCGACCGGCTCGCCGGCGCGGCGATCGGCGGCCCGGAGCAGCTCGCCGCCGGCCGCGAGCTGGGCTCCTACCCGGTCAGCGACTTTCCCGGCCTGACCGCGGCGCTGGCCGCCGACCCCGACCTGGTCGTGCTCGACGCCCGCCGCGACGACGAGCGCGCCGGCGGCGGGGTCCGCGGCTCGGTCCACATCCCGATCCACGACCTGGCCGACCGCCTCGAGGAGGTCCCCGCCGGGGACGTGTGGGTGTACTGCGGCTCCGGCTACCGCGCCTCCATCGCCGCCTCCCTGCTCGCCCGCGCCGGCCGCCGGCCGGTGCTGGTCGACGGGGGCTACCACGACCCCGACACCGGCGCGGCCGCCGTCGGCCTGCACACCCGGCCCGCCACCGCCTGACCGCCCGCATCCCGGAACAGCACGACGAGAGGACCCACCCGATGTGCCGAGCGACCACCTGCCGGACCTGCGGCAACACGACCTGGGCCGGCTGCGGACGGCACGTGGACCAGGTCATACGCGCAGTCCCCGCCGCCCAGCGGTGCCCCGGCCACGACGACGACACCCCGGCCGCCGCCTCCGGACTGCTGGCCCGGCTGTTCTCCCGCCGGTGATCCCCGGCCGGCCGGGGCACGCCGTGGGGCACGGCTCCCTCGCACCGCCCGGCGCGCCGTGATCGTCGCCGTCGGTCTCGGGCTGGTCATCGGCGCCCTGGTCGGCCTGCTCGGCGGCGGCGGGTCGATCCTGGCCGTTCCGGCGCTGGTCTACGCCGCCGGGCAGGACCTGCCCCAGGCGGTGGCCACGTCACTGCTGGTCGTCGGGATCACCGCGGTGGTGGCGCTGCTGCCCCGGCTGCGCGCCGGGCAGGTCGCCTGGCGGATCGCGGTGCTGTTCGGCGCGGCCGGAGCCGCGACCGCGTTCGCCGGGGCCGCGGTCAACCGGCTGCTGCCCGACGAGGTCGTCCTCGCCCTCTTCGCCGCCCTGATGGTGGGCGCCGGGGTGCGCATGCTGTCCGACGAGCCCACCACCGGGGCGGCCTGCGCCATCGACGGCGGCCGCGTCGACTGGCGCCGCTGCCTGCCCCGCACGCTGGCCGGCGGCCTGGTCGTCGGGTTCGTCACCGGCCTGCTCGGCGTGGGCGGCGGATTCCTGATCATCCCCGTGCTGTTCGTGCTGGGGCTGCCGATGGAGACCGCGATCGGCACGTCCCTGCTCATCGTCGCGGTCAACTCCGCCGCCGGGTTCGCCGCGCACGCGGGCGACACACCCCTGGACGTGCCGGTCACCGTCGCGTTCACCGCCGCCGCCGTCCCCACCGCGCTGGCGGCAGGCCGCCTCGCCACCCGGCTGGACACCACGCGGCTGCGCCGCTGGTTCGCCTGCCTCGTGTTCACCGTCGCCGCCGGCGTCCTCGTGCAGGTCGGCGCGGCCCTGCTCGCGGCCTGACGCAGACCCGGTCCCGGCGCGGGAGACCACGACCGTCGACGGCCGTTCACCTGCAGGCCGGGTCGTGAGACCCCCACCGGTCGGGCCCTCGGGCGGTGGGGACGCCCCGACCCGCGACCGAGGCTGGAGAGACCACGGCGAGCGCACCTCGCCCCCGAGGCACCCGCCGCCCTCCCGAGGAGCACGACCATGAGGTCCACGCCTCGCACCACCATCGCGACGGTCCTGGTCGCGGCGATCACCGTCCCCCACGTCGGCTGCTCGACCCGCGGCGTGACAGCGCAGCCCAGGGTCACCCCAGGCCTCACCGCGGCGACAGTCCGATGACCCTCACCGTCCGACCGGCGGTCCCCACGGGTTCGCGAGGACGGACCGCCCACCGCGACGGGTTCCTGACGACAGGCGACGACGTCCACGACAGATCGACCGAGGAGGCACTGCGATGACCGGACAGCCCCTGGAGAAGACGGCTCGGTTCCTGCGGGTGAAGGTGGTCGATCACGCCCGGGAGGGCAGTCCCGCCGTCAACATCAAGGTGCCCATCGGGGTGGTCAAGTGGGGCATGAAGATGGCGCAGGCCTTCTCGCCGCAGATGAAGGACGTCGAGCTCGACTGGGACGGCATCAACGCCATGGTCCAGGACGGCGAGACGGGTCACGTGGTGCAGGTCGAGGACGAGGCCGAGCACAAGACGATCGAGGTCTGGTTGGAGTGACGTCCTGCTGGGCGGCCCTTCCGCCCCTGCCCGGACCGCCGGCGGTCAGCCCTCGTTCGACGTGGCCGCGTCGTGCCCGCGGGACGTGTCGTCCCCGGTCCTCCTCGTCCGAGGGCGTCCTCCGAGCAGGTTCCACTTCCGCAGCCATCCGAGGAAGAGCACCTCCGCGAGGGTGACCAGCACGTGATGGGCGCGCACGCCTCGGTTGCCCGGCCCGCGCCGGACGACGGGGACGGCGCCGAGGACCGCCGCACCGGTCAGCGGCACGAGGACGCGGGCGGCACGGGTGAGCCGGGCCACCTGCTCGCCGGGGTAGACGAACGTCGTGGCGAAGCCGCGCATCAGCGCCGCGAAGCGCGCGGCCAGCCCGAGCGCCAGCAGGGCGGCGAGGGTGGCCGGCCAGCGGGCCAACCGGATGACGGGCGCCGGCGGGTGCTGCCCACGCCCACGTCGGCTGAACACCCCGAGCGGCCAGGCGACCACCGCGGAGACGAACACCCCCAGGCAGGCGAGGACCGTGCCCGCCTGGACCGCGGGCGTCTCGTGCCACGGCACCTCGAAGTAGGCGGAGGTCGGCTCCCAGTACAACCGCGTCGACCTCCCGCGCGCGTCGGTGCCGAACGTGAGCCGCCGCTCGCCGCCGACCTGCTGGAACAGCCCCGGCTCCCGCTCGGCGTACACCTGGTCGCCGACGCGCAGCGCGCCGTCGGCGCCGCCGCGGACCCGGAGCGCGGTCAGCCAGGCGACGAGCTTCTGGGGACCGGAGTGGGCCGCGCGGGCCGACACGTAGGCGCCGGCGTAGCGCCTCGTGGGGGTCCGCGCCGTGTCGCCGGATGCGGGCGTGACCCGGTCGGCCGGCGGCCAGAAGCGGTCGAGGAACGCCACCAGGGTCTGGTGCTCGTCGACCGTCGGGGTGTTGTAGGAGACGAACACCCCGACCCGCTGTGCGGGGAGGAGCGCCAGGATCGTCCTGGTGCGGGCGCTCTCCCCGTCGTGCCAGGCGATGTCCTGACCGTTGGCGCGCAGCAGCGCGAAGCCGAAGCCCTGGCCGGACAACCGTGGGTCGTGGGTGAACTGCCGCTGACGCATCTGCCGGGCGGTCGTCTCCCCGAGGATCCGCACGTCCCGATACCGGCCGTCACCGAGGTGGGCGATCATGAACGCGGCCACGTCGGTGGCCGTCGCTCGAACGCCGGCGGCCGGCGCGGCGGCGTTCCACTCGAGGTCGACCGCGTCGTGACGGCCACGCCGCACCCGGTACGACCTGGACAGGTCGGCCAACAGCTCGGGTTCGGGAGGCTGCGCCAGCGTGCTCCGGGTCATGCCGAGCGGGCGGAGCACCCGGTCGGTGACGTAGCGCTCGAAGGGCACGCCCGAGACCCGTTCGACGAGGTACCCGGCCAGCACGGTCCCGTAGTTGGAGTAGGCGAACGTGCTGCCGGGGCGATAGACCCGCTGCGGCTGGTACCGGATCAGGAAGTCGCGCAGCGGCAGCACGTTCCCGGGTGAGGTCAGTTCGGCGGCGTACTCGTCCTCGAAGCCCGGGGTGTGCGTGAGCAGGTGCCGCGCCGTGATCGGCTCGGGGAAGGCCGGCGGGATCTCGAAGTCCAGGTAGCGCGTCACGTCCACGTCCAGGCCGATCGCGCCCGCCTCGACCAGCTGCATCACCGCCGTCCAGGTGAAGAGCTTGCCCGCCGAGCCCAGGTAGAACAGCGTGCGGTCGGCCCGGGCCGGCACGTGGGTGGCGAGGTCGGCGAAGCCGTAGCCGCGCGCGTGGACGATCCGGTCCCCGGCGACCACCGCGACGGTGGCCCCGACCGCCCGCTTCTCCTCCAGTTGCCGAGGGATCACGGCGTCGAAGAACGACGCCACCTCCCGCGGCTCCAGCCGGCCGACCGCCGCACCGGGCGTTCCCCCCGAGGCGTCGCGGCTGTCCGACATCTCGCACCTCGGTCCTGGGAGTGCCTGGAGACCGGTGACGCGCCCACGGAGCGCCTCGCCCGATCACACCACGGCGACCACGTCCGCAGATCCTCTCCGTGCCCGGCAGCCGGGGCCGGGATCGTGGGGGCACGGGCCGACACGGCCCTCTCGCGGCGGAGTCCGGGGTGCCCGTCCCCGGCACCGACCACGGCGCACAACCTCCGAGCGGGGGCGGCCGGCTTCCTGCTCGCGGCGGCACGCACACCGAGGTCGTCCGGGAGCACCCCGGCCACTCGTCCAGCGCCGTCACGGCGGACATCCAGAGCCGCGTCGTCCGGCGCAGCAGCGGGAGGCCGCCGACCGGCTCGACCAGGCGCTCCGGTGGTGACCGTTGCTGTTCCCCCGGCTGCGGTGCTGCACTCACGCGAGAGGCGGGCCACCCTCGTCGGGTGACCCGCCTCTGACCTGCGGTTCGCTGTCGGGGCGACAGGATGTGAGCCTGCGACCTCTTGACCCCCAGCCGTCGGCCGCACGTTCGCGGCCGTCGGCTGATGTTCATCCGCGCGGGTCAGCCGGCAATGGGGACGACGACGGCCGCCGGCGAACGGTGCCGAGCGGCCGCCAATGGTGGTCGGAATGGTGGTCGGAATGGTGGTCGGAATGATGGTCGAAGAAGGCCGTGCACGCGTGGGCAGTGCGTCGCTTGCCCAGCGGATCGTGGGTCGCTGAGCGTGACGATGTACCGGAGTCGAGGTCGCCGACCCACGACCACGGCGCCCCTGTCGGACAGTGGACGTCGTCGGCTGTCGTCGGCCGTCGTGGGCGGTTCGTTGATCGCCAGATCGGCCGCGTCCTCGCGGTCGGCCGTGACCCCGATGTCGCCCCGGCCCGACGGGGCAGACCGCTGCCAGCAGGCGCTCGGCTGTTCGTGGAGGGGACGTCCGGGCCGGGAACGGCACGAAGATCAGGCAGATCTCAGGAGGCCGGCCAGGACGCCCACGTCCGGCAGGTCCAGGTGCGGGCGGACCTCCTCCGGCAGGTCGGTGAACGACGCCGCGTGGCCGATCCCGGTGTGGACCGCAACGGCGAGTGACCCGCCCTTGTGCGCCATCGGCACCTCGAGCTCGGGGTCGTCACCGACCACGGCGAGCTCTGCGGCCGGGACGGAGAGGTGGCGCGCCGCCGCCTGCAGGGCCTGCAGGGCCGGCTTCCCGACGACGGTCACCCGGGCTCGGGTGATGTCGCGGACGACGGCGCTGATCGCGCGGGAGGTGCCCAGCGTGCGGCCTTCGGCGGTGGCGAAGAACAGCGACTGGGAGGCGCTGTAGAACCTGGCCCCCTCGAAGACCGCGAAGCAGGCGGCCTCGAGCGCCTCGAAGGTGAGCTCCTGCCGGTACCAGCCGGCGAAGACGGCGTCCGCCGTCGCTCCGCGCAAGGGCGGGAGGGTCTCGATGCCGGCGGCCTCCAGCGGTTCGGTGATGCCTTTGCCGCCGAGCACCATCACCCGTCGGTGTCCTCGTCGCCGGAACAACTCGGCCGCGGCGGTGGCCGGCGTGAGGACGGCGTCGTCGGGCACGGGGAAGCCGGCCTGCTGGAGCGCATCCGCGCACTGCCTGGGCGTCTTCACGGTGCCGTTGGTGAACACGCAGAACCGCAGGTCCCGTTCGGCGAGCAGGCGCACGAGCTCGACCGCTCCGGGCAGTGCGCGCAGCCCCCGGTTGTCGCGGTCCCCGAGGACCAGGGTCCCGTCCATGTCCAGCACGAAGCCGCGCACCCGCCGTAGCCGCTCGAGGGCCGCGGTGTCCGGTTCAGGCACGGGAGGTTCCTTCCGCACGACGGTGGACGAACAGCCGGACATCGGGCTTGCCCACCGCCAGGTCGTGGACGGACGGTCGCTCGCCCAGCTCGCGGAGCAGGGTGAGCACCGGTGTCAGGGTGGGGTTGTAGTGCGCCGGCGCCGGGCCGGCGGCGACCATCGCGTCGACCTGCTCGGCAGGCATGTGCGCCCGCAGCAGCAGCTCCTCGTCACTGATCGCAGGACCGAACTGCCGGCGCAGTTCCTCCGGTGACGGCGGCGGGGGCTCCGACTGCAGCTCGCGCGCCCGTGGCCGGTCGAGGATCCGGTCGAGCACGGCCGGGTCGATGGGGGCGGTGGGCCGGCCGAAGCTGCCCAGCGCGTACCGGATCACCTGGTCGGGCACGTTCGACCAGCGCTCGCCGATGACGTTGAACAGCGCCTGCGAGACGACCATCTGGGGGAACGGCGTGACCATGATGGGGTGGCCGAGCTCGGCGCGGACCCGGCCGACCTCCTCGATGAGGCCGTCGAACCGGTCCTCCATGCCGATCTCGCGCAGCTGGCGGCGGGTGGTGGTCATGACGCCGCCGGCGATCTGGTGGTGCAGGAACGCGGCGTCGAAGTCCTGCGGTCGGCCGGCCGGCAGCTCTTCCGCCGTCGCCAGCCGTTCGAAGAAGTCGCAGGCCAGGCCGAGCGCGCGGTCGTCGATGTCGACGCGGTGGCCCATCTCGCGGAGGTTGGCCACGGTGCGGCGGACCTCCGGCAGCGACGAACCGTTGCCGAGCGGCCCGCAGCCGGTCTGCACGACCTCGACGCCGAGCTCGGGCGCGATCGAGTAGGTCAGCGGGGAGAGCCCGATGGTGGCGTGCGAGTGCAGCTCGAGCGGCGTGCTGCCGAGCTCGGCCGTGATCGCCGGGAGGAGGGTGCGGGCCCGCTCGGCCGTCAGGATGCCCGCCGGGTCCTTGACGTAGACCCGGTCGACGTCCGGGCACGCGCGCATCTGCCGGGCCAGGTCGGCGTAGAAGGCGTCGTCGTGGACCGCGCTGATCGTGAAGGTCAACGCCGCGACCACCTCGTCGACGCCGGCCTTCTTCAGCCGTCGGGCGGTGGCGCGGGCGGCGTCCATGTCGTGCATCGGGTCGAGGACGACGACCCGGTCGATCCCGTTGGCGACCAGCCGGTCGTAGACCAGCTGCATCGTGTCGGGGTGGGAGTTCTGCCACGAGATGAACCGGAACCCGGTGCCGATGAACTGCAGCTTGGTCGTGGGCATGAGCGCGCGGGTGCGCCGGAAGAGCTCCCAGGGGTCCTCCCGGTGGGTGCGGACCAGCATGCCCATCGCGGTGCTGGAGCTGTAGTCCAGCGCCCGGAAGCCGACCCGCTCCAGGATCGGCGCCACCTGCAGCACGTGTGCCGTGCGCAGGCCGGCGGCGCCCCAGAGGCTCTGGTTGCCGTCGCGCAGGGAGACGTCGACCAGTCCGACGTCGGCCATCAGGGCACCTCCACCAGGTCGGGCTGGGAGCTGCGCAGGAACCGCTCGAAGAAGGCGGTGTCCACCCCGCCGGCGGCGAACTCGGGGTCGGCCAGAAGTGCTGCGTGCACCGGCACGGTCGTCGTCACGCCTTCGACGCGCAGCAGTGAGAGCGCGGCGCGGGCCCGGGCGAGGGCATCGGCGCGGTCGGCTCCGTGCACGATCAGCTTGGCCAGCAGCGAGTCGTAGTAGGGCGGGACGACGGACCCGCCCTGCACGTGGGTGTCCACGCGGATGCCGTCACCGACCGGCAGCACCACGCGATCGATCCGACCTGGTGACGGCCGGAAGTCGGCGGTCCAGTCCTCGGCGTTGATCCGGCACTCGACGGCGTGCCCGGTGAGGGTGACGTCCTCCTGCCGGATGGACAGCGGCCGCCCCTCGGCGACGGCGAGCTGCTCGGCGACCAGGTCGATGCCGGTGACCATCTCGGTGACCGGGTGCTCCACCTGGATGCGGGCGTTCATCTCCAGGAAGTAGAACGCCTCGCGCTCGCGGTCGTAGAGCAGCTCGACCGTGCCCAGGCCGCGGTAGCCCAGGTGCTCGGCGAGGGCCAGGGCGGCGCGGGCCATCTCGGAGTGCACGCGGTCGGGCAGCAGCGGCGCCGGGGCCTCCTCGAACAGCTTCTGGTAGCGGCGCTGCACCGAGCAGTCGCGGTCGCCCAGGGCCACCGCCCGGGTGCCGTCGCCGAGCACCTGCACCTCGACGTGCCGCCCGGAGGCGACGTACCGCTCCAGGTAGACCCGGGGGTCGCCGAACGCGGCGGCGGCCTCCGAGACCGCGAGGTCGAGGGTGTGCGGCAGCTCCTCGGCCGCGCGGACCAGCTTCATGCCGCGCCCGCCGCCTCCACCCACCGCCTTGACCAGCAGCGGACAGCCGACCTCCGCCGCCACCGCCTGCGCGCCGGCCAGGTCCGCCGCCTCCCCGCCGGGCACGACGGGCAGCCCCGCCGCGATCGCGTGCGAGCGGGCCCGCAGCTTGTCCCCGACCGCCTCCAGGGACGCCGGGGTCGGCCCGACGAAGACGATCCCGGCCGCCTCGCACGCCCGGGCCAGCGCGGGGTTCTCCGACAGGAAGCCGTAGCCGGGGTGCACCGCGTCGGCGTGCGCGGCCTGCGCGGCGCCGACCACCGCCGACGGGTCGAGGTAGCTCGCCGACGCCGGCGCGGGGCCCAGCCGGACCACCCGGTCGGCCAGCCGGGCCGGCAGCGAGTCCAGGTCCGCGTCGGAGGCGGCCAGCACCGACTCGATGCCCAGCCGGCGGCACGTGCGGATGACCCGGACCGCGATCTCCCCGCGGTTGGCGATGAGCAGCCGCCGGATCCTCACGGGGCGCCCTCGCCCAGGCCGGCCGTGTCCGACCCCGGGTCCACCACCAGGAGGACCGCGTCGGTGCCGGCGAACTCCCCGTTGCCGGTGCGGAACTCCACCACCGTGCCGCGGACGCCGGCGTGCACCGGGGTCATCATCTTCATGGTCTCGACGATGCCGACGACGGTGTCCTCGGCGACCCGGTCGCCGATCTCGACGAACGGTGCCGCGCCCGGCTTCGGCGCCCGGTAGAAGGTGCCCAGCAGCGGCGGACGCACTGCGACCATGCCCTGCGCCACCGCGGCGGAGGGGCCTTCGTGGTCACCGTGGCCGCCCCCGGAGGGCTCCTCGGGGCCGGTCCGGCCGTCGTCCTCCACCCTGGGCCGGCGGAGCACCTGCTGCTCGGCCGTCCAGCCCGTCGCGCCCTCCCGGCGCACCGTCAGGGTGAGGTCGGCCAGCTCCAGGTGCAGCTCGTCCAGGCCGCTGGAGTCGAGCGCGTGCAGGACGTCACGGACGTCGTCGGGAGTGAGGTCCACGGCGCTCAGCTCTCCGGAGGAGCCGGGCGCTTGCCGCCCAGCAGGTTGAACACGTGGTCGAAGGCGCGGGCCGTCGGAGCGGCGACCCCGGGCCTGGCCGCCGCGGCGTCCTTCTCCGCCCACACCGTCTCCGGGCGGCTCTGGAGGAGGACGACGTTCTCGCCGGGTGGCGCCGTCCGCGACACCGCCCACTCGATGTCCTGCGGGCAGCCGTAGTGCGCCTCGACCTGCCGGGCGATCGCCACCAGCTCGGCGATCTCGTCGTCGCTGATCGACGGGACCTCCCGCAGGTTCGCCGGCACGTCGCTCTCCACCACACCCGCGCCGCTGGGATCGGGCTGGTGCCACCGGGTCTTGGACGACACCGTCCGGCGGACGATCTCCCCGGTGACCTTGCTGACGACGAAGGAGTCCGGGGTGACGTCGCCGCTGACGACGGCCGAGCCGAGGCCCCAGCTGGCGTCGATGGCGACGACCGAGCGGTCGCCGGACAGCGGGCTGCGGGTGAACATCACCCCGGAACTGCGAGAGCCCACCATCTGCTGCACGACGACGGCCATCGCCAGGTCCGTCTCGGGGATGCCGCGGCGCAGCCGGTAGGTCACCGACTCGACGCTGTAGAGGCTCGCCCAGCACCGACGGACGTGGGAGAGGACCGAGTCCGCGCCGCGCACCCACAGGTAGGTGTCCTGCAGCCCGGCGAAGCTGGCCTCCGCCGAGTCCTCGCTGGTGGCGCTGGACCGGACGGCCACCGGCAGGTCGGGCTGGCCGCCCGCGCCGGCGAGCCGGGCGTACGCGGCGGTCACCGCCTCGGCGACCTCGGCCGGCAGCGGCGCCGACTCGACGATCGACCGGAGCTCGGCGCAGGCCGCCGCGACCGCGTCGGCGTCGGACGGGTCGAGCGCCGGCACGCGCGAGCCGAGCTCGAGGGCGGCGACCGCGGACCGGAAGGCCTCGGTCGTCACGACGAAGCCGTCAGGGACGCGGATGCCCGCCCGCATCAGCTCCCCCAGGCTGGCGCCCTTCCCCCCCGCCGCCGGGACGTCGTCCCGGCCGACGTCGGCGAAGCGCAGCACGGGCCGGATCGTGGTCATGGCGGTCCCCATCAGCCGAGGATGGTCACGACGCCGCGGTCGCCGTCGACGCGCACGCGGTCACCGGTCTTGATCCTGGTGGTGGCCTGGCCGCTCCCGACGACGGCCGGCATCCCGTACTCGCGGGCGACGATCGCCGCGTGCGACATGGTGCCGCCGATGTCGGAGACGGCCGCGGCGATCTTGCCGAACACCGGTCCCCAGCTGGGCGCGGTCACCGGGCACACGAGGATCTCGCCCTCGCGGATCTGCCCGATCTCGTTGACGTTCATCAGCACGCGGGCGACGCCCTCGACGACGCCCGGCGAGGCGGCGTACCCGCGGACGGTGTTCTCGTCGAGCTCGTCGTCGGCCAGCCAGGTCTCGATGGTCTCGTCGGTGACGCCCCAGAGCATCTGCACCGCCGGGTCGTTCATCGTCTCGGGCACCGGTCCCAGCGCCGGCGGGGGGGACCACCGGGCCAGCGCCTCGAGGATCTGCCTGCGGCGCTCGACGATCGGCCGCCAGTGGCGGGCGCCCAGCTCCGTCCCGCCGGCCGCCCACGCCAGCTGCACGTCGGCGAGGGCGTCCTCGACCTCGACGTGCCGCAGGTGGAACACGTCCTCGGCGTCGGCCAGCACCCCTCGGTCGGCCAGCAGCTGCCCGAAGGCGCGGATCTTCTGGAAGAACCGGGTGGTGAACCAGTGCTCGCAGTAGAACTTGTGCGACTCGATGTAGGGGAACACCTGCCGGCACAGCCCGAGCATCTGGTCGAAGGCGGCCTTCTCGTCGTCCGAGCTCAGCAGGGCGCGGTACTCCTGGGCGATCCGCTCCCGCTCCCGGGCCAGCCGCTCGGTGGGCCGGGTGAGGTCCTCACCGTTGCGGATCTGCTCGACGTAGCGGGGCAGCGCCGCGAACGGCACGGTCAGGTCGTCGGCCCACGACAGGTGGTGGTGGTAGAAGCCGTCGCCCACCGAGACGTTGAACCACGGGTCCTTGGCCTCCTCCAGGGCGGCCAGCCACCGGGCGCCGGCGTTCCCGCGCTCGGCCAGTGCGCCCAGCACCTTGGCCGGGTCGTTGCCCTCGACGAACAGGTCGGCGAGGTCGAGCTCGACCGCGAGCGCTGCCAGCTTCTTCAGCTCGTCGTCCGGCCGGTACATGGTCACCTCCATGCCGGCGACCATGCGGGCGACCGTCTGGTCCCCGATCTCCGGGAAGGCCTGCTTGCAGAACCCGAAGAAGACGACGTAGGCGCCGTAGCCGAGCATCAGGAACTCGGTGTGGTGGTGCCACATCTTCGAGTACAGGTCGATGCAGCGGTGGAAGTTCTCGCGGAGGAGGTGGTTGGACGCGAAGCCGCGGGCCTCGGTGACGACGGAGAGGTCGTCGAGGTCGCCCAGCTGCGGCACCTCGACCGCCTCGATCTCGGCGATCAGCGCCTCGATCCGCTGCTGCCACTCCCCGTACAGGCGGTCCCAGTTGGCGTAGTAGTGGCCGGCCCGCTCCTGGAAGTGCTCGAGGCGTTCGGCCTGCTCCGCCGGGTCCAGGACCGGGTTGGCGGTGATGTAGACCCGCCCGTTGACGATCCGGTACTCGATCCCCATCGTCGTCGGGAAGGAGAACAGGCGCGCGGTGTTCGCGCCGATCGCGGTGTACGGGATCTCCGAGGTGAGGCCGTCGAAGGCCGGCACCACCTCGGGGAAGTGCATGGAGTTGTAGAACCAGAAGCGCTGGTCGTCCTCGGGCTGGAAGCGGGAGAAGTACGGGTACATCTCCTCCCACCCCTCCGCGCCCGGGACGTCGGCGATCTGGGACGGCAGCGGGAACGAGCGCTCTCCGGTGGGCTGGGACATCTGTCCTCTCCTCTTCCTCGGGTCGGGCGAGCGAGTGGTCCCGCCGCATCGCCGTCGTGGACGCGAGGGAGACCGTCTCCGAGAGAGGTGTGACCGGCAACACCCTCTTCTCGGTATCCGGAAACCTCGGCCGTGGGTGCGGGCCCTTCGGGGGCGCTGCGGCCCTGCGCTCGTCGGACCCGAGGGTCTCTCCGCACTCGGTGTCCCCGCCTGCTCCGGACCGGCGCTGCCGCGGAGCGCCCCGGACTCAGCCGAGGCTGCTCGACGGGGCGTCGGCCAGTCCGCTGCGGATGACGTCGGCGCTGATCGAGGCAGAGGCGGCGCGGAGGTGCGGCAGTGCGCCGGCCAGGCGGGGACTGCGGAGCGGGGCCAGGAGCCCGAGGGCCGCCACCACGCCCTCGTGGCCGTTCACGGGGACGGCCAGGGAGGAGACGCCGAGCCGGTGCTCCTGCGCACTGCGGGCCAGGCCGGTCCGGCGGATCTCCTCCAGCTGCCGTTCCAGCACGGCCGGGTCGGTGACGGTGTACGCGGTGTGCCGACGGAGGTCCCTCGTCACCCGGTCGACCAGGGAGGGAGCGGCGTAGGCCAGGAGCGCCTTCCCGACCGCGGTGCAGTGCAGCGGGAGATGACCGCCCGGGCTGTGCCGGGTGGGAAGGGTCCTCGTCCCGGAGAGTCGCTCGATGACCAGGGCACCGGCGCCGTCGAGCACCGCCAGGTGGACCGTGTGCCCGGTGTCCCCGACGAGGTCCTGCAGGCGGGGCAGGGCGAGCTCGCGGAGCTCCGTGGGTGGCGCGAGCAGCCCGAGCCGCCACAGGAGCGCGCCGATCTCGTAGCGACCGTCCGCGCGACGGACCAGCAGCCGGCTCTCGACCAGGTCCGCGGCGAGCCGGTGCACCGTCGCCAGGGGCAGTCCGCTGCGGCGGGCCAACTGGGAGAGGTTCAGCACCCGGTGGTCGGTGTCGAACGCGGTGAGCAGCGCGGCCGCCCGGAGCGTCACCGAGCGACGGCCGTCGCCGCCACCGGCCCGCCGGTCCGCCCCCACCCGGCCAGGCTAGCGGAGCCGGGGAGGGGTTCCCGGTGGGCGGAAACCCCGTGTCCGGTCAGGAGGTCCAGCCCCGCAGGTCGCTCGCCGCGAGGGCGCGGCCGATGCCGCGCGCGGCGGCGCGGACGCCGGGCGCGTAGCGGCGGACGGCGGCCGGGGAGCTGCCGCGGACGACGAGGGAGAGCGCGGCGACGACGGTGTCGCGGACCTCGACCGGCGCGGCGACGGAGACGGCGTCGTCGGTCACCTGCCGGTCGCTGACGGCCGTCCCGGTCCGGCGCACCTCGGCGAGCACCCGCCGCAGCCGGTGGGGGTCGGTGATGCTGTGCTGCGTGTGGGCCGGGAGCGGACCGGCGAGGACCCGCTCCTGGACCTCGATCGGGGCGTGCGCGAGCAGGACGAGGCCAACGCCGGTGGGGGGCAGTGGAAAGCGGCCGCCGACCCGGGTGAGCACGCTGACGGCGTTCCGCCCGGCGATCCGCTCGACGAAGACGACCTCCTCGCCGTCCCGGACGGCCAGCTGCACGTTCTCGTGGGTGACCTCGTACAGGTCCTCCATGAAGGGCAGCGCCGCCTCGCGCAGCCCGAGCCCGCGGGGCGCCAGCGCCCCGAGCTCCCACACCCGCAGGCCCACCCGGTAGCGCCCGTCCTCGCCGCGCTCGACGCCGCCCCACGCGCACAGCTCCCCCACCAGCCGGTGGGCCGTGGAGAGCGGGACCCCGGCGGCACGGGCGATCTCCGAGAGGGTGGGCGCGGGGTGCTCGCGGGTGAAGGCGTCGAGAACGGCGAGCAGCTTGCCGCCCGCGGTCCGACGCGGCGCCGGGGCGGTCGCGGTCAGAGGTCGAGCACCAGCCTCGGGCAGGCCGCCCGGGACACGCAGATGAACATCGTGTCGTTCGCCGCCTGCTCGTCCGGGGTCAGCAGCGCGTCCCGGTGGTCCACCGTCCCCTCCAGCACCGCCGTCTCGCACGTGCCGCACGTCCCCTCCTGGCAGGAGGACAGCACCCCCACCCCGGCGTCCTCGACGACCTCCAGGATGGACCGCTCCGGGGGCACGGTGAGAGTCAGCCCGCTGGCAGCCAGCTCCACCTCGAAGGCCCCGGTGAGCACCGGTTCGCCGACGTCCTTGGGGGCGAAGCGCTCGAGGTGCAGGGTGCCGGCCGGCCAGTCCCCGCAGTGCCGCTCGACGGCCTGCAGCAGCGGCTCGGGGCCGCAGCAGTAGACGAGCGTGTCCTCCCGCGGGGTGCCCAGGATGCGGTCGAGGTCGATCAGCCCGACCTCGTCCTGCGGGTGCAGGGTCACCCGCGTGCCGGTGGCGTCCTCCAGGGCCTCCAGGAAGGCCATCGACCGGCGGCTGCGCCCGCCGTAGTGCAGCTCCCAGGCCGCACCGGCCGCCTGGGCCGCGCTGAGCATGGGCAGGATCGGGGTGATGCCGATGCCACCGGCGATGAACAGGTAGCCCGGCGCGGGGACCAGCGGGAAGTGGTTGCGCGGCCCGCGGACGTCGACGGCGACACCCGCGTGCAGCTCCGTGTGCACGTGCTCCGAGCCGCCGCGGCTGTCCGGCTCCCGCAGCACGCCGATGCGCCAGACCGACCGGTCGGCCGGGTCGCCGCACAGGGAGTACTGGCGGGTCAGTCCGTCGGGCAGCCGCAGGTCGACGTGCGCACCGGGCTCCCAGGCGGGCAGGTCGGCGCCGGCCGGGTCGCGCAGGTCGAGGACGACGACGCCCTCGGCGCCGTTGACCCGGCGGGTCACCTGCAGCCGCAGGTCGACCTCGTCGTGGGACACGCGGGACTCCGTTCGGTCGGTGGTCAGGCCGGCACCGGCGTGCGGCGCAGGACCTTCGCCGGGTCGGTGACCAGGTGCGCCGGCGGCGGGGGCAGGACGGTGGGCCCGGCCGGGCCCGCCGGACCGCCCGCCGGATGGTCCGGGTGGGCCAGCAGCCACTCCCACATGGCCACCGGGTCCTCGGCCTCGCCATCCGCGCCGCAGTGGCAGCGGCCGCGCAGCCGGTCGGAGCCGGGCAGCCAGTCGACCCGCACCACCCGGTCGCCGGCGAGGACCTCGCGCGGTGGGGGCAGCGGCACGCCGTCGGTCACCGTGCGCCCGCCGGGACGCCGGCGCGGCGCGGGGCCGGCTCCGCCGTGCTCTCCGAGGCGGCGGCGAGCTTCGCGATGAGCCGCCGGGCGGCCAGCCCGCCGGTGTCGATGTTGATCGACAACTCCTGGTAGCCGTCCGGCTCGCCGGCCAGGACCTTCTCCAGCACGTTCAGGGCCTCGACGTCCTGGAGGACGACGGTGCGGTTGCTCTCCGCGAGGAAGTCCGACACTCCCTGGTCGTCGAGGGCGAAGTCGCGGGCGACCGCCCAGAAGTCGTGGGTGGAGGACTCCGTCTCCGGGGTGATCGCGTAGACGACCTCGACGTGGAAGGCGTCGGGGTCGGTGCCGTCCTGGTTCGGCAGGACGCCGACCGGGGCGATCCGGGAGTGCAGCTTGTACAGGCACGGCGGGGTGTACTCGATGTCCTGCCAGCGGGTGATCCGGCCGGTGATGCCGGTGCTCTTGGCGTAGAACGGCGGGCAGGCGGCGTCGGCCATGTGCCGGGAGACGTGGACGATGCCGGCGTCCTCGTCGACCTCGGTGGTGATCGGCGTCTCGGCGACCTCGGGGGTGCCGATGTAGCCGCCGTGCAGGTAGGTCTCGTGGGACAGGTCCATCAGGTTGTCCACCAGCAGGCTGGCCCGGGCGGCCAGCGGCTCCATGCCGGACACGGTCGCCCAGCCCTCCAGGTCCAGCCACGGGGCCCGCGGGATCCGGGTCGTGTCGGCCTCGGCAGGATCGCCGATGAAGACCCAGACGAAGCTGTCCTGCTCGACCACCGGGTAGCTCTTCAGCCGGGCGGTGCGCGGGATGCGGGTCTGGCCGGGGACGGCGACGCACACGCCGTCGGTGCCGTAGGTGAAGCCGTGGTAGCCGCACACCACGGTGTCGCCGGCCAGGTGGCTGGGCGCCTCCGACAGCGGGAACCGCCGGTGCACGCACCGGTCGCTCATCGCGGTGACCTGCCCGGCCTCGGTGCGCCAGAACAGGATGGACTCGCCGCAGACCGTGCGGCTGAACAGCTCCCGTCCGATCTCCCGGCCGTAGGCGGCCACGTACCACTGGTCGCGGACGATGGACGTCACTGAGGCACCTCCGTGCAGTTCTGCGGATGTGGTTCGAGGGTGGCCCGCGTCACGGGACCGGCGACACTCGACTTCCGTGGGATGGAAGGCTGCTCGTCAGCCGGCGAGGCCGAGCACCCGGGCGGCGTTGTCCTTGAGGATCAGCGGCCGGACGTCGTCCTTGATCCCCAGCTCGTCGAAGTCGGCCATCCACCGGTCGGGGGTGATGACCGGGAAGTCCGAGCCGAACAGCACCTTGCGCTTGAGCAGCGTGTTCGCGGCCCGGACCAGCTGCGGCGGGAAGTACTTGGGCGACCAGCCGGACAGGTCGATGTAGACGTTGGCCTTGTGGGTGGCGATCGAGATCGCCTGGTCCTGCCACGGCACCGACGGGTGGGCCAGCACGATCGTCAGGTGCGGGAAGTCGGCGGCGACGTCGTCGAGCAGCATCGGGTCGGAGTAGCGCAGCTTGATGCCGCGCCCCCCGGGCAGCCCGGCGCCGATGCCGGTCTGCCCGGTGTGGAACAGCGCCGGCACGCCCAGCTCCTCGAGTGCCGCGTAGAGCGGGTAGAAGCGCCGGTCGTCGGGTTCGAACGCCTGCAGGCTGGGGTGGAACTTGAAGCCGCGCACCCCGTGCTCGGTCACCAGCCGCCGTGCCCGGGCGACGGCCGCCCTGCCGGCGTGCGGATCGACCGAGCCGAACGGGATCAGCACGTCCGGGTGCTCGGCGGCCAGCTCGGCGATCTCCTCGCTCGACAGCGCCGGGTGCCCGGTGGCGGAGGCGGCATCGACCGTGAACACGACCGCGGCGGTGCGGCGCGCGCGGTAGTGCTCCGCGATGGCCGCCACGGTCGGGGTGCGGTCCTGGTCGGCGCGGAAGTACTTCGCGGAGGCGTCCAGCAGCTCCTGGTCGAGCGAGAAGCAGCCGTGGGCGTCCTGCTCCACGTGCACGTGCACGTCGATGGCGTCCAGCGCGGAAAGGTCGATCGTGGGCACGGGTTCCTCTCCCGTCAGGCCAGGCCGGTCTCGGCCTTGGCGGCGAGCAGGGCGTCCAGGACGGCGTCGCGCCGGGCGACGAGGTCGGCGGCGTCGGTGCCGGCGAGCTCCTCGTCGACCCCGGCCACCAGCTTCCGTACCAGCTCCGGGGTCAGCGTGACCTGTCCGAGGTCGCGCCACCACCGCTCGGTCGGCGGGCCGAGGTGCTCCAGCACGTGCGCGATCCCGCCGGGACCGCCGGAGAGGTGCTGGTTGAGGAACGGGCCGAGCACGGCCCAGCGCAGCCCGGGGCCGGAGGAGATGGCGGTGTCGATGTCGCTGACGGTCGCCACCCCCCGCTCGACGAGCGAGTAGGCCTCCTGCCACAGCGCGGCCTGGAGCCGGTTGGCGACGTGGCCGGGCAGCTCCTGGCGCAGGCGGATGGGCCGCTTGCCGACGGCGGCGTAGAAGGCCATCGCCGTCTCGACGGCCTCGGGAGAGGTGCGCTCCCCCGGTACGACCTCGACCAGCGGGATCAGGTGCGGCGGGTTGAACGGATGGCCGATCACCACGCGCTCCGGGTGCTGCGGGCAGCCCCGCGCGATGGTGCTGGGCAGCAGGCCCGAGGAGCTGCTGCCCAGGACGACGTCCGGCCGGGCGGCCGCGTCGAGCACCGCGAACAGGGCGTGCTTGACGTCCTCGCGCTCCGGGCCGTTCTCCTGCACGAAGTCGGCGTCGGCGACCGCCTCCGCGACGTCGGCGGTGAAGGACAACCGCTCCCGCGAGGCCCCCTCCGCCAGGCCGAGCCGCTCGAGCACCGGCCAGTGCGCGGCCACGTCGGCGCGCAGCCGCTCCTCGGCGCCCGGGGCGGGATCGGTCGCGGTGACGTCGAGGCCGTGGGCGAGGAAGTGCGCCGCCCAGCTGGCGCCGATGACCCCCGTGCCGACGACCGCGACCCGGCGCACTGCTCCCCCCGTGCCCACTCCCCCGGCGCTCACGACGCCCTCCGGGTGGCGGCGAGCCGGACGAAGGTGTCCAGCGACGTGGGATCGGCGAGGACGTCGCGGCTGGCGACGTCCTCCAGCGCGGCGCCCAGCAGGATCTTCTTGGCCGGCAGCTCGAGCTTCTTGCCGGTGCGGTTGCGCGGGATCGCGGGGACGGCGACGACGGCGTCCGGCACGTGCCGCGGGGACAGCGAGGTGCGCAGCGCGGCGGCGATCCGGCGGCGCAACGCGTCGTCGAGCTCGGTCCCCGGCCGCAGCTCGACGTAGAGGAGCAGCTCGCCGTTGCCGCCGGCCGGGTCCTCGAGGTGCAGCACGAGGCTGTCCACCACCTCGGGCAGCTCCTCGACGACCCGGTAGAACTCCGCGGTGCCCAGCCGGACGCCGCCGCGGTTGAGGGTCGCGTCGGAGCGGCCGGCGATGACGCAGCTGCCGACCTCGGAGAACCGGATCCAGTCCCCGTGCCGCCAGACGCCCGGGTAGTCCTCGAAGTAGGTGGCGCGGTAGCGACTGCCGTCGTCGTCGCCCCAGAACCCGACCGGCATCGAAGGCATCGGCGCGGTGATCACCAGCTCGCCCAGCTCGCCGACGACCGGGCCGCCCTGCTCGTCGAACGCCTGCGCGGCCACGCCCAGGCAGCGCCCGGAGATCTCGCCGGCCCAGACCGGCTGGAGCGGGCTGCCCTGGACGATCCCGCTGCAGACGTCGGTGCCACCGCTGCCCACGTTGAGCAGCACGCCGGGCCCGAACTGCTCGTGCACCCAGCGGTAGCCCTCGGCGGGCAGCGGGCTGCCGGCCGCGCCGAGCTGCCGGATCCGCGACAGGTCGAACTCCTCGGCCGGCCGCACGCCCTCCTTGCGGCACGCCATCAGGTAACCGGGGCTGACGCCCATGAGCGTGGCGCCGGTCTGCTCCGCCAGCTGCCACTGCCAGCGCAGGTCGGGGTGCAGCGGGTTGCCGTCGATCATCACGATCGAGGCCCGCACGAGCAGCGCCGACACCAGCGCGTTCCACATCATCCACGCCGTCGTGGAGAACCACAGGATGCGGTCGCCGGCGTGCAGGTCCCAGCTCAGCGCGTGGTTCTTCAGGTGCTCGACGAGCACCCCGCCGTGCCCGTGGACGATCGCCTTCGGCTTGCCCGTGGTGCCGGAGGAGAACAGGACGCACATCGGGTGTGCGAACGGCACCGGGTCGAAGGCCAGGTCGCCGCGCTCGGCCAGCAGGTCGTCCCAGGAGGTCGCGTCGGACAGGCCGTTCTCCCCGTACGGCACGTGGACGACGTGCTCGACGGTCGGCAGGGCCGCGCGGATCTCGGCCACCTGCTCACGGCGGTCGACGTCCTTGGCGCCGTAGCCGTACCCGGCCACGGCCAGCAGCACCTTCGGCTCGACCTGGCCGAAGCGGTCCACGACGCTGCGGGCGCCGAACTCCGGGGCGCAGCTCGCCCAGACCGCGCCGAGGCTGGCGGTGGCGAGGAAGGCGACGAGCGTCTCCGGGATGTTGGGCAGGTAGGCCACCACGCGGTCGCCGCGGCCGACACCGAGGCTCTGCAGCCCGGCCCGGGCACGGGCCACCTGGTCGCGCAGCTCGCCCCAGGTCAGCTGCACCGGGGCACGGGTCTGCGAGTGCGCCACCACCGCGACCTCGTCGGCGTCCTCCCCGCTGTCGAGGAGCCCGACCGCGTGCTCCGCGTAGTTGAGCGTCGCCCCGGGGAACCACTGCGCGCCGGGCATCTCCCGGGAGCCGAGCACCCGCTCGTACGGCTGGGAGGCACGGACGCCGAAGAACTCCCAGACCGCCGACCAGAACCCCTCGAGGTCCTCGACCGACCAGCGGTGCAGGTCGTCGTAGCCGTCGAAGCGCAGCCCGCGCTCCCGCTCCAGCCAGCCGAGGAAGCGGCCGATCTCGGTGGTCGCGCGGACGTCGTCCGCCGGCGGCCGCAGCAGCTCCGGCGCAGTCGCCGACGCGGTCATCGTCCCTGCACCTTCCCGGCGCCGCCCTGCAGGAAGGCCTGCATGCGCTGCTGGGCCTCGGCGCTCCCCGTGGCCACGGCGGCCATGAGCGACTCCAGGAGGTAGCCCTCGGCCGGGTTGGCCTCGGCGATCCGCGGGAGGGCCTGCAGCACGGCGAAGTTGGTGACCGGCGAGTTCGTGGCGATCCGGCGGGCCAGCTCCATGGCCCGGGCGAGCCCCTCACCGGGCCCGGTCAGGTAGTGCGACAGGCCGAGCGCCTGCCCCTCCTCGGCGCCGACCACCCGGCCGGTCAGCATCATGTCGGCCATGCGGTGGGCGCCGATCAGGCGCGGGACGCGCACCGAGGCGCCGCCCCCGACGAACAGTCCGCGCTGCCCCTCGGGCAGCGCGTAGAACGCGCTCGGCTCGGCGACCCGGATGTGCGCGGCCGACGCCAGCTCCAACCCGCCACCGATCACCGCGCCCTTGAGGACGGCGACCACCGGCAGCCTGCCGCGCTCCACGCGGGCGAAGGCGCGGTGCCACATCATCGAGTGCTCGAGGCCCTCGAAGGCGTCGCGCTCGGTCAGCTCGGACAGGTCCAGGCCGGCGCAGAAGTGCTCGCCCTCGGCGTCGAGGACGACGGCCTTGATGCCGGCGGGCGGGGTGCTGAAGAAGGTCTCGATGCCCAGGACGGTCGGGTCGTCGAGCGCGTTGCGCTTGGCCGCGCGGGTCAGGCGCAGCACGGCGACCTCCCCGTGGAGCTCCACCCGCAGGGACAGCGGCAGCAACGCCTGCACCTGGTCGGCGGACGGTCCAGGGGCTCCCTGCGGGGCCTCTGCTCCCTGCGGGGCACCGGCGGCGCGGCTCATGACACTCCTTCCGGCCGCGGGGCCTCCGCGGCGTGGTCGTCGGCCGCGCGGGCGCGCAGCTCGACGCGGCGGATCTTCCCGGTGGCGTTGCGCGGCAGCTCCGCCACGAACACCAGGTGCCTGGGGATCTTGTAGCGGGCCAGGTGGGCCTCCAGGTGGGCGCGCAGCCGGTCCTCGGGGAGCGTGGCGCCGTCGCGCAGCTCCACGTACCCGACGCCGACCTCGCCCCACCGCTCGTCCGGGACGCCCACGACGGCGCAGTTGGCGACCTCGTCCAACTGGACGGCGACCGCCTCCACCTCGGCCGGGTACACGTTCTCCCCACCGGAGATGAACACGTCCTTGACCCGGTCGACGACGTGCGCCGAGCCGCCGGCGTCCACCCGGACGACGTCACCGGTGCGGAACCACACGCCGTCCACGAAGCTCGCGGCGCTCTCCTCCGGCCGGTTCCAGTACCCGGGGAAGACGTTGGGGCCGCGCACGACGAGCTCCGCGGGCTGGCCGTCGACGGGCACCGGCCGGCCGTCGCGCAGCAGGGCCACATCGGTGAAGAAGTGCGGCACGCCGACCGCGGTCGGGTGGGCGGCGGTGCTGTCGTGGGTGCTCATGTACACGCCCGGGGCGGCCTCGGTCATGCCGTAGCCCTGCAGGAGCCGCACCCCGCGGTCCAGCCAGGCGCGGGCGACCCGCTCCTGCACCGGCGACCCGCCGTACTGCACGACGGCCAGCGAGCTCAGGTCCGCCGCGTCCCAGCCCGGGTGCTCGGACATCATCTGGAGCATCGTCGGCACCGCCGAGAAGCCGGTGATGCGCGCCGCGGACACCCGCTCGAGGACCAGGCCCGGATCGGCCCTCGGCAGCAGCTCCACCGACCCGCCCTTGAACAGCGTCGGCAGGGTGACCTGGCCGATGCCGACGCAGTGGAACAGCGGTGCGATGCACAGCGCCCGGTCGGTGCTCAGGACGTCGACGTGCGCCAGGTAGTTGATCGTGTTCCAGGTGAGGTTGCCGTGGGTGAGGACCGCCCCCTTGGGGCGGCCGGTGGTCCCGGAGGTGTAGAGGAGGAGCGCGGGGTCGTCCAGGCCGACCGGCGGCTCGGGATCCAGCGCCGGGCCGCTCGCGATCTCGGTCTCGTAGTCCAGGACGCCCGCCGGGGAGCCGACCGAGTGCACCGCGAGCACGGAGCGCACCGCCTCGGGCAGGGGCGCGGCCGCCGCGACGAGGGCGTCGGTGTCGGAGCTGTGGACCAGGACGGTCGCGCCGGCGTCCTCGAGCATGTACCGGATCTCGGTCCCGGAGAGCCGGTAGTTCAGGGGGACGGCGATCGCGCCCAGCAGCCAGGTCGCGAAGAAGGTCTCGAACACCTCGACGGCGTTGACCCCCAGGTAGGCGACCCGGTCACCCGGACGCACGCCCCGTCTCCGCAGCGCGCCGGCGAGCCGGGCGGTGCGGTCGGCGAGCTCGGCGTAGGTCAGCGTCCGGGTCGGGTCGGTCAGGGCCGTCCGGCCGGGTGAGATGCGGGCCCGCCGGCCGGGCCAGCTGCCCAGACCGGCGACGGGGGCCTGCCGGGTCGCGGTCGCCATCAGAGTCCTCCGCTGGGTGGAATGGCGTAGACCATAACAGGATTCCTTCTATGCTGGAACGGCCGTCGGGAGGACACCCCTTCCAGGCACGAGGGCACGATCGAGGACCAGGAGGCGGCGAGATGACGGCGCGACCCCTGTCGGAGACACCACCGGCCGCCCCCCACCCGCCGGCCGCGCCGTCGCTGCTGTACGCGGTCAAGCAGGTGGAACTGGTCGTGCGGGCCCACCTCGACGAGCTGCTGCGGCCGGCGGGCATCACCGCGCTCCAGTACACGGCCCTGACCGTGCTCGACCGGCGGGACGGCGCGACCACCGCGGAGCTGGCCCGCAGCTCCTTCGTCACCCCGCAGACGATGGGCGATCTGGTCACGGCCCTCGAACGCCGCGGGCTGATCGAGCGCCGCCCGCATCCCGACAACCGCCGCCGGCTGCTGATCGGCCTGACCGAGGGCGGCCGCGACCTGCTCGCCGGGTTCGCCGGCCCGGTGCACGCCCTCGAGGAGCGGATGGTGCGCGCCCTCACGACCGAGGAGCGATCAGCGTTCGCCGACTACCTCAACCGCGCGCGGGCCGCGCTCGCCGCCGGGCCGGCGCACTGACCGGACCGGGTCAGCGGCGCTCGGGCTCGTCGACCGGGAGGACGTCCAGCAGGTCCGCGACGACCGCGCGCGCGTCGTCGTCGTACTCGGCGTTCAGCGCGTAGAAGAGGTCCTGAGCGCGCTCGGCGGGCCAGCCCTCCGGCAGGTGCTGCAGGGGAAGGCGGGGATCCCGGCGGATCACCCGGAGCCAGTCGGTCTGCAGTGCGAGCTGCTGCGCGAGGCCGTCGGGGAGCCGGGGCCGCCGCTCGGGCGACTCCCAGCGATCGAGGAAGCCCCGGTACCGGGCGGCGACGGCGTCGAGGTCCCAGGCGTCGCGGACGAGTGCGTCGACGTCCGTCGGCGGCAGCGCGCGGGCCGCGAACACCCGGACGTGCCCGGCCAGGTCCGGGTCGCCGGCGACGACGGCCACGTCGGCGCCGGACGGCGCGATCCAGAGGCCGCCCTGCAACGGCCCGAACCCCGCCCACAGCAGGCGGGACCTGAGCTCGTGCCGCTGCCGCTGCCAGGACTCCGGCAGGGAGAAGCCGAGGAGGGTCCAGGTGCCGTCCCACTGCCGGTTCACCGCGCCGACCCGCCAGATCCGCACCGCGCCGTCCCGCAGGATCTCGCGGGACCGCGGCGTCAGCCCCAGGTACACCTGGCGACCCCGCCGCACGCGACGCAGCAGGCCCCGGCGGGCCATCCGGCTGAGCGTCGAGCGGATGGCGTGCTCGGAGACGCCGACCCGGCCGAGCACCTCCAGGACGCTGCCGGTCGCCACCGCCACGCCCCGGCCCAGCACGTAGCCACCGAAGAAGGTCAGCAGCAGCGACTGCGGACGGGGGGTGCCGAGGGCCTCGCGGTCGTCGTCCTCCGCCGGCGCGTCGCTGGGCGATGCCATGCCGATCACTGTAGGACCGCGGACCGATGTTGGGCAGGACGTTGACGACGATCGTCAACTTGCCTACCTTCGTAGGCGGCATGTGACCCATGTAACGCGGGACGGCTCCGCTCCTGCGCTCCCACTCACCGAACAGGCCACTGCGCTATGACCCCCTCCTCCGAGCGGCGCTCCGCGCCCCAGCTCCGCCGTGCCGTGCTGTCCAGCTACCTGGGCAGCGTGATCGAGTACTACGACTTCCTGCTGTACGCGACCGCCTCGGCCGTCGTCTTCAGCCGCGTGTTCTTCTCCGGTCTCGACCCCCTCGTCGGCACCGTCGCGAGCTTCGGCACGCTGGCCACCGGGTACCTCGCCCGCCCGCTCGGCGGCGCCGTCTTCGGTCACTTCGGTGACCGGATCGGCCGCAAGAAGATGCTGATCTGGTCCATGACGCTCATGGGCCTGGCCAGCGTGCTGATCGGCCTGCTGCCGACCTACGCCGCGATCGGCGTCTGGGCCCCGATCCTCCTCGTGCTGCTGCGCGTCGTGCAGGGCATCGCCGTCGGCGGCGAGTGGGGCGGCGCGGTCCTGATGTCCGCCGAGCACGCCTCGTCGCGGCGGGGCCTGTGGGCCAGCTTCACCAACGCCGGAGCGCCCAGCGGCATGGTGCTCTCCACCGTGGTCCTGGCCCTGGCCGCCGCGGCCACCGGCGAGGAGGGCTTCCTCACCTGGGGCTGGCGCATCCCGTTCCTGCTCAGCGCCGTCCTGCTGGCCGTCGGCCTGTTCGTCCGGGCGAAGGTCGAGGAGACGCCGGTCTTCGTCGAGGCGGCGACCGGCGAGCCGGCTCGGCCCCCGCTGGTGGAGGTCTTCCGGCGGCACCCGCGCAACCTGCTGCTGTCGATCGGTGTCGGCTTCGGCGCCTTCGTCGCACAGGGGACGCTGACGACGTTCGTCATCGCCTACGCGGTGGAGGCGGGCTTCCCGCGGCAGACGGTGCTCAACGCCCTGACGCTGTCCTCCCTGGCCGCGATCGCCGGGATCATCGGGTTCTCGGCCCTCTCCGACCGGCTCGGTCGGCGCCCGGTGGTGCTCGCCGGGGCCCTCGCGATGGCGGTCTGGAGCTTCCTGCTGTTCCCGCTGATCGACAGCGGCTCCGCGTTCCTGCTCACGGTCGCCGTCGTCGTGGGCCAGGGCGTCGTGCACGCGGCGATGTACGGGCCTCTCGCGGCGCTCTACACCGAGCTGTTCAGCACCCGGGCCCGCTACACCGGCGCCTCGCTCGGCTACCAGATCGCGGGGATCGGCGCGGGCCTGGCCCCGGTGGTGTTCGCTGCCGTGCTCAGCAGCGGCGTGAGCACCGTCGCCGTCTCGGCGATCATCGCCGCCACCCTGCTCCTCACCGCCATCTGCATCCTGGCTCTCAACGAGACCGCCACCGCCGACCTCGCCACCGGCGGTTCGGAGAGGCTGCCGACTGCCGACAGGGAGCTCGTGCGCTGATGCCACGCGCCGCTGCGGCGGCCGTGGGAGCGATTGCCGAGTGCCAGGCCCAGGACCCGGGCCTGGCACTCGGCACGGTCCACAGCGGGCTCCACGCCCAGCGGCTCGTCACGACGTCTCCGTCCGGGAGCGACACCGCCCCGGACCGGCTCCGGCGCGACCTCGCCCACCTCCTCGCCGACTCCGGTCGGGGGTGCGGCAGGGACCGGGTGACCGCGTGTCAGGGCCGCCCGGGTTCGTCGCCGCTACCGGCGGCCGAGGCGTGTGCGTGTGCAGCAAGTCCCCTTCGAACACCGATGACTGATCGACGGCCGTTCCGTGAGCCGCCCGAGCGGGCTCCGTTGACGACAGCGGCCGTGCGCGGACGACAGACGAAGCCCATCGCAGCTCGGACTGCGACCACGCTGGTCGACTGCTGCGCCCCCAACCGGCGGAACTCGATCTGCGGTTCCGGTTCCGTCGACGTCCGGTCACCGACCGCGACGCACTCGGCGCCGACGTCGGGCGCTGGCCGGGGCCCGTGTGGAGGAGACGCCGGCCTGACGGGCGATGGGCCGTGGGCGACGTGCGCACGGCCGGACGTCACACGCGTCCCTCGCTCGTGGCCTTGATCCCGTCGGCCTCGGCGGTCAGGTGGCGATCGGTGAGGCGGCGGGAGAACCGTCCCATCACAGCGCCCACGGGGCCGGCCTGCTCCACCGCCAGCGTCAGGCGCGTGCCGCCGGTGCCGAGTTCCTCGAGCCGGTGCCGAGCAGTGGTGCGTACGCCCGGGCTGGTGGCCACCCAGGTGGACGAGCGGCCCGGCTCGAGCTCGGTCACCACGTACTCGGTCGGGGGGATGCGGGGCTGCTCCACCCGGACCCGCGACCCGACGGCGGGCGGCCCGTCGTCGAGGCGTCGCACCGCGGTCACCGTCGGCGTCCGCTCCCGCCACCGCTCGACCTCGCGCAGCACCTCCCAGACCCGTCCGACCGGGGCCTCGACGTCGATCCTGGCGCTCTGCTCCACCGGGCCATCCTGCTCCCGGTCGCTACCGGAGATAGATCAAGATCATGTGCCACACACCTCATGCGTCTCAGGTGAGGATGGCTCCTGCCCCGGCTGCGACGGGGTCTGCACCGCCGTCGCGCCCAAGGTGGTGTCCGAGGTCCTCGGTCACCCGTCGATCGCCATCACCGGCGACGTGTACGGAGACGTCGCACCCGACGTCTCCCGCGAGGCGATGGACGTCCTCGGCGTCGCCTTCGGCGAGTGAAGGGTGGACTCATGGTGGTCAAGAGGTGGTCAACCGCCCTCGGGAAGCAGTCAGGGGCCGCTCCGGATCTCTCCGGACACGGCCCCTGAGCTGCGGTCTCCCGCTGTCGGGCTGACAGGATTTGAACCTGCGACCCCTTGACCCCCAGTCAAGTGCGCTACCAAGCTGCGCTACAGCCCGAGCGCCGGGCGGCTCGCGCCGCCCGATCGCTGCGTAGAGCAGGTTACCGCACCGCTCCTCCGCCTCCACCGGTGGTCGTCCGCGCGTCGCCGCACGCCGCGACCGGGAGATCCCGTGACGACGGCCGGACACACCGGGCCGACCCGCCGGCGCCGGTCGCGGGCCGGCGCAGGCTCGGCGGCATGGATGCGACCCGGGTCCAGTCCCTGCGCAACCTGCACCGCCCGCAGTGCGGCGACCGACTGGTGCAGCGGGCGGGACGTCACTTCCACACCGCCCTGCGGGCGCCGGTGTACGTCGGCGAGGTCGACACCCTCACCTGCCCGACCGGCCACCCCCTGCCCGACCGGCAGGAGCTCTACGACCACCGGGACCGGCTGGGCTTCCCGGCCGGCGCGCCGGTGGCGGAGGTGGTACCGCCGGTCGGGTGACTGCCCCTCGGCTGACCGGGGCCGGCGCGCCGGGAATGCCCCGCGCCGGCCCGCGTTGGTGGTTGTCCGTGACAACCGTGACCCGGGCCTCGGTCGGGCTCCGTTCCGAGCGCGGCCCCGTGCTCGGGGCGGTCATGCTCAGCACCGCGCTGATCGCCCTCGACAGCACGATCATCGCCACCGCCGTCCCCGCCGTCGTCGACGACCTCGGCGGGTTCAGCCAGTTCCCCTGGCTGTTCAGCGTCTACCTGCTCACCCAGGCGGTGACCGTGCCGGTCTACGGCAAGCTCGCCGACGTCCTCGGGCGCAAGCCGGTGCTGCTGTTCGGCATCGCGGTGTTCGTCGCCGCCTCGCTGTTCTGCGGCCTGGCCTGGTCGATGCCGGCGCTGATCGTCGGGCGAGCGCTGCAGGGCATCGGCGCCGGCGCCGTCCAGCCGATCGGCATGACCGTCATCGGCGACATCTACACGGTCGAGGAGCGCGCCCGGGTGCAGGGCTACCTCGCCTCGGTGTGGGGCGTCTCCTCGGTGCTCGGCCCCACCCTCGGCGGCGTCTTCAGCGACTACCTGTCCTGGCGCTGGATCTTCCTGGTGAACCTGCCGCTGGGCGCGGTGGCGTTCGCCGCGCTGCTGCGCCGGTGGAACGAGCGCGTCGAGCGCCGCACCCACCGCTTCGACGTCACCGGCGCCGTCCTGCTGTCGGCCGGCTTCGCGCTGCTCATCCTCGGGCTGCTGCAGGGCGGCAGCGCGTGGGCGTGGACGTCGGGGACCTCGATCGCGGTCCTCGCGACGGCGGTCGTCCTGCTCGTGGCCTTCGCGCTGGTCGAGCGGCGGGCCGCGGAGCCGGTGCTGCCGCCGTGGGTGCTGCGCCGCCGCATCCTGCTGTCCGGCAACGTGGCCGCGCTCGGCCTGGGCGCGCTGCTGATCGGGCTGAGCTCCTACCTGCCGACCTGGGCGCAGGGCGTCCTCGGTGCCGGCGCGCTCGAGGCGGGCTTCGCGCTCGCCGCGCTGACCCTCGGCTGGCCGATCGCGGCGAGCCTCGCCGGCCGGCTCTACCTGCGGATCGGCTTCCGGAACACCGCGCTGCTCGGCGTCGCGCTCGCCGTCGCCGGGACCGTCGGGACGGCGCTGCTCGGCGCCGACGCGCGGCTGTGGCAGGTCGGCGCGTGGATGTTCGTCACCGGCGCGGGCCTCGGGCTGTCCTCGTCGCCGCTGATCGTCGCGGTGCAGTCGGTGGTCGGCTGGGACCGGCGCGGCGTCGTCACCGCCACCAACATGTTCGCCCGGTCCATGGGGTCCGCGGTCGGCGCGGCGGTGTTCGGCGCGATCGCGAACACCACGCTGGCCGCCCGGTTCGCCGCGCCGCCGCCGGGCCTGGACGGCGAGGTCCCGACCGACGTCGACAGCACCACCGCGGCGCTGTCGCAGGGCGGCGCCGTCGCGGAGTTCGCGCGGGAGAGCCTGCACGCGGCCTCGCACGGCGTGTTCGTCGCGACCGCCGTGACCGCCGTCGTCATCGCGCTGGCGGTGCTGGCCATGCCCCGCCGGACCGAGCCGCTGCGCTTCGACGACGACCCGGCCCCGGCGGGCTGACGCGGTCAGCCGCGCTTGTCGTTCCCCCGGCCCTCGCGGACCTTCACCGAGATGTCCAGCGGCGTGCCGCCGAAGCCGAACCGCTCGCGCAGCTTCCGCTCGAGGAACCGGCGGTAGCCGGCCTCGAGGAACCCGGTCGAGAAGACGACGAACCGCGGCGGGCGGATGTCCGCCTGCGTCACGTACTTGATCTTCGGCGCGCGCCCGCCGCGGGCCGGCGGCGGCGTCTCCTGCACCAGCTGCCGGACGTAGGCGTTGAGCTCCGCCGTCGGCACCCGGGTCTCCCAGGAGGCGAGCGCGGCGTGCAGGTGCTCGGGCAGCTTGCCGATCCCGCGGCCGGTGGCCGCGGAGATGTTGACCCGGCTGGCCCACTTGACGCGGGCGAGGTCGCGCTCGATCTCGCGCTCCAGCTGGGCGTGCCGGTCCTCGTCGAGGGTGTCCCACTTGTTGAACGCGATGACCAGCGCGCGGCCGGCCTCGATGACCTGGGTGATCACCCGCTGGTCCTGCTCGCTGATCACCTCGTCGGCGGCCAGCAGCACGACGGCGACCTCGGCGGCCTGGATGGCGGCCTCGGTGCGCAGGCTGGCGTAGTACTCGGTGCCGCTGGCGGTGTTCACCTTGCGGCGCAGCCCCGCGGTGTCGACGAACCGCCACTCCTCGCCGCCGAGGGTGATGATCGAGTCGACCGGGTCCACGGTGGTGCCGGCGACCGAGTCGACGACCGACCGCTCCTCCCTGGCCAGCCGGTTGAGCAGGCTGGACTTGCCCACGTTGGGCCGCCCGACCAGCGCCACCCGCCGCGGGCCGCCCTCCTCGGGCTGCTCCCGCGGCGCCTCGGGCAGCGCGTCGAGCACCAGGTCGAGCAGGTCACCGCTCCCCCGGCCGTGCAGCGCGCTGACCGGCTGCGGCTCGCCCAGGCCCAACGACCACAGCTCCGCGGCGTTGGCCTCGCTGCGCTCGTCGTCGACCTTGTTGGCGACGACGATCACCGGCCGGTCGCTGCGGCGCAGGATGCGCGCGGCGGCCAGATCGGTGTCGGTGGCGCCCACCCGGCTGTCGACGACGAACACGATGACGTCCGCGGTGCGCATCGCGAACTCCGCCTGCCGGCTGATCGACGCGCCCAGCCCCTCGGCCTTCGGGTCCCAGCCGCCGGTGTCGGTGACGGTGAACCGCCGGCCGTTCCACAGCGCCTCGTAGGAGATGCGGTCGCGGGTCACCCCGGGGATGTCCTGCACCACCGCGGCGCGCCGGCCCAGGACGCGGTTGACCAGCGTCGACTTGCCCACGTTGGGCCGGCCGACGATCGCCACCACCGGCAGCGGACCGCCGGTGCCCTCCTCGCTCATGCTCTCCCCCCTGCACCGACCGCCGAGAGCGCCAGCTCGACGATGCGGTCGACGACGCCCTCCCGGTCCAGGTCGGTGCTGTCGACGACCACCGCGTCGGCGGCCGGCCGCAGCGGGCTGTCCGCGCGGCTGCTGTCGTACTCGTCCCGGCGGCGCAGGTCGGCGGCCAGGTCGGCGATCTCGTCCGGTGTGGTCAGCCCCAGCTGGGCGGCCCGCCGCTGCGCGCGCGCCTCCGGCGCGGCGGTCAGGTAGATCTTCACGGTCGCGTCGGGCAGCACCACGGTGCCGATGTCCCGGCCCTCGACGACGACGGCGTCGGCCGCGGCCACCAGCGCGCGCTGCTGGTCGACCAGCTGCCGGCGCACCGCGGGCACCGCCGAGACCGCCGAGACGTTGCGGGTCACCTCGGCGCCGCGGATCCGCACCGCGACGTCGGTGCCGTCGACCTCGACCCGCTCGGTGTCCGCCGCCGTCCCCACCTCGATGCGCGCGCGCCCGACCACGCGGGCCACCGCCTCGGCGTCCTCGGGGTCGACGCCGGCGTCGAGGACGGCCACGGTCGCGGCCCGGTACATCGCGCCGGTGTCGAGGTAGGCCGCGCCCAGCCGGGTCGCCGCCGCGCGCGCGACGCTGGACTTGCCCGTGCCCGACGGCCCGTCGAGGGTCACCTGCCCCCGGAACCCCTGCTCGCTCACTGGGCGATGTCCCGTCGCAGCGCCACGGCACCCCGCAGGTACACGTGCTGGATGTCCCCGCGCGGCCGCTCGGTCTCCACGTGCGCCATGAGCCGCAGCACCCGCGGCAGCGCGTGCTGCACGCCGATCTCGGTGGCGCACATCAGCGGCACGTCGCCCATCCCGAGCTCGCGGGCGGCCAGCGCCGGGAACTCCGAGACCAGGTCCGGGGTCGCGGTGAACAGGATGCTGATGATGTCGTCGTGGTGGAGGCCGTTGCGCTCGACCACGGTGCTCACCAGCTCCCGGGTGGCCTCGAGGACCTGCTCGCGTTCGTCGGCGTCCACCTGTGTCGCGCCCCGGATGGCCCGTACGGCCACGTGCACCCTCCTCGGTCGGTCCCGGCTCCCGGATCAGGGGTGCCCGGTCGAGTCTAGGTACCCCGCGCCACCTCCCGGTCGCCGGTGACCGGACCTCCCGTCCCCCGGGGCGCTGCCACCTCGCCGGCGCGTACCGGAGTTGGGGATAACGGGAAGGCGCGGACGGACCGCGGGTGGCCGGACCGCGACGGGCAGGGAGGGCGCGCCGCCCCGGTCGGCTCCCCTCCCGGGCCGCTCGCACGGGCCCCCGGACGAGGGTGCCCCGGACTAGCGTCGCCGCCGCGACCTGCGCGTGCTCAGCCCGCAGCGCGTGCGACTCGAGCGCCTCGAGGAGCAGCCATGACCCAGGCACTGACGACGCTGGCCGACCGGGTGACCGGGCAGGTGATCCGGCCCGGGGACGCGGACTACGACGAGGCCCGGCGGGTCTGGAACGGGGCGATCGACGCCCAGCCCGCCGCGGTCGTCCGCTGCGCGACCGCCGACGACGTCGCCGCCGTCGTCCGTCTCGCGCAGGACCAGCGGATGGAGCTCGCCGTCCGCGGCGGCGGCCACGGCGTGGCCGGGTTCGGGACCGGGGACGGCGTCGTCGTGGCGGACCTGTCCCCGATGCGGCAGGTCGACGTCGACGACGCGGCGGCCACGGCGCGGGCCGGGGGCGGCACGACCTGGGGGCGGCTGAACGACGTCGCCGCCGCGCACGGCCTGGCCACCACCGGCGGCATCATCTCGACCACGGGGATCGGCGGGCTCACGCTCGGCGGCGGGATCGGCTACCTCAGCCGCGCGCACGGGCTCACCTGCGACAACCTGCTGGCCGCCCGCGTGGTCACGGCCGCCGGCGAGCAGCTCGTCGCGAGCGAGGAGGAGAACCCGGAGCTGTTCTGGGCGCTGCGCGGCGGCGGCGGCAACTTCGGCGTCGTCACGGAGTTCACCTACCGTATGCACCCCGTCCCGGACACCGTCCTGGCCGCCCTGCAGTTCTTCGAGCTCTCCGACGGCCCGGCGGTCTTCGCCCACTTCCGCGACACGATCCCCGCCGCGCCCCGGGAGTACGGCGGCTACCCCGCGATGCACCTCGCGCCCCCGCTGCCGTTCGTCCCCGAGAACCGCGTGGGCGAGGCCTTCGCCGTCGTCGTGTCCTGCTGGACGGGGGACCCGGCGGACGGCGAGCGGTTCCTCACGGGCTTCCGGGAGGTCGCGCGGCCGGCGGCCGAGATGGTGGCCCCGATGCCCTACCCGGCCGTCAACGCGCTGTTCGACCCGCTGCTCCCGCCGGGCACGCGGTGCTACTGGAAGAGCGTGTACGCGGACGAGGTGCCCGACGAGGCGATCGCCGTGCACGTGGAGCACGGCGCCCGGCTGCCGGTGGTCACCTCGACGATGCACATGTACACGCTCGACGGCGCACCGAGGGAGGTCCCCGGGGACGCCACGGCGTTCGGCCACCGGGACGCCACCTACGTCGTCAACATCGCCGGCATGTGGGCCGACCCCGCGGACGACGAGCGGGTCACCCGCTGGGTCCGCGACTACCACGCCGCCCTCGCGCCGCACGCCCAGCCGGGCGGCTACACCAACTTCGCCTCCGCCGACGACGCGGCGCGGGCGCCGGAGGACGTGGGGGCGTCCTACGGCCGGCTGACCGAGATCAAGCGCCGCTACGACCCGGACAACCTGTTCCACCTCAACCAGAACGTCCCGCCGAGCCCCGTGCCGCCACCCCGCCCCCACACCACCTGACCCGGCCTCCACCGCGGACCGTGAGGGGACGCACCCCGTGCGTGTCGGCCCGCGGCGCACCGTCCCGCCGCAGGGACCTAGGGCCCTGGGGCGTTTCGGACGGATTCGTCACGGTCGAGGGGTGAGTCGAGAAGAGGCCCACCGCCGCACCCCTGCCCGCCGACGGCGGACCCCCTCCGGACCGCCCGCCCCTCAGCGGGCGCCCGGGGACGACGCCCGCCCGCTGCCTCCGCTGTCCACCGCGCGCACCGACCGGACCACCGGCGTCATCAGCGTCCGCGGCCGCCTCGACCGGATCGGCGCCGAGGCGCTGTGCCGCACCGTGACCGGGCTGCGGCGGCTGGGCCACCGGCGGGTCGTCGTGCGGCTCGACTCGGCCACCGTGGCCCACGACGCCCGGGCCCTGCTCGCCGACCTCGCCCGCCGGATGCCCGCCGGCGAGCGCCTCGTGCTCCGGTGAGCACGGACACGCGGCGCCGCGAGCACTGGACGATGGGCGCGGACGCGGTGCGCCCCCTCGAGTGCGGCGGGGAGTCGCTGGACCTGCCCGTGGGCCGCCTGCACGCGGTCAGCGGCGACGGCCTGCTGGTCGGCCGGTCGGTGTGCCTGGCGCCGGTGACGCTCCTCGACCCGGCGGTGTGGTCCTGGCCCGAGGACCGGGACGATGCCGGCGACCCGCTGTGCTGGATCTGCCTCGCCCTGACCGCCTGACCGCCCAGTCCTGCTGACCGCCCTGACCTGCTGACCGCCCCACCAGTCCACCGGGACCGAGGGCCCGCCCTCGCGCGCAGTCGGGCCCTCACCCCGCATCGCAGAGGCGCCCGGGCCGGGAGGGGCACCACTGCCGCACCCCGAGGAGAGGAACCGCGATGACCTTCACGCGCAGCATCCACATCGAGGCCCCGGTGCACGAGGTCTTCGACTTCTGGAAGGACCCCCACAGGCAGTTCTCGGTGCTGCCGGGCCCGGCCCGGCTCGTCGACGTCGTCACGACCGAGGACGGCGTCGGCACCTTCTACAGCTGGCGCATGACCGTCGCGGGGCTGTCCGTCGACGGCTTCGACGTGGTCACCGAGGTCGTCCCCGACGAGCGGATCGTCGTGCGGTCGTCGCGGTCCGTCGTCGGCACGTGGACGTACGTCTTCCGGCCGGAGGGCACCGGGACGCGCCTCACCCTGCGCCGGGAGCCGTCGGGCGCCCGCGTGCTGCGGCCCGCCGACCGGCTGCTGGACGCCGTCCGGGGGCCGCTGCTGCGCCGGGTGCTGCCGACGCTCAAGGCCGAGCTGGAGAAGGCGCAGGAGGAGGCCCCGGGATCCGCCGCGGGAGACGCTCCCCCGCCCGCCGCCGAGGAGGCCACGCAGCCGGCGACCGCGTCCGTGCCCGAGCCGCGGGCGGCCCGCAAGCGCACCGCGTCGCCCCGCACCGCCGCGAAGCGCACCGCGCCGGCGCACGACACGTCGGCACGCTCCTCGGACTGAGCCCTCGGCCGTCAGAGCGGGCGCATGCCCCAGGTGCCGGTCGTGGACTCCCCCGGCGCCAGCCGGCGCACCGCCTCGCCGGAGCGGAACGCGTCCGGCGGGCAGGTCATCGGCTCGACGGCGAGGCCGTGCCGGCGGCGCGACGGCGGCTCGACGACGTCGCCGGTGAACACCTGCAGGTGGCCGTAGGAGGCGTCCATCCAGACCGCGGCGCCGCTGCCGTCCGGGCGGACCAGTCGCACCTCGGCCACGCCGTCGTCGTCCCGGGCGAGGTCGGTGAAGCAGTCGTCGACCACCAGGTCGCCCACCCGCCGGCCGGCGCGCAGGTCGAACGGCGTCCCCTCCACCGGCTCGCGGCCCACCGGCAGCAGCCGGTCGTCGGTCAGCAGCCGGGTGGCGGCGGGCAGGGTGAGGGTGCAGTCGTCGACCCGCAGCCCCGGGCCGGCCGCGAGGTAGGGGTGGTGGCCCTCGCCGTAGGGCAGGTCGGTGCCGCCCTCGTTGGTAGCGGTGGTGGTCACCCGCAGACCGTCGTCGGTGAGCTCCCACGCCACCTGCAGCCGCAGGGTGAACGGGTAGCCCGGCTGCGGGTGCAGCACGTACCCGAGGACGACGCGGTCCCCGGCCCGGTCGAGCACCCGCCAGGGCACGTGCCGCACCAGCCCGTGGATCGCCGTCCCGCGCTCGGGCTCGGTCACCGGGGTGACGTGCCGGACGCCCTCCCAGGACCAGACGCCGTCGCGCAGCCGGTTGGGCCAGGGCGCGAGCACCTGCCCGCGGACGTCCGCGGCCATCTCGCCCGCGTCGTAGCCGTCGACGACGTCGCGCCCGCCGGCGCGGTAGGTGCGCAGGCCGCCGCCGACCTCGACGACGACGGCCTCGGCGTCCCCGCGGCGGAGGACGTGCTGCTCGCCGGTGGGCGGGAGGCTCACCCGAGCCGCTCGCCGTCGACGGTGGAGAACAGGTGCACGTGGCCGGCGCGCGGGGTGACGTGCACCCGGTCGCCCTTGAGCGGCGGGCGGCGGCCGTCGACCCGGACGGTGACGGTGTGCCGGGTGCCGTCGAGGTCGGCGTGGCCGTAGACGTAGGCGTCCGCGCCGAGCTCCTCGACGACGTCGACCTCCACCGGGATGCCGTGCTCGCCGACCTCGAGGTCCTCGGGCCGGACGCCCAGCACCACCCGGTCGGCGGCCGCGCGGCCGAGCACCTCGCGCTCGACCGGGTGCACGGTGTCGCCGAAGCGGACGCCGCCGTCGGCCACCGGCAGCTCGACGAGGTTCATCGCCGGGGAGCCGATGAAGCCCGCGACGAAGACGTTGCGCGGCCGGTCGTAGAGCTCGCGCGGCCGGCCGGCCTGCATGAGCAGGCCGTCCTTGAGCACCGCGACGCGGTCGCCCATGGTCATCGCCTCGGTCTGGTCGTGGGTGACGTAGACCGTGGTGATCCCCAGGCGGCGCTGCAGCTGGGCGATCTGGGTGCGGGTCTGCACGCGCAGCTTGGCGTCGAGGTTGGACAGCGGCTCGTCCATGAGGAAGACCTGCGGCTTGCGGACGATCGCCCGCCCCATCGCCACCCGCTGGCGCTGGCCGCCGGACAGCGCGCGCGGCTTGCGGTCCAGGTACTGCTCGAGGTCGAGCAGCTTCGCGGCCTCGCGCACCCGCTCGCCGATCTCGGCCTTGCCGACCTTGGCCATCCGGAGCGCGAAGCCCATGTTGTCGGCCACGGTCATGTGCGGGTACAGCGCGTAGTTCTGGAAGACCATCGCGATGTCGCGCGCCTTGGCCGGCAGGTCGGTGACGTCGCGCTCGCCGATGAGGATGCGGCCGGCGTCGACGTCCTCCAGGCCGGCGAGCATCCGCAGCGACGTGGACTTGCCGCAGCCGGACGGGCCGACCAGGACGAGGAACTCGCCGTCCTCGACCTGCAGGTCCAGCGCGTCGACGGCGGGCCGGTCCGCGCCGGAGTAGATCCGGGTCGCGGAGTCGTAGGTGACGGTGGCCATGGGGGTGCTCCTCGGGGGTACGGCGACGGTGCCGGCGGTGCGGGGGTGGTTCAGGTGCGGTTCGCGGTGAGGTCGCGGACCTCGGCGTAGCGCTCGCGGACGGCGGGGGTCGGGTCGGCCTCGTGCACCTCGGTGCCCGGGCGGGGCCACTCGGGCGCGGTGTCCGCGCCGGACAGCACCCAGGCGGCCTGGCGGGCGGCGCCGTCGGCCACGTACTCCCCCGGCGGCGGCACGAGCACCGGCACGCCGAGGACGGCGGGGGCGATCCGGCGGACCGCCTCCGAGCGGGCGCCGCCGCCGACCAGGAACACCCGCCGCACCTCCGCGCCGGTGGCGCGGACGGCGTCGAGGCCGTCGGCGAGGCCGCACAGCAACCCCTCGACGGCGGCGCGGGCGAGCGAGGCGGGGGTGGAGGTGGCGAGGGTCAGGCCGTGCAGCGCGCCGGTCGAGTCGGGGCGGTCCGGCGTCCGCTCGCCCTCCAGGTAGGGCACGAGGACCAGGCCGCCGGCGCCGGCCGGCGCCGACAGGGCCAGCCGGGACAGCTCGTCGTGGCCGACGCCGAGCAGCCGCGCCGTCGCGTCGAGGACGCGGGCGGCGTTCAGCGTGGCCACCAGCGGCAGGTAGTTGCCGGTGGCGTCGGCGAACCCGGCCACGGCGCCGCTGGCGTCGGCGGCCGGCGTGGTGGAGACGATCGAGACGACGCCGGAGGTGCCGATCGAGCAGACGACGTCGCCGGGCTCGGCCGCCAGGCCCAGCGCCGCGGCGGCGTTGTCCCCCGTGCCGGGGCCGAGGACGGCGCCGGTGGTGCCCGCCCACGCCACCGTCCCGGCGGCCTCGGCCGGACCCAGCACCCGCGGCAGCACCGGGGTGCTGCCGAAGGCGCGCTCCAGCAGGTCGGGGCGGTACTCCCCCGTCGCCGCCGACCAGTAGCCGGTGCCGCTGGCGTCGCCGCGGTCGGTGACCAGCGCGCCCAGGCCCGGCTGCCCGGCGAGCACCCAGGTCAGCCAGTCGTGCGGCAGGCAGACCGCGGCCGTGCGCTCGGCGTTGGCCGGCTCGTGCTCGGCCAGCCAGCGCAGCTTGGTGACGGTGAACGACGCCACCGGCACCAGGCCGACGGCGTCGGCCCACGCCTGCGGGCCGCCGAGCTCACGGGTGAGGTCGGCGGCCGCGCCGGCGGAGCGGGTGTCGTTCCAGAGCAGGGCGTCGCGCACGACCCGGCCGTCCCCGTCGAGGCAGACCATGCCGTGCTGCTGGCCGCCGACGGCGACGGCGGCGACGTCGTCGAGCCCGCCGGCCTGCGCCACCGCCTGCTCCAGCGCGGCCGCCCAGGCCGCGGGGGCCACCTCGGTGCCCTCGGGGTGCGGCGCCCGGCCCTCGCGCACGAGGGCACCGGACGCCGCGTCCCGGACGACGACCTTGCAGGCCTGGGTCGAGGTGTCGACCCCCGCGACCAGCGACATCAGCGGGCGCCGAGCAGGTGCTCGAGGGCCAGCTGGGACAGGCGGACCTGACCGCCGCGGCGGGCGCCGGCGGCCTCGGCGTCGAAGTCCTCGAACGCCGAGCGGTCGGCCAGCAGCTGCTCGTAGGACTCGCCGTCGCCGAGGGTCGGCTGGGCGAGCTCCGGCACGGCGGCGTCGGCGAGGGCCTCCTGCACCTCCGGGTCGGCGCGGAACGCGGCGGCCCGCTCCTTGAGCAGCAGGTAGGTGCGCATGTTGGCCTCGGCCGACTCCCAGACGCCCTTGACGTCCTCGGTGCGCAGCGGCTTGTAGTCGAAGTGGCGGGGGCCCTCGTAGCGGGCGCCGCCGGACGGGAAGCCGTTCTCCAGCAGGTCGACGGTGGCGAAGGCGGAGAGCAGGTCGCCGTGACCGAAGACGAAGTCCTGGTCGTAGCGCGGGCCCTTCTGCCCGTTGAGGTCGATGTGGAAGAGCTTGCCCTGCCACAGCGCCTGGGCGATGCCGTGCGTGTAGTTGAGCCCGGCCATCTGCTCGTGCCCGACCTCGGGGTTCACGCCCACCAGGTCGGCGTGCTCGAGGGTGTTGATGAAGGCGATGGCGTGGCCGATGGTCGGCAGGAAGATGTCGCCGCGCGGCTCGTTGGGCTTGGGCTCCAGGGCGAAGCGCAGGCCGTAGCCGCGGTCCTCGGAGTACCGGGCCAGGGTGTCGATGCCCTCGCGGTAGCGGTCGAGCGCGGCCTTGAGGTCCTTGGCGCTGTCGACCTCGGCGCCCTCGCGGCCGCCCCACAGCACGTAGGTCTGCGCGCCGAGCTCGGCGGCGAGGTCCATGTTGCGCATGATCTTGCGCATCGCGAACCGGCGGACGCCGCGGTCGTTGGCGGTGAGCCCGCCCTCCTTGAACACCGGGTGGGTGAACAGGTTGGTGGTGACCATCGGCACGACCAGGCCGGTGTCGGCCAGCGCCTTCTTGAACGCGTCGATCCGCTGGGTGCGGGCGGCGTCGTCGCTGCCGAACGGGATGAGGTCGTCGTCGTGGAAGGTGACGCCGTAGGCGCCGAGCTCGGCGAGCCTGTGGACGCTCTCGACCGGGTCCAGCTCGGGGCGGGTGGCCTCGCCGAACGGGTCGCGCGCCGTCCAGCCGACCGTCCAGAGGCCGAACGAGAACCTGTCGTCGCGGGTGGGGTGCGTCATGGGGTAACTCCCGGGAACTGAGCGGGGAGGCCGTGCGGGGATGCGCACGGGCCGGTGGCCGGCGGAGCGGCGCTGATTTTGTTTCGGACTAGAACATAATGCACGTCACAGCTAACCTCAACCCCGTGTCCGAGCCCGGTGCGAGCCCCGAGACGGGTCGCACGCGGCCCTCGACCCCGCGGCCGGCGAACCTCGCGCTGGTGCTGCGGACGGTGTGCTCCGCCACCACCCCACCCTCGCGCGCCGACGTCGCGGCGGCCACCGGGATGACCCGGGCGACCGCCGCCCGGCTGGCCGACGACCTGGTCGCCGGCGGCCTGCTCGACGAGGTCGAGTCCACGCCGTCGGGCCGCCGCGGCCGCCCGGCCACGCCGCTGGCCCCCGGCGCGCGGGTCGTGGCCCTGGGCCTGCAGGCCGACGCCGGCCTGCTCGCCGGCCGGCTGCTGGACCTGCGCGGCCGGGTGGTGGGCGAGCGGGTCGAGCCCGGCGACTTCCGCGGCAGCGACCCGGCACCCACGCTCGGCCGGCTCGGCCGGCTCGCGGCCGGCCTGCTCGACGGGCTGCCCGACGGCGCCCGGGTCGCCGGCGCCGGCCTCGCGCTGCCCGGCATCGTCGACGTCGACGCCGGCGTCCTGCTGCGCGCGCCCAACCTCGGCTGGTCCGACCTGCGCCCGGCCGACCTGCTCGGCCCGCCGCTGCCCGCGGAGCTGGTCCTGGGCAACGAGGCCGACCTGGCCGCGCGCACGGTCGCCGAGGCCGCGCCCGGCCGGCCGGGGCCGCACCGGGACTTCGTCTACCTGTCCGGGCAGATCGGCGTCGGCGGCGCGACCGTCATGGACGGCCGGGTGGTGAGCGGCAGCTCCGGCTGGGCCGGCGAGATGGGCCACGTGTGCGTCGACCCCGCGGGGCCGGCCTGCCGCTGCGGGTCCACCGGCTGCCTGGAGCAGTACGCCGGCCGCGACGCGCTGCTGGCCGCCGCCGGGCTCCCCCGCGACACCGGCCCCGGCGAGCTGGCCCGCCGCGCCGCCGACGGCGACCCCGCGGCCCGCGCGGCGGTCGACGGCGCCGCCCGGGCGCTGGGCGTGGCGCTGGCCGGGGTGCTCAACGTCCTGGACGTGCCGACCGTCGTGCTCGGCGGCCACCTCGGCGAGCTGGCCGCGCTGCTGTGCCCGGCACTCGAGGAGACGCTGGGCCGGCGGGTGCTGTCGGCCCGCTGGCGCCGGCCCCGTGTGGAGGCCGCGCTCGCCGCCCCGGCCGCCGGGGCGACCGGGGCGGCGCTGCGCGCGCTGGCCGGCGTGGTCGCCGACCCCGAGCGCTGGCTGCGACCGCACTGAGCTACTTGCCGAAGCCGGCGGTGAGGCCGCTGAGCAGGTACCGGCGGCCGACCAGGTAGAGCACGAAGATCGGCACCACCGACAGGGTCACGGCGGCGAGCAGGCCGGGCACGTTGGTGCCGAACTGGCCCTGGAAGTCCCACAGGCCGAGGGTGAGCACCCGGTTGTCCTCGGACTGGGTGAGCACCAGCGGGAACAGGAAGCCGTTCCAGGCGGTGAGCGAGGTGAACACCGACACCGTGGTGATCGCGGGCTTGGCCAGCGGCAGCACCAGGTGGCGCAGCACCGCGAACGGGCCGGCGCCGTCGAGGGTCTGGGCCTCGTAGAGCTCGCCGGGGATGTCGCGCAGGCTGTTGACCATCACCAGCAGCGCCACCGGCATGGCGAACGCCGCCGTCGGCAGGATGACCGCCAGCAGGGTGTCGTACAGCCGCATCTGCGTGATCATCAGGTACACGGGGATGATCGCCGCCTGCGCCGGGATGGCCAGGCCGACGAGCATCAGCGAGAAGCCGCGCTGCACGAACCGGCCGGCGTTGCGGGCCACCGCGTAGGCCGCCGGCAGGGTGAGCCCGACGACGATCGCCACCGTCGCGACGGTCACGACGACCGTGTTGAGCAGGTAGGTCGTGAACCCGCCCTCGAACACGGTCCGGTAGTTGTCCAGCGTCGGGTCCGACGGCGGGACCAGCGGGTTGTCCGACAGGTAGTCCTGCCGGGTCCGCAGGCTCCCCGACACCAGGTAGTACAGCGGGACGGCGACCAGCACCAGCCAGACCAGCGACAGGACGCCGGCCAGGACGTTGGGGCGCTCGCGGCGGCGCCGGCGGCGGGAGCGGGGCGGCGCGGGGGCCGCGCCCGCGCCGGTGGTGGGCAGCGCGGTGGCGGTCACAGGCCCTCCTGCTGGCTCTGCATGGCCCGGAAGCCGGTGACGCGGGTGACGAAGAGGGACAGGCCGGCGCCGAGCACCAGCAGCAGCACGGCGATCGCGCTGGCGTAGCCGAACTCGAAGCCGCTGAAGCCGGTGATGTACATGTACAGCGGCGCGATGCGGGTCGTCGTCCCGGGACCGCCCCCGGTGAGGATGAGGATCGTGTCGAAGGTGGTGAACGAGCCGACCAGCATGAGCACGCTGGAGGTGATCACCGTGTACTTCAGCAGCGGCAGCGTGATCGTGAAGAACCGGCGGAAGCGGCCGGCGCCGTCGATGGTGGCCGCCTCGTAGAGGCTGTGCGGGATCTGCCGCGCCGCGCCTTGGTAGAGCAGCGTGTGGAACGGGACGTACTGCCAGGAGACGACCCAGACCACGGTGTAGATGACGATCTCGGTGTCGCCGAGGAAGTTGAACCGGTCGAGGAACGGCAGCGCCTGGGTGACCCCGAAGTTCGGGTCGAGCACCGAGGCCCACAGCAGCGCGATGGCCGCCGTCGACAGGAGCAGGGGCAGGAAGAACAGCGAGCTGAGCACGGCGCGGTTGCGCTGCCGCCCGGCCGCCCAGACCCCGATCAGGAGTGCGATCGGGGTCTGGACGGCCCAGGAGGCCACCATGAACAGCAGGGTGAGCAGCAGGGCGTCGCGCGCCTCGCCGTCGGCGACCAGGCGCTCCCAGTTCGCCGCCCCGGACGGCTGCGGGAACCCGAAGCCGTCCCAGTCGGTGAAGCTGAGGTAGACGACCAGGAGCATCGGCAGCACCGCGAAGAACCCGAAGAAGGCCAGCGCGGGTGCCAGGTACCAGCCCGAGGGACGCTCCCGCGCCCCCTTCGGCCTCCCCGGCGGCGCGGACGCCGCCGGGGTCGCCTCGGGTGTCACGAGGGTGCTGCCTGCCATGCCGGTTCCCCTGCCGTGTGGTGGTGCGGTGGTGCGGTGGTGTCGGACCGTCAGGCCGCGGACATCGCCGAGACGAAGCCCTCGGGGGTCTGCTCACCGAGGAACAGGCGCTGCAGCTCGGTCAGCATCTCCGTGGCCTGGTCGGCGGGCAGGTCCTGGTCCCAGGACAGCTGGAAGTTCGGGGCGCCCTCGACCAGGTCGTAGATCCAGGTCGTGTAGTCGGCGTTCTCCCCCGCCTCGAGCTGCTCGCGGACGCCGGTCACCGCCGGCACGTCACCGGCCGCCACCAGGTCCTCGACGTACTGCTCGTCGTTGAGCGCGGTCGACACGTACTCCAGCGCGGCGTCCTTGTGGTCGGAGTCCGCGGCCACCGAGTAGAAGTTGGTCGGGTTGCCGACGACGTTGGCCGGGTCACCGGCGCCGCCCTCGACGGCCGGGAACGGCGCCCAGCCCAGGTTGCCCGCCTCGACGAACTCGGGGCTCTGGCCGAGCTGGTTCACGTACTCCCACGATCCCATGAGGTGGAAGCCGGCGTCGCCCTGGGCGAGGATCGTCGACGCGCCGCCGACGTCGTAGCCGACGGAGGCGAAGTCGTCGCCGAAGGCGCCGCGGTCGACCAGGTCGGTGATCATCTGCAGGGACTGCAGGACGGCGGGGTTCTCCCAGGCGCCGTCCTCGCCGTCGCGGATGGCCTGGAAGACCTCCGGGCCGCCGACGCGGTCGAGCAGGTACTCGATCCACATCAGCTCGGTCCACGACTGCGAGCCGGCCAGCGCGATCGGGGTGACCCCGTCGGCCTTGAGGGCGTCGACGGCGGCCAGCAGCTGGTCCCAGGTCTGCGGGACCTGGACGCCGGCGGCGTCGAGGACCTGCTTGTTGTAGAAGAGCGCGACCGGCTGCACGCCGCGCATCGGGATCCCGTAGTACTTGCCGTCGAGCTGGGCGGCCTCGAGGACGCTCGGGATGAACGAGTCGCGGAGCTCGGTGTCCTCCTCGAGCAGCGGGGTGAGGTCCTCCACCGCGCCGGCGTCGACGTACTCCTTGAGGTTGCCGCCGCCCCAGTTGAAGAAGACGTCGGGGGCCTCGGGCGAGCCCAGGGCCACGCGCAGCCGCTGCTTGTACGGGTCGTTGCCGAACGTCGTCAGCTCGGCGTCACCCGCCTCGCTGACCTCGTTGAAGCGGGAGACCGAGGACTCCTCGATCGGGTTGAGGACGGTGTCCTGCAGGGCCCACACCTGGGCGGCGTCGCCGCCGCCACCGCCTCCGCCGGGGCCGGAGGAGCCGCAGGCGGCCAGGCTCGCTGCGAGGAGGAGCGCGCCGGCAGACGCGGCTCCGCGGGTCAGACGCCGGGATGACATCCCATCGCCGCCTTTCTGTTTCGACGTTGAAAACCGAAAGTTTCGGAGTGGTGCGAGAACGTAAGCCACGTCACCGGCCGTGTCAACGCGCCCGCCGTGGGCGCGCCGCAGCGGATCTTCCCGCCCTGCGCGGTGCCCCGGCCGCACGCGCGGACTGACCAGCACGGATGAGCGGGGCTGGCGGTTTCGGAGATGTTTCGATAGCGTTCCCGCTCACATTCGTCCGGCACCGCCGCCGGGGCCCTCCTCCGGCCCACCCCGGGACGCCAGGCTGGACGGCACCCGGCGGGCACCCCGGCCGCCGGCGACCGGCGACCCAGGAGGACCCCCCGTGTCCGAGCAGACGGCAGGCCGCCCGACCCTGGCGAGCATCGCCGCGGCGGCAGGCGTCTCGCTGCCCACCGTGAGCAAGGTCGTCAACGGCAAGACCGACGTCGCCCCCGCCACCCGCGAGCGCGTGCTGGCCCTGCTCGACCAGTACGACTACGTGCCGGTGTCCCGGCGCGCCGTCCCCGAGCCGGAGAGCCCGCTGGTCGACGTCGTGTTCACCGCGCTGGACAGCCCCTGGGCGGTCGAGCTGCTGCGCGGCATCACCGAGAGCGGCCTGGAGATCGTCCTCGACTCGCTCGCCGCACGGCCGCAGGGCGGGGACTGGGTCCGCTCCCTGATCGCCGGCGGCCGCCGCGGCGCCATCGTCGTCACCTCCCGCATCACCGCCGCCGACCAGCGCCGGCTCGGCCGCTCCCACCTGCCGGTCGTCGTCATCGACCCGGTCGACATGCCCGGGCCCGACGTGCCCAGCGTCGGCGCCACGAACTGGTCCGGCGGCATGGCCGCCACCGAGCACCTGGTCGAGCTGGGGCACCGGCGGATCGCGGTCATCGGCGGTCCCGAGGACTACCTGTGCAGCCGGGCCCGGATCGACGGCTACCGCGCCGCGCTCGACCGCGCCGGCATCCCGGCCGACCCGGCGCTGGTGCGGCACGGCAACTTCCACCACGACGGCGGTTACGAGCGGGCCCGGGAGCTGCTGGCGCTGCCCGACCCGCCGACGGCGGTCTTCGCCGGCAGCGACGAGCAGGCCTTCGGCGTGCTGGAGGCCGCCCGCCAGGCGGGTCTCTCGGTCCCCGGCGACCTGTCCGTCGTCGGCTTCGACGACCTGCCGATGGCCCGCTGGTCCTCCCCTCCCCTGACCACCGTGCGCCAGCCGCTGGCCGACATGGGCCGGATGGCCGGGCGCATGCTCCTCGACCTCATCAGCGGCCGGGAGCTGGCCAGCCAGCGGGTGGAGCTGGCCACCTCGCTGGTCCCGCGCGCCTCCACGGCGCGCCGTCCCTGACCCGATCCCCGTACCCCCCCGGCCGGGCGGCGCACGCGTCGTCCGGCTCCTCCCCGCACGTCTGGAGCCGCCCCGTGACCGACCGATCCCTCCTCGACGCACCCGCCGCCGGCGACTGGCGGGACCCGTCCCGGCCGCTGGGCGAGCGGGTGCGCGAGCTGATGGCCGAGATGACCCTCGAGGAGAAGGTCGCCCAGCTCTACGGCGTGTGGACGACGATCGGCGACAGCGAGGACGTCGCCCCCAACCAGCACGAGTTCTCCGAGCCGCTGCCGCCGTGGGAGGAGCTCACCCGGCCCGGGCTCGGGCAGCTGACCCGCGTGTTCGGCACCGTGCCGGTCGAGCCGCTCACCGGCGCCCGCGTGCTGGCCAGCACCCAGCGCGGCATCGTCGAGGGCTCGCGGCTGGGCGTCCCGGCGATCGCGCACGAGGAGTGCCTGACCGGGCTCGCCGCCTGGCAGGCGACCGTGTTCCCGACGCCGCTGGCCTGGGGCGCCTCCTTCGACCCCGCGACCGTGCACGCCATGGCCGCGGGCATCGGCGGGCTGATGCGCCGCATCGGCGTGCACCAGGGCCTGGCGCCGGTCCTCGACGTCACCGTCGACGCCCGCTGGGGCCGCACCGAGGAGACGATCGGCGAGGACCCGTACCTGGTCGCCGCGCTGGGCACCGCCTACGTCCGCGGCCTGGAGGACACCGGCGTCGTCGCCACCCTCAAGCACTTCGCCGGCTACTCCGCCTCCGGCGCCGGGCGCAACCACGCCCCGGTGCGGCTGGGCCCGCGCGAGTTCGCCGACCTGCTGCTGCCGCCGTTCGAGACGGCGCTGCGCGAGGGCGGCGCCCGCTCGGTCATGCACTCCTACGCCGCCGTCGACGGCGTCCCGCCCGCCGCCGACCCGGCGCTGCTCACCGACCTGCTGCGCGGGACGCTGGGCTTCGACGGCGTCGTGGTCGCCGACTACTTCGGCGTCTCGTTCCTCGAGACCACCCAGCACGTCGCTGGCTCCCCCGGCGAGGCCGCGGCGCAGGCGCTGGCCGCCGGCGTCGACGTCGAGCTGCCCACCGTCCGCTGCTACGGCGCGCCGCTGCTGGAGCGGGTGCGCTCGGGCGAGGTGCCCGAGGCGCTGGTCGACCGCGCGGTGGAGCGGGTGCTGCGGCAGAAGGGCGAGCTCGGCCTCCTCGACGCCGGCTGGGACCCCGAGCCGGAGGCGCTGCGCAGCGGCGAGCCGCTGGACTTCGACCCGCCGCACCTGCGCGAGATCGCCCGCGTGCTCGCCGAGCGCTCCGTGGTGCTGCTGGACAACCCCGGCGGCGCCCTGCCGCTGGCGGCGCCGCGGCGGATCGCCGTCGTCGGCCCGTGCGCGGACTCGGTGCTCTCGCTCATGGGCTGCTACGCCTTCCCCAACCACGTCGGCCCGCAGCACCCCGACGTGCCGGTGGGCCTGGAGGTGCCCACGCTGCTCGACGCCGTCCGCGCCGAGTTCGCCGGCGCCGAGGTGACCACCGCCCCGGGCTGCCCGGTGCAGGAGCCCGACCGCAGCGGCTTCGACGCCGCCGTGGCCGCCGCCCGCGACGCCGACGTGTGCGTGGCCGTCGTCGGCGACACCTCCGGCCTGTTCGGCCGCGGCACCTCCGGCGAGGGCTGCGACGCCGCCGACCTGCGGCTGCCCGGCGTGCAGGGCGAGCTGCTCGACGCGCTGCTGGGGTCGGGCACCCCGGTCGTCGTCGTGCTGCTCACCGGCCGGCCCTACGCCCTGGGCGACGTCGCCGGCCGGGCCGCGGCGGTCGTGCAGGCGTTCTTCCCCGGCGAGGAGGGCGCCGGCGCGGTCGCGGGCGTGCTCAGCGGCCGGGTCAACCCCTCGGGCCGGCTGCCGGTGTCGGTGCCGCGCGGGCCCGGCGGGTCGCCGGCCACCTACCTGGCGCCCACCCTCGGCCGCGCCGGCGGGATCAGCTCGGCCGACCCGACACCGCTGTTCCCGTTCGGCCACGGCCTCGGCTACACGACCGCCGACTGGTCCGACCTCGCGGTGTCCGGCGAGGAGTGGGCCACCGACGGCGAGCTGACCGTCTCCTGCACGGTCCGCAACACCGGCGGCCGCGCGGGCGCCGAGGTGGTGCAGCTGTACCTGTCCGACCCGGTGGCCAGCGCGGTGCAGCCGCTGCGCCGGCTGGTCGGTTTCGCCCGGGTGGAGCTCGACGCCGGCGCCGCGGCGCGGGTGAGCTTCCGCCTGCACGCCGACCGGGCCTCGTTCACCGGGCGGGACCTGCGCCGCGTGGTCGAGGCCGGGGAGGTGCAGCTCGCCGTCGGCGCCTCCAGCGAGGACCTGCGGCTGCGCGCGACCGTGCGGCTCACCGGTCCGGACCGGGTCGTCGGCCCGGACCGGGTGCTCACCACCCCGGCCGAGGTCACCGCGCTCTGACCGCCCCGTGGCCGTCCTCGGCCGTGATCATCGGCGGGTGGCGGCCCGGCACGCCGCCCGGGGCCGCCGGATGCCGATGATCACGCCGAGGGGGTCACGCCGGGACGCCAGCCGCGGCTGACCAGCGCCCGGCGCGTGCGCTCGACGACCACGGCCGGCGACTCCACGTGGCGCGCCGCGAACCGCAGCACCAGCCAGCCGTCGGCGGCCATCAGCGAGTAGCGGTCGACGTCCCTGCCGAACTGCCCGGGCTCGGCGTGATGGCGACCCTCGTACTCGATCAGCAGACGCCACCGCTCGTAGCCGAGGTCGCCGTGCGCGACCACCCGTCCCCGGCTGTCCCGGACCGCGAGCTGCGGCTGGGGGTCGGGCAGCTCGCTGCTCAGCAGCCAGTACCGCAGCAGGCTCTCCGGCCGGGACATCGAGGCCGGCGTCAGCAGGGGTGCGCACCGCCGGGCACGGACGACGCCACGGACCCGGCGGGCGCGCTCCAGGCGCCGGGCGAGCGCTGCCGGGGTCAGGTGGCCCGCACGTGCCAGTGCGTCGCCCACCGCGACCAGCTCGTGGGGCGGCAGGTGCTCGGCGAGGTCCAGCCAGGTCTGCGGTCCCGACGTCGTCCGCAGTCCGCGGTGCACGACGACGTCCTCCGCGGCGAGCCGCCGGGTGTGGACGACGAACTCGGCGCGCTGCGGGAGCACCCGGCGCGGGGTCAGGGCGACGTGGGCCCGCGCCGGCAGGTCGACGTGCGCGCCGAGGAGCGCCGCGGCGGTGCGGTGGCTGAAGGCGGCGTCGTCGGGGAGCAGGCCGGCGAGCAGCGCGAGACGTTCCCGTCCGTCGATGGCGTCGTCCAGGCGGACGACGAGGTCGTGGGCCAGCCGCACGAACCCGGGACCGCGCAGGCGGGCGCGGGTGAGTCCGGCGGCACGGGCGGAGGCGGCGGTGTACGCCGGTGGCAGGGACACGCCGCCACGCTGCCGGCGGACCGCCCTGCGCCGGCCGCCCGGCGGGCGGGCGTGGACGGGCGCCGGCCTGTGGACACCGGGCCTCCCGCCGTGATCATCGGCGGGTGGCCGCCCGGCACGCCGCCCGGGGCCGCCGGACGCCGATGATCACGGGCGGAGGCGCGCGGGCGGAGGTGGCTACAGGCCGACGGCCTCCTCCAGCGCGCCGACCTCCTGGCGGGTGAGCCGGCGGATCGAGCCGCTGCGCATCCGCTGCAGCGACACCGGGCCGATCGCGGTGCGGGTCAGCCGGGACACCGGCAGGTCCACCGCGGCCAGCAGCCGCCGGACGATGTGCTTGCGGCCCTCGTGCAGCACGACCTCGACGACCGACTGGCCGGCGTGGGTGTCCACGACCCGGAAGGAGTCCACCTTCACCGGGCCGTCCTCGAGCTCGATCCCGGCGCGCAGCCGGCGGTGCAGGTCGCGCGGGATCGACCCGGACACCTGCGCCAGGTAGGTCTTCTTCACCTCGTAGGAGGGGTGCGCCAGCCGGTGCGCCAGCTCGCCGTCGTTGGTGACCAGCAGCAGGCCCTCGGTGTCCTGGTCGAGCCGGCCGACGTGCACCAGCCCGGGCGCGAGGTCGCCGACCATGTCGCCGACGGTGGGCCGGTCGCGGTCGTCACTCATCGCGGTGATGACGCCCGGCGGCTTGTTCAGCGCGTAGGTGACCCGGTCGTCGCGCAGCTCGATCCGCCGCCCGTCGACGGCGATCTTGTCGGTGCGCGGGTCGACCCGCATGCCCTGCACGGTGACGACGCTGCCGTTCACGCTGATCCGGCCGCGGTCGATCATCTCCTCGCAGACGCGGCGGGAGCCGACGCCGGCCCGGGCGAGCACCTTCTGCAGCCGCTCCCCCTCGCGCTCCTCCGGCGCGCCGGAGGCCTCGCGGTCGCCGGGGTGGGCCGGGGCGAGCTCCATGTCCTCCGACCAGCCCTCCCCGCCGGGGGTGCCGGGGGTCTCGTCCGGGTCGGTGTACTCGTCGCTGTGCGGTGCGGTGTCCATGTCGCCGCCCAGTCTCCCACCCTCGCGGCGGGAGCCGGGCGGCGCGGGCGGAGGGTCAGCAGGCCTCCCGGCCGTAGGCGTCCACGGCCTCGCCGGAGGAGGTGAGGTCCTGCTGGAGCTGCTGCAGCCGCGGCGCCAGGTCGGCGTTCGCCGAGGGGTCGGTGAGGTCGGCCTCGCCGAGCAGGTCCGACAGCGCCCGCCAGGAGGTGACCAGGTCGCCCCAGTCCGCGGCCACCGCCTCCGGCGGCTCGACGGCCTCCAGCCGGCCGACGGCCTCCTCGACCACCCGCGGCGCCGACCGGGGGTCGGAGGCGACGGCGTCGACGTCGGCGGTGATCTCCTCCAGCAGGGCGGGGACCTCCGCGCAGAACGCCTCCTGCCGCTGCGCCTCCTCCGACGAGCAGCCGGCCGCGGCCAGCGCGCCGAGGGCGAGCACGGCGAGGGCGGGCGCGGCGGCGCGCGGGGTGCTGTGGGCGGTCACCGGTCCGGGTCCTCCTCGCGGGCCAGCGCGGTGGGGTCGGGCAGCAGCGGCGCCAGCGGCGGGAGCTCGTCGAGGCCGGTGAGCCCGAGCCGCTCGAGGAACAGCGGCGTCGTGCCGTAGAGGCCGCCGCCGCTGTCGGGGTCGGTGCCGACCTCGGCGACCAGGCCGCGGGCGAGCAGGGTGCGCATGACGCCGTCGACGCCGACCCCGCGGATCGCCGACACCCGCGCGCGGGTCACCGGCTGCCGGTAGGCGATGACGGCGAGGGTCTCCAGCGCCGCCTGGGTCAGCCGGGTCCGCTGCCCCTCCGCGAGGTGCCGCTCGACGACGGGCGCGAACTCCTCGCGGGTGTAGAACCGCCAGCCCTCCCCCACCCGGCGCAGCGTGATGCCGGACCGGCGCGCGTCGTGGTCGGCGGCGAGGTCGGCCAGCGCGGTCCGCACCCGGGCGACCGGGCAGCGCAGCGCGCCGGCCAGCGTCGCCTCGTCGACCGGCCCGTCGGCGACGAACAGCAGCGCCTCCAGCCCGCCGCGCAGCTCCGCCGGGTCGAGCGCCACCTCCGGCTCCGGCTCGGGTGCCGGCGGCGGCGCGGGCTCGGGCATCCCCGGGAGGACGAGCGGCTCCTCGGGGACCGGCGGGACGTCGTCGTGCCCCGGTGCCGGCCGCTCGGCGACGCGGGCGGCGAGCTCCGCGGCGACGGCGTCCCACACCGCCGGGTCGGCGGCGTCGGGACGGCCGGTCTCCTGCTCGCGGGTGGCCTCGAGCTCGGCGGCGAGGGTCTCCCACGAGATCGGGCCGCGCACGGCCTCCTCCTGCTCCTCCGGCCGGCCGCTCACGGCAGGTCCTCGGTCGCGACGTCGTCGGCGGGGTCGTCGGCGGGGTCGTCGGCGGCGGGGTCCTCCCCGGCGGGACCGGAGGGCACCGGGCCGGTCCACCGCACGTGCAGCTCCCCCAGCGGCGTCAGCTGGGTGAAGGTGACCCGCTGCTGCCGGTACAGCTCGAGCAGCGCGAGGAAGCGGGCCACGACCTCCAGGGTCGAGGAGCACCCGGCGGTCAGCGCGCGGAAGGTGAGCGTCCCGGCGCCGATGAGCGCGGTGCGGACGGCGAGCAGCTGCTCGGCCACGCTCACCGGCGGCGCGTGCAGGTGGGAGACGCCGACGGTGGGCGGCTCCTTGGGCGTGAGCGCCTTCGCCGCCAGCGCGGCGAACCGCTCGGGGCTGACACCGAGCAGCACCTCGGGCAGCAGCTCGGCGAACCGCGGCTCCAGCGGCGCCTCGCGGGGGTACCGGCCGGCGGCACCGGTCTCGCGCTCGCGGAGGAACGCGGCGGCCTGCTTGTAGGCGCGGTACTGCAGCAGCCGGGCGAACAGCAGGTCGCGGGCCTCGAGCAGCTCGAGGTCCTCCTCGTCCTCGATCTCGGCGGCGGGCAGCAGCCGCGCGGCCTTGAGGTCGAGCAGGGTGGACGCGACGACGAGGAACTCGCTGGCCTGGTCGAGGTCGAGCTCGTCGCCGAGCGCCCGCAGGTGGGCGATGAACTCGTCGGTGACCACCGACAGGGCGATCTCGGTGACGTCGAGCTGGTGCTTGCCGATCAGCTGCAGCAGCAGGTCGAACGGGCCCTCGAAGTTGGTGAGCCGGACGGTGAAGCGCGCCGGCTCCGCCGGGCGCTCCGCCACCGCCTGCACCTCACCGCTCACGGGGAGCAAGCGTATGCGCCCCGGACGACGTTCAGCCCCGGAGCCGGCGCACGAGCACCGAGTCCTCGCCCTGCTCCTCGAGGTCGGCGAGCAGCACCGCGATGGCCTCGCGCACGATGCGGCCGCGGTCGGCGGCCACGCCGTGCTGGGCGCGCAGCGTGAGCCGGGCGCTCTCCAGGCCCAGCAGCTCCTCGGCGGAGAGGTAGACGGTGATCTTCTCGTCGTGCTTGGTCCGGCCGTTGCCCGAGGCCCGGGCGGGCTTGCCGCGGGTGCGGGCGCCGGGGGCCGGGGCGGAGGCCGGCGCGCGGAAGGCGGCCAGCGCGTCGGCCGTCGCGCCGCCGGGGACCAGCGTGAGCGGGGCGGGCGCCTCCTCGGCGGGGGCCGGCTCCGCCGCGCGGCGGGCGCCCCGCAGCGCCGGGGAGCTGACCGCCGAGCTCACGCTCGGCAGCTCGGTGACCTCCGCCTGCGGCACGTCGGTGCGGCGGAACAGCTCGGCCGCGCCGGGGAGGACGGGGCGACGCGTCACAGGGCGATGACCTCCTTGGCCAGGTCGCGGTAGGCGGCCGCACCCGAGGAGGTCGGCGCCCAGGTGGTGATCGGCTGGCCGGCGACGGTCGTCTCCGGGAAGCGCACGGTGCGCTGGATGACCGTCTGGAACACGGTGTCGCCGAAGGCCTCGACCACCCGGCTGAACACCTCCCGGCAGTGCACGGTCCGGGTGTCGTACATCGTGGCGAGGATCCCGGAGATCTCCAGCTCCGGGTTGAGCCGCTCGCGCACCTTGTCGATCGTGTCGACCAGCAGCGCCACGCCGCGCAGCGAGAAGAACTCGCACTCCAGCGGGATGACCACGCCGTGCGCCGCGGTCAGGGCGTTGACCGTGAGCAGGCCCAGCGAGGGCTGGCAGTCGATGAGGATGTAGTCGTACTCGTCGCGGACGTCGGCCAGCTTGCGCATGAGCGTCTGCTCGCGGGCGACCTCGCTGACCAGCTGCACCTCGGCGGCGGACAGGTCGATGTTGCTCGGCACCAGGTCCAGGCCGGGCACGTCGGTGGGCACGCGGACGTCGGCCAGCGTGGTCCGCGGCTCCATGAGCGCGTTGTAGATCGTGCGGTCCAGCTGCTGGGAGGGCACGCCCAGGCCGACCGACAGCGCGCCCTGCGGGTCCAGGTCGACCAGCAGCACCTTGCGGCCGTACTCGACCAGCGCGGCGCCCAGGTTGATCGTCGACGTCGTCTTGCCGACGCCGCCCTTCTGGTTGCACATCGCGATGACCTGCGCCGGGCCGTGCTGCGTCAGCGGCGGCGGCTCGGGCAGCTTGCGCTGCCGCGCGCGGGCGGGGTCCAGCTTCGAGGCGGCCGCACCCATCTCCCCGCCGTCGGCCGGGAGTGCGAGAGCCTGCCCGGCCACGTCCCCTCGGATCGCCATGAGTCGCCACTCCTCCGTGCTCCCCGGCGGAGCCGGCCGCGGTCTCGGCCGGCCCGGTCCGCTCGGGTCCTCTGCGACGGTAGGGAGATCACCTCGAACGATCCACGCAACACGCCGGTTGCTGGCGGAAGTCGCCCAGGTTCCGGCGTACCGGCGGGTAGCCGTGGGCAGGACCTGCCAGACGGGCCGCCCCGTCCTCGTCAGGACAGGGCCCTCGGGTGGCTGCTGGCGTACACCTCGCGCAGCTTGTCGACGGTGACCAGCGTGTAGACCTGGGTCGTCGTCACCGACGCGTGGCCGAGCAGCTCCTGCACCACGCGGACGTCGGCGCCGCCGTCGAGCAGGTGGGTGGCGAACGAGTGCCGCAGCGTGTGCGGCGAGACGTGGTCGAGGTCCAGCCCGGCCCGCTCGGCCGCCGACCGCAGGATCGCCCAGGCGCTCTGCCGCGACAGCGGCCCGCCGCGGGCGTTGAGGAACAGCCGCCCGCCCCGGACGCCGCCCCGCCCGGCCCTCGCCCCCGCCATGGCCAGCGCCGGGCGGGCGCGCACCAGGTACTCCTCGACGGCGCGCAGCGCGAAGCTGCCCACCGGGACGATCCGCTCCTTGCCGCCCTTGCCGGCCAGCCGCACCACGGCCTGGCCGCGGTCGAGGTCGTCGACGGCGAGGCCGACCGCCTCGGAGATCCGCGCGCCGGTGCCGTAGAGCACCTCGAGCAGCGCCCGGTCCCGCAGCCCGCGCGGGCCCTCCACCGACCCGGCCGCCTCGATCAGCGCCACCACCGCCTCGACCGGGATCGCCTTGGGCAGCCGCCGCGCCGGCGCGGGCGGGCGCACCTCCGCGGCGACGTCGCCGGGCACCAGCCCGTCCAGCAGCGCGAAGCGGTGCAGCCCGCGGACGGCGACGACGGCGCGCGCGGCCGAGGTGGCCGACAGCGGCGGGTGCTCGTCGTCGCCGGCCCGCAGCGCCGCGAGGAAGCCGGAGACGTCGCTCTCCGCGACCTCCCCCAGGCCCCGCACCCCGGCGTCGGCGAGGAACCGCGCGTACCGGCGCAGGTCCCGCCGGTAGGAGGCGATGGTGTTGGCGGCCAGCCCGCGCTCGACGGCGAGGTGGTCGAGGTAGCCGCCGACCACCCGCTCCACGTCGGGACCGGCACCCAGCGTCGCGGTCAGGACAGGACCTCCTCCCGGGGCACGGCGGTCATCCCGTGCGCCTCGGCGACCTCGGACAGCGTCACCTGCCCGGCGACGACGTTGACGCCGTGCGCGAGCGCCGGGTCCGCGGCGACGGCCGCCCGCGTCCCCTGCTCGGCCAGGGCCATGACGTAGGGCAGCGTCACGTTGGTCAGCGCGTGCGTGGAGGTGTTCGGGACGGCGCCGGGCATGTTCGCCACGCAGTAGAACACCGACTCGTGCACCCGGAAGGTCGGGTCGTCGTGTGTCGTGGGACGGGAGTCCTCGAAGCACCCGCCCTGGTCCACGGCGATGTCGACGAGCACCGACCCCGGCTTCATCCGGCTGACCAGCTCGTTGCTCACCAGCGTGGGCGCCTTGGCGCCGGGCACCAGCACCGCGCCGATCACCAGGTCGGCGTCGAGGACGGCCCGCTCGACCTCGTAGGCGTTGGAGGTCACCGTCTGCAGATGGCCGCGGTAGACGCGGTCGGCCGCGCGCAGCTTGTCGACGTCGCGGTCGAGGACGACGACCTCGGCCTGCATGCCCAGGGCGATGGTCGCGGCGTTCATGCCCGACACCCCGGCGCCGATGACGACGACCTTGGCCGCGTAGACGCCCGACACCCCGCCGAGCAGGACGCCGCGGCCGCCGTGCGCGCGCTCGAGGCTGTGCGCGCCGACCTGCGGCGCCATCCGCCCGGCGACCTCGCTCATCGGCGCGAGCAGCGGCAGCGCCCCGCCGGCCGTCTGCACCGTCTCGTAGGCGATCGCGGTGGTGCCGGAGGCGACCAGCGCCTCGGTGCACGCCCGCGAGGCGGCCAGGTGGAGGTAGGTGAACAGCGTCTGCCCGGCGCGCAGCCGCCCGTACTCCTCCTCGACCGGCTCCTTGACCTTGAGCAGCAGGTCGGCGTCGGCCCAGACGTCGTCGGCGCTCGCGACGATCCGCGCGCCGGCGGCGGTGTAGTCGGCGTCGGGGATGGAGCTGCCCTCCCCCGCGCCCTGCTCGACGAGCACCGTGTGCCCGGCCCGGGTCAGCTCCGTGACCCCGGCCGGGGTCAACGCCACCCGGTACTCCCTGTTCTTGACCTCGCGGGGCACCCCGACGCGCATGACCACTCCTGGATGTCGACCGGGCCGAGGTCGTCGGCCCGCGCCTGTCGTCCGCTCCCGGGTGAGGGAGCTCACTCCGGACCCTAGAGCCTGGCCGCCCCCGCGCTGCCGGGACCGCGCGCAGCGCCGACGATGGCGGGGGCCGGACCGCGCCGCCTGACCCCCGGGAGGACCCGCTGATGCGCCTGTACGCCGCCCGACCCGACCACCGCCTGCGCCAGGTGGGGGCCGACGCCGGACTGCTGGCCTGGGCCGTGCTGTGGGTGCTGGTGGCGCGCGCGGTGCACGGGGCGGTGCTGGCGCTGGCCGCCCCCGGCCGGGCGGTGGAGGACCTCGGGACGTCGGTCGCCGACAGCATGGGCTCGGCCGCGGACGCCGCGCAGGACGTGCCGGTCGTCGGGGACGAGCTGTCCTCGCCGTTCGACGCGCTCGGCGACGCCGCGGGCTCCGTGCGCGGCGCCGGCCAGGCGGCGCAGGACGCCGTCGGCACGCTCGCGCTCGTCCTCGCCGTCGTCCTGGTGGCGCTGCCGGTGGGCTGGCTGCTGCTGCGCTGGCTGCCGTGGCGGCTGCGCTGGGTGCAGGAGGCGACGGCGGTGCAGCGGCTGGCCGCCGGCCCTCACCCGGACCTGCACCTGCTCGCCGCCCGCGCCGTCGCCACCGCCCCGCTCCCCCGGCTGGCCGCGCTGCCGCCGGGGACCGGCGCGGCCTGGCGGGCCGGCGACCCCGCCGCGGTGCGGGCGCTGGCCGCGCTGGAGGCCGGGCGGCTGGGGCTGCGGCTGCCCGCGCCGGACGCCGTCGGCTCCGGGCCGACGTCGTCCGCGCCAGGGTCCGGTGCCACGTCGGCGCCCGGGCCCGGCGCCCCGTCGTCCGCGCCGCCGCTCTCGGGTTGAGTCCGCGACCGCCGGTGCCGATGTCCCCTCCCGAGCCGGGAGGTGTCCGTGGGACGAGCGAGACGGCGGCGGAGCCCGTCGGCCGGCGGGGTCGCCGGGCGGGTGGCCGCCGTGGCGGCGGTGGGGCTGGTCGTGCTGTCGGCGCCGGCCACGGACCTCGCCGCGCAGGTGACCGCGTCCTGGGCGCCGTTCCGCAACGCGGGCACCGCCGACGGCCCGGAGCCCGCGCGCGTCGCGGACGTGCCCCGGACCGTGGCGGACGCGCCGGAGCCGGTGGTCGACGCCCCGGTGCTCGCGCTTCCGGTCCCGCGCCGGCTGCACGTCGAGGTGCCGAGCCCGCTGGTCCCGCACGGCGAGCCGCTGCGGACCACGCCGCCGCCCGCGCAGTGCGGCGGGTACGGCAGCCTGCGCCAGGTGCCGCCGGGCGTCGTCCCCGGGGTGGGGTCGGCGACGGTGAGCTGGCAGGCCGACGGCCGGGAGTCCGTGCAGGGCTACCGGGTGACGGCGGTCAGCCAGCAGCTGGTGAGCGGTCCCCAGCCGGCGCCGCCGCAGGTGACCGTCGGGCAGCGCGGGGACTGCGGCGAGGTGACCGCGAGCATCGGCGGGCTGACCAGCGGCGTCCCCTACGTCTTCTGGCTCGAGGAGCTCGTCCTCGACGCCGGCACGCAGGTCACCGAGTACCAGCAGGTCGGCTGGTCCAGCCCCGTCGTCATCGGCTGACGCCGCTCGTCGAGATCGCGTGATCTCGTCGGCGACACGCCGGCCAACCCGCCGAGATCGCGTGATCTCGACGGAAGCCGGCGCCGCTACGTGGCGTCGACGGGGCGCAGCCGCGGGCCCGCGGCGCGGTGCTGGGCGGCGGCGAGCAGACCGATGACGGCGGCGGCGTTGCGGATCCGCCCGTCGAACACCCGCTGCACCGCCTCGTCCAGCGGCACCCGCTCGACGGTCATGTCCAGCTCCTCGTGCTCCACGGTGAAGCCCTCGGGCCGGTCGACGTCGGACAGGCCCTCGGCGAGGTAGACCAGCACCAGCTCGTCGCAGAAGCCCGGGGTGCTGAAGCTGGTGGTGAGCAGCGACCACCGCTCGGCGGCCATCCGCACCTCCTCGGCCAGCTCCCGCTTCGCCGTCTCCAGCGGCGGCTCGCCGTCGGCGTCGCGCAGGCCGGCGGGCAGCTCCCACAGGTAGCCGCCGACCGGGTGCCGGTACTGCCGGAGCAGCACGACCTGCCCGTCGTCGCCCAGCGCGACGACGGCGACCGCGCCCGGATGGCGGACCACCTCGCGCACGCCGTCGCCGCCGCCGGGCATGGCGACGGTGTCCTTGACCAGCGTGATGACCCGGCCCTCGTAGACCGTCTCGCTGCCGAGGACGCGGTAGTCGCCGTCGGCGGCCGGCTCGGTCACCTCAGATCCCGACCTTCTCCGCCTCGGCCTCCACGGGCACCGGCAGCCGGGCCGACTCGGCGCGGTCGATGGCCGCGTCGACGAAGGCCGCGAACAGCGGGTGCGGGCGGGTGGGCCGGCTCTTGAGCTCCGGGTGGGCCTGCGTGCCGACGAAGAACGGGTGCACCTCGCGCGGCAGCTCGGCGAACTCGACGAGCAGGCCGTCGGGCGAGGTGCCGCTGAACACCAGGCCGGCGTCGGAGAGCCGGTCGCGGTAGGCGTTGGCCACCTCGTAGCGGTGCCGGTGCCGCTCGGTGATCTCGGTCGAGCCGTAGGCCGCCGCGGCCTGCGAGCCCTTGAGCAGGTGCGCCGGGTAGCTGCCCAGCCGCATGGTGCCGCCCAGCCCGCGCTCGCCGGCGATGACGTCGACCTGGCTGGCCATGGTGGCGATGACGGCGTCGGGGGTGTCGGGGTCGAACTCGGCGGAGTTGGCCTGCTCGAGCCCGGCCACGTTGCGGGCGTACTCGATGACCATGCACTGCAGGCCCAGGCACAGCCCCAGGGTCGGGATGCCGTTGGTCCGGGTGTAGCGGATCGCGCCGAGCTTGCCCTCGATGCCGCGGACGCCGAACCCGCCGGGGACGCACACCCCGTCGACGTCGGACAGCGCGGCCGCCGCCCCCTCGGGGGTCTGGCAGTCGTCGGAGGGCACCCAGCGGATCTGCACCCGGGCGCGGTGGGCGAACCCGCCCGCGCGCAGCGCCTCGCTGACCGACAGGTAGGCGTCGGGCAGGTCGACGTACTTGCCGACCAGCGCGATCGTCACCGTCTGCTTCGGGCGGTGCACCCGCTCGAGCAGGTCGCCCCACACGGTCCAGTCGACGTCGCGGAAGGGCAGGCCCAGCCGGCGGACGACGTAGGCGTCCAGGCCCTCGCGGTGCAGCACCTTGGGGATGTCGTAGATCGACGGCGCGTCGGGGCAGGAGATGACGCCCTCGGCGTCGACGTCGCACATCAGGCTGATCTTGCGCTTGAGGCCGGTGCCGATCTCGCGGTCGGCGCGGCAGACCAGCGCGTCGGGCTGGATGCCGATGTTGCGCAGCGCGGCCACCGAGTGCTGCGTCGGCTTGGTCTTGAGCTCGCCCGACGGCGCGATGTAGGGCACCAGCGAGATGTGCAGGAAGAAGCAGTTGTCCCGGCCGATCTCGTGGCGCACCTGCCGGGCGGCCTCGAGGAAGGGCAGCGACTCGATGTCGCCGACCGTGCCGCCGATCTCGGTGATGACGACGTCGACGCCCTGGTCGTCGTCGGTGCCGGACTCGGCCGCGGCGAGGATGCGGGACTTGATCTCGTTGGTGATGTGCGGGATGACCTGCACGGTGTCACCCAGGTACTCGCCGCGCCGCTCCTTGGCGATCACGTCGGAGTAGACCTGCCCGGTGGTGACGTTCGAGCGCCGGCCGAGGTCGGTGTCGAGGAAGCGCTCGTAGTGACCGACGTCGAGGTCGGTCTCCGCGCCGTCCTCGGTGACGAAGACCTCGCCGTGCTGGAACGGGTTCATCGTCCCCGGGTCCACGTTGAGGTACGGGTCCAGCTTCTGCATGGTCACCCGCAGGCCGCGGGCGGACAGCAGAGCGCCGAGGGAACTGGCCGTCAGGCCCTTGCCGAGAGAGGAGACAACTCCACCGGTGACGAAGACGAACTTCGTCGGCTGGGAGTTGTGGAGGAGCCCGCGATCACGCATTCCAGGTCGACCCACGGGAACCCACCGTAACACGATCCGGGTCCTCGCCCCGGTCACCGGCGGGCACGCCCCGCCGGCCCGGCGCGGTCGTGGCCAGCGTCACCAGCAGCGGCACGAGCAGCGCGGCGGCGGTCGCGGGCAGCGCGACGCCGGAGTCGTTGACGGCGGCGCCCAGCGCGAGGCTCAGCGCCGCGGCGACCAGCCCGGCGCGCAGCACGGCGGCGTCGGCCGGGCGCAGGCCCGAGCCGCCGTCGCGGAGCAGGCCGGGGCCGCGCAGCAGCGCCGGCCGGCGGCCGCGCACCAGCCAGACGGCGGCCACCAGCGCCACCGGCAGCATCCACGCCAGCGCGCTGCCCAGCAGGATGTCGACGTTGGCCGACGCCTTGCGGCTGACCACCGTCCACGCCTCGCCGGTGAGCAGCTGCTCGACGAACCGGCCGAGGTGGCTGCGCTCGGCGGCCGGTCGCAGCCAGTCCAGGAACGCGAGCGTGCCGACGGCGACCACCCCGGCGCCGAGCACCGCGGCCAGCCGCACCACGGTCACCCGCACGCCGGTGAGCAGCATGGCCAGCAGCAGGAAGCCGGGCAGCACCGCGAGCACGCCGCCGAAGTCGCGGCCCAGCCCCGGCGCGCCGACCAGCGCCACGGTGACCAGCCCGGCGCCCAGGACGACGGCGCCGGTGACCCGCCGGGCCCGCCGCCCGCGGTCGTCCCGCCCGGCGCCGGCGCGGCGGCCGGCGGCGGTGGCGACGACGGCGGTGCCGACCAGCGCGGCTCCCGACAGCAGGCCGGAGGTGAGGTTGCCGTAGCCGGTGAACCGCCCGGCGACGATCGCGTCGTAGCCGAGCAGCCCGTCGAGCTCCAGCGACGAACCGGTGAGCACGTCGGCGACCAGCGTGCCGACGGTGAGCGCGAGGACGGCCAGCGGCGGCCCGGGGGGGGGGGGGGGGGGGGGGGGGGGGGGGGGGCGGGGGGGGGGGGGGGGGGCGGCCCGGCGCCGGGCCCCCCCCCCGCCCCCCCC